>JBPCKC010000001.1:0-10737 GCA_051004675.1 Solirubrobacterales bacterium
GACCCGAAACTGAGCGAGCTATCCATGGGCAGGTTGAAGCGAGGGTAAGACCTCGTGGAGGACCGAACCGACCTACGTTGAAAAGTGGGCGGATGACCTGTGGATAGGAGTGAAAGGCTAATCAAGCTCAGAGATATCTGGTTCTCTCCGAAATATATTTAGGTATAGCCTCGAGATATGTACGTTTCGGCCGTAGAGCACTGTTTGGACTAGGGGCCCTACCAGGTTACCGACTTCAGACAAACTCCGAAGACCGTTACGTTCACCTCGGGAGTCAGTGTGCGGGGGATAAACTTCGTACGCGAGAGGGGAACAACCCAGACCGCCAGCTAAGGACCCTAAGTACGAGCTAAGTGGGAAACGATGTCCGAATGCCGAGACAACCAAGAGGTTGGCTTAGAAGCAGCCACCCTTGAAAGAGTGCGTAACAGCTCACTGGTCAAGTGTTCGGGCGCGGACAATTCAACGGGGCTTAAGCTCGTCTCCGAAGCTGCGGGCTTGCGTGATCTGCGGATCGCGTGAGCGGTAGGAGAGCGTTCCTGTGGCTTGAAGCGATGGCGTGAGCCGTCGTGGAGCAGCAGGAAGTGAGAATGCCGGCATGAGTAACGCAAGCGGGGTGAGAATCCCCGCCACCGATTGTCCAAGGTTTCCTGAGTAAAGTTCGTCTGCTCAGGGTTAGTCGGGACCTAAGGCGAGGCCGAAAGGCGTAGCCGATGGCCAACGGGTTGATATTCCCGTACCACGTCGCGTCCGCTATGACCGATGAGGTGACGAGGACAGGAAACGGAACCCAGGCGATGGTTGTCCTGGGGCAAGCACGTAGCCAGTCCCTGTAGGTAAATCCGCAGGGGCGTTAACGCGAGGTGCGATGCCAGCTGGCTTGACCGCCGGCGAGTCCGTGTACCTATGCCTCCGAGAAAATCCTCTAGGCAGGGCGCTCGTGCCCGTACCGAGAACCAACACAGGTGGACAGGTAGAGAATACTAAGGTGAGCGAGCGAACTCTCGTTAAGGAACTCGGCAAAATCGTCCCGTAACTTCGGGAGAAGGGACGCCCCGGTAGAGTGAACCCCATGCGGGGGGAGCTCGAGGGGGCCGCAGTGAATAGGTCCAACCGACTGTTTACCAAAAACACAGGCCTCTGCTAAGTCGAAAGACGATGTATAGGGGCTGACGCCTGCCCGGTGCCGGAAGGTTACGCGGATGTGTTAGCGCTTCGGCGCAAAGCACTGAAGCTAAGCCCCGGTAAACGGCGGCCGTAACTATAACGGTCCTAAGGTAGCGAAATTCCTTGTCGGGTAAGTTCCGACCTGCACGAATGGCGCAACGAGTTGGACGCTGTCTCAACGAGAGGCTCGGTGAAATTAGAGTGTCGGTGAAGATACCGACTACCTGCGGAAAGACGGAAAGACCCCGTGAACCTTTACTGCAACTTGATATTGGAGTTCGGGATATCTCGCTCAGGATAGGTGGGAGGCTGCGAACCGACGGCTTCGGCCGTCGGGGAGCCACCCTTGAGATACCACCCTTGGTGTTCTGGACTTCTAACACAGCGCCGTAATCCGGGCTGTAGACAGTGTCAGGTGGGCAGTTTGACTGGGGCGGTCGCCTCCTAAAATGTAACGGAGGCGCCCAAAGGTTCCCTCAGCACGGCTGGAAATCGTGCGAAGAGTGTAAAGGCAATAAGGGAGCTTGACTGCGACACCGACGGGTGGAGCAGGAACGAAAGTTGGGCTTAGTGATCCGGCGGTTACAAGTGGAAGTGCCGTCGCTCAACGGATAAAAGGTACTCCGGGGATAACAGGCTTATCGCTTCCAAGAGTCCACATCGACGAAGCGGTTTGGCACCTCGATGTCGGCTCGTCACATCCTGGGGCTGGAGTAGGTCCCAAGGGTTGGGCTGTTCGCCCATTAAAGTGGCACGCGAGCTGGGTTCAGAACGTCGTGAGACAGTTCGGTCCCTATCTTCCGTAGGCGTTGGAGAGTTGAGAGGAGTCATCCTTAGTACGAGAGGACCGGGATGAACGCGCCTCTGGTGTATCAGTTGTCCTGCCAAGGGCACAGCTGGTTAGCTACGCGCGGATCGGATAACCGCTGAAGGCATCTAAGCGGGAAGCCGACCTCGAGATGAGCTCTCCCATCCCCTCGAGGGAGTAAGACCCCTGGTAGACCACCAGGTTGATAGGCCGGCTGTGGAAGTGCGGTAACGCGCGTAGCAGACCGGTACTAATGGGTCGAGGTCTTGACGGATACTTTGTTTTTGGCCGGCGTGCAGTTTTCAAGCCCGCTGGGGCTCGGTCTCTCACCAATTTGGTGGCGAATAGCGAGAGGGAAACACCTCTTCCCATTCCGAACAGAGCCGTTAAGCCTTTCAGCGCCGATGGTACTTGGGGGGCAACCCCCTGGGAGAGTAGGTCGCCGCCAGTTCTTTTACCGTGAGCCGTCCGCGAGGGCGGCTCACGGTCGTTTCCGCCCCGATCGACTCTCGGTCGGACGGCGGGCCGGCGGAGCTGGGGGGCGACCGCAAGGGTAGCCCCCGGCTGGGGCTGCTAGCTGCCCGAGAAGCGCGCGAGGGCGCCGCGGAGGTCGGCCGGGCTGGACGCCGTCGCGCAGGCGCCGCGGCGGGCCGCCGGGAGCGCCTCCCAGGCCGAGCACCGGAGGGTCGGCCGGTGCTGGCCCTGCTCACGACAAGGCCCGCCCGCGGGAATCGGCTCGAGCCCGTAGGCGCCGAGGGTGGCGAGATCCATGATCAGATCCACACCCCCGAGGAGCCGCTGGCCGATGCCGTCTGTTCGCCCGTGGGACATTGCGAGGGGCAGGCTAGGAACGCCCTCGGACGGAAGCACCGGGCTGCAACCCATCTTGCATTCCGTGCGTGAGAGCAGGCATTTGCCCTCATGCTCGGCGCCCAAAGCTGTGCGGCTTGGGCGCAACCGCCTCGAGCTCGGCGGCCGGCTCGATGTGCCGGACGGGCGCCGATACCGCGTCGGGCGTCGCGAGCGCGGCCAGCTCCGAGACGACCACGTTCGTGATCCCCTCCCTCCGCTCGAGCTTCCCCGTCACCCGAATGAACGAGGCGGTGCGCACCGCCAACCGGTAGCGCTCGTACGCGGGCGGTAGGACGACCAGGTTGACCACGCCCACCTCGTCCTCGAGCAACATGAACACGACCCCCCTCGCCGTCGCCGGGCGCTGACGCGCCACGACCATGCCGGCCACCTGGACACGCGAGCCGTCTGCGATTTCCTCGAGATCCTCGCTTCGCGCCAGCCCCGGCGCCAGCCCCGGGCGCACCAGCTCCATCGGGTGCGTACCGAGGGTCAGCCCGGTCGAGGCGTAGTCGGCCACGACCTCCTCCCACTCGCCGAGCGCCCTCAGCGGGGGCGAGGAGGGAACCGGCAGCGGAAGCGTGAGCTGGCGGCTCCCACCAGTGCGCTTGCCCTGGGCCACCCCAACCCGCCAGAGGTCGGCGCGCCTGCCCTTGCGGCTGCGGGCTCTGCGCGAATCACCCCGAGCGCCCGCCCCCGGCGCGCTCACCCCGAGCGCCTCCAGCGCGCCCGCCCAGGCGAGCTTCTCGAGGCCGTCCCGGCCGGCGCCCGAGCGCGAGACGAGATCGGCCAGCCCCTCGTAGGGGCCGGCGCGCTCGCGCTCGGCCACGGTGGCCTCCATCTCGACGGCCCGCACCCCGTTGATGTATCCCAGCCCGATCCGCACCCCGAGGTCGTCCTCCACGCGGCACCCGACCGCGCTTCGGTTGACCTCCGGAGGCCGGACCGCGAGGCCACGCCGCCTGGCCTCGTGGACGAGCGCGTCGGGCGGGTAGAAGCCCATCGGCTGCTCGTTCAGGAGGGCGCAGAGGAACTCGGGTCCGTAGTGCACTCGCAGCCACGTCGATTGGTATGCCAAGAGGCCGAAGGCGGCGGCGTGCGCCTTCGGGAAGCCGAAGCCGGAGAAGCCCACGACCTGGGAGAAGACCTCCTCGGCCACCTCCGCCGAGGCGCCGCGCGCGATCGCGCCCGAGACGAAGCGCTCGTGGTGCGCCTCCAGCGCCTCCTCCGAGCGCTTTCGGCTCATCGCCCGGCGCAGTCCCTCGGCCTCGCCGGCGCTGAAGCCCGCCATCGCCATCGCTACCTGGATCACCTGCTCCTGGAAAATGATCGTTCCGAGGGTGTCGGCGAGGATTGGCTTAAGCGACGGATGCGCGTATGGCACCTCGAATCCGGGGTCCTCCCGGAGCGCCTTCTTGCGCTGGAGGTACGGATGGACCGCGCCGCCCTGGATCGGGCCAGGGCGCACCAGCGCCACCTGCACCGTCAGGTCGTCGAGGTCCTTGGGCAGGGTCCGGGGGAGCATCTGCATCTGTGCCCTGCTCTCGATCTGAAAGACACCCGTCGTCTCGGCTCGCTGGATTGCCTCGTAGGTGGGCGCGTCGTCGATCGGGATCCTGGAGAGGTCGATCGGCTCACCGCGCACCCGCGCGATCTCGTCCACGCAGCGCTCGACCGCCGAGAGCATCCCCAGCCCCAGCAGGTCGATCTTCAGGAAGCCGCCGTCGGCACACGAATCCTTGTCCCACTGCACGATCTGCCTTCCCTCCATGGCGGCGGGCTGAACCGGACAGATGTCCACCAGGGGCCGCGTGGACAGGACCATCCCGCCGGGGTGCTGAGAGGCGTGCCGCGGCAGTCCCCACGCATCGCGGGCAAGCGCCGCGAGCGCTCGCCACCGGCCAGATCGCGCCCGCGCCGTGCCGATCGCCAGCTCCATGTCCTCCGCCACCGACTCGGGCCGGTCGTACATGTCGACCGTCCGGGCCACCCGCTCGATCTCACCGGGCGGCAGGCCCAGGGCCTTGCCGAAGTCACGTACCGCCGAGCGCGACCGGTAGCAGGCGAAGGCCGCGACGAGCGCGGAGCGCTCAGGGCCGTAGCGCCCGTGGATCCGGGGGATCAGTCGCTCGCGGATGTCGCGGGGGAAGTCGAGGTCGATGTCGGGCGCGTCGGCGATCTCCTCGTTGAGGAAGCGCCCCAAGAACAGCCCGTTTCGCACCGGGTCGATGTGCGAGAGCCCGGTGAGGTAGCAGACGACCGAGGAGACGCTGGAGCCGCGCCCGCGGCCGGGCGGCAGCATCATCCGGGTCGAATCGCGGCCCCTCACCTCCACCGCGACCTCCCGCGCCAGCTCGAGGATGTCGTGGTGCAGCAGGAAGAATCCGGAGAGCCCCAGCTTCCTCGTCAGCGCCAGCTCTTCCTCCAGGCGCCTCGCCGCCTCCGCGTGCTCCGGCAGGCCCGCGTAGCGGTGCTCGAGCCGGGCGCGGCAGAGCTCGGCCAAAGCGTGGTCGGCGCCGGGATCCTCGGAGCCCGGGTAGCGATAGCCGTTCTCGCGCGTAAGGTCGAAGCGAAGGCGCTCGGCCAGGCGCGCCGTCTCCTGTACCGCCTCGGGGTGATCGCGGAAGCGCACGGCCATCTCGTCGGCGGACGCGAGGTGGGAGCTGCTGTTCGCCCGTCTTTGTGGCTCGGTCTCCTCCAGCGAGCCGCACAGCCTCACCGCGACGAGCGTGTCCTGGAGCGCCGCTCGCGAGGGATGGTGCATGTGGACGTTTCCCGTGGCGACGCAGGGGACGCCCAGGCGGCCGGCGAACCGCTCGAGCCAGCGGTTACGGGCCCGATCGTGCCTCCAGAACGGGCGCTGCAGCTCGACCCGGAAGTGCTCGGGCCCGAACGCCGTCATCAGCCGATCACCCAGCGACCTCGCCCGCTCCGCCTCGCGGCGCTCCCAGCGACCGGCCAGGGCTCCGTCCCGGGCGCAGCCGGATAGACATACGAGCCCCTCCCTCCGCGCCAGGAGCGACTCGAGCCCGAGGATGGGAGGGAGGGGGTCCCGATCAGGGTGCGGCCGCGTGTCGCGGTGCGCCTCGGTGACGAGCCGGCAGAGATTGCGGTAGCCGGTGGCGTCGGAGACCAGAAGCGTGAGGTGAAATGGCTCGGCGCACCCGTCCGTAACCGTCAACTCGGCTCCCGTGATCGGCCGGACGCCTTGCGAGCGGCACGCCTGTGCGAACTCCATGGACCCCCAGACCCCGTCGTGGTCGGTGAGGGCGATCGCCTCCTGTCCCGCCTCGGCGGCGGCCAGGGCCAGCTCGTCCGCCAGCGAGGCCCCGTCGCCGAACGAGAAGGCCGAGTGCGCGTGGAGCTCCACGTAGCCCCTAGCCACGCTGGGAGAACCACCTGCCGGTCTGCGCCGGCTCGCGATAGACGACCACGCAGCGGCCGTCGAGAAGCACCAGCTCGAAGTAGTGGCGCGCGAGCGGCTTCGGCGTCCACCAGCGATCCTCGACCAGCCAGTCCTCCCGAACGGCCTCGACCCCAGTGCCCGAGACCGTCACCGGCACGCCGTCATCCCCCGCATCCACCTCGACGGGCTCCGGCCAGTAGACGACACTCCTACTACTCATACGGTGTGAAGATCACGCGGCGCTCCGGCACGCTGGACGTCGGCTCCACCTCGAGGACCCGCAGGATCGCGTCCCGCCCCACGGCCGCCCGCACGTGCCGCACAGCCTCGGTAATCCGCCGGCGTCGCAGCTCGCCTGGGGAGCGCTCGAGCGTTGGCTGCGCCACCGCTGGCGGGCCCAGCTCCAGCGCCCGCAGCGCGAGCACGGAGGCGGGGCCGGGCAGCTCACCCAGCTTCGGCGCGAGCGTCAGCCGCAGGCGATCGCGGTCGGCGCTTGCCTCGCGCATGGCCACCTCGGCGCCCCAGCTTCCACCGCTGGCCAACCGTGCGCCCACCCGCATCCGCCGCAACGTGCGCCCGCGCCGGGCGCGCGCGGCGAGCACCTTGTCGATCAGCAGCAGCAGGGCGCGCTCGAGCTGGCCGCCCGAGCATCCCTCGGGGAGCTCGATGCGCTCCGCCAGCGGCTCGGGACGCTCGCGCGGGCGCAGCGGATCCTCGGTGCCGGCGGCCAGCCGCTGGGCGCGCAGGCCGGGCTCGCCGAAGCGGTCGGCGATCGCGGCGGCGGGCAGCGAGGCCAGCTCGCCCAGCGTCGCGATCCCCAGCCGCTCGAGCGTGTCGGGGACGCTGGCCCGCTGCCACTCGTCGGAGAGCCGCTCCCGCAGCAGCCCCACGGGCTGGGAGGCGCAGAAGGCACGCGCAGCCCCCGCCGGAACGATCACCGGACCACGCCGGGACCTGGCGGCCAGGGCCGCCGCGTGGGCGCACAGCCTGCTCGGGCCCGCGCCCAGCCGCGGCGCTCCCCCCAGCCGCGCCCGGGCCCGGCCGAGCACGCCCTCGGGGCCTCCCCAGAGCGAGCGAAGGCCGCCCACCTCGAAGAACGCCTCACCGGCGCGCTCGGACTCGACGGCCGCCCCGATCGCCTCCAGGCGCTCCAGCGCGCCCTCCCATTCCTCCCTGGCGCGCTCGGAGTCGGGCGTCACCAACCCAAGGTCAGGACATCGGGCGAGCGCCTCGGAGAGCCGCATCCCCTCATGGATCCCGAACGCCTCGGCCGCTCCCGAGACAGCCCCCACGACCTGCGGCCCCCCGGGGGCGGGGGCAAGGGCCACCGGCTTCCCGAGCATCTCCGCGCGGTCTGAGAGCGCCGCCACGAGCGCGAACCGGGGGATGAGGGCGCAGCCGATTACCACTACGAACACATGTTCGCATACCCGTCAAGGGGTGCAAGGAACGCAAATCGGAGGCGCCGGGTTTCCGCGCTGGTGCCCGGATAAGGGGTGCTCGCGTGGAAACTCGACGGGATCGCGATACTTGGGGAGTGCCCCTGCGCATGATCCCGCCAGCCGCTTTGCTCACCCTCATTGCCCTTTTCCTCTCGGCCTGTGGGGGCGACGACTCCGCGCCCGAGGGCGCCGAGGCCGTCCCGGGCGACGCCAGCCCCACCGACGTCGAAGTCATCGACGCTTGGGCGACCGCCCTCACCGAAGGGGACATCGACGCCGCGGCCGGCTTCTTCGCGCTCCCGTCCGTTACCGAGAACGGCCCGACGCTGCGCCTCGAAACCCGCGAGGACGCCCGGCTGTTCAACGCCGCGCTCCCCTGCGGAGCCGTCCTCGTCGAGGCCGACGGCGAGGGTGAGTTCACGACCGCCACCTTCCGCCTGACCGAGCGCCCCGGGGCCGGATCCTGCGGTCCCGGAACGGGTGGCGAGGCACAGACCGCGTTCGTGATCAAGGACGGGAAGATCACCGAATGGCGCCGCGTGACGCCCGCCGGCCCTGAGCCCGCCCTCGGCGAGTCGGTCTGACGCGACTCAAGAAAGCGGCAGGTGGGTACGTGAATGCCCAGACCCTGATAGGAATGTGCCTGCACTGAGGGCCTGGACGGCCCAGGTAAAGACCTGAGAGAGGAGTGTGCTTATGGGAAGGCTGACCCGATCGGTCAGGATTTCCTCGCTCGCCGTGGCAGTTACTGGCCTCACGCTTGGCCTGGCGGCCTGCGGCGACGAAGATGATGGCGGTAGCGGTGGCGGCGGAGGTGAGGAGACGCTCGATCTGGTGATCGGCGACTCCGTGCCCCTCAGCGGCGACCTAGCCGATTTCGGCCCACCTGGCGACAAGGCCGCGCAGATCGCGGTCGAGGAAGTGATCACCCCCGCGATCGAGGAGTCGGGCGCCGAGCATACGGTCGAGCTCGTCACCGAGGACAACGGCGGCGGCGCCGATCAGCAGGCGGCCGTACAGGCAGCCCGCAAGATGGTCGACTCCGACGGTGCCAGCTGCATCGCCGGCGCCTGGGCTTCCGCCGACACGATCCCGACCGCTGAATCGGTCGCGATCCCCGAGGAGGTCGTCCTGATCTCCCCGGCGTCGACAAGCGACGAGATCACCGGTCTCGAGGACGACGGCCTGGTCAACAGGACCGCGCCGCCCGACTCGTACCAGGGCCCCACGCTCGCCGACTTCGTCGAGGATGAGCTCGGCGGAGCCGAGGGCAAGGTGGTCAACGTCGGCGCTCGCAACGACGCCTACGGAACCGGCCTCGCTGACACGTTCAGCGCAGCCTGGGAGGAGAAGGGTGGTGAGATCGGCTCCGAGACGGTTTACGACGTCAAGCTGCCGAACTACGACTCCGAGGCCTCCGACATTACCGGCGGCGACCCCGATGGGGTCGTGATCGTGGATTTCCCGGAGACCTACAACAAGGTGGGCCCCGCGCTCGTGCGCGCAGGGTTCGATCCGAAGACCACGTTCATCACCGACGGCCTGGTCTCAGGTGATCTGGCCGAGAGCGCCGGCGACGACGCCGTCAACGGCCTGCGCGGCACCGCGCCGGGCGTGCCGGACGACGACGAGTCGTCGAAGGCGTTCGACGACCTCTGGAACGAGAGCAAGATCGAGCCTGACGTCGATCGACAGACGTTCGACGCTCAGAACTTCGATGCCATCGTTCTCTGCTACCTGGCGGCCGTCGCCGCCGGGTCGACCGAGGGCGCCGACATGGCCGAGGTCATCCAGGACATCAGCGCGCCCGAGGGCGATCAGTACACCTGGGAGGAGCTCCCCGACGCGATCGAGGCGCTCCAGAACGGTGACGACATCGACTACCAGGGTGCATCTGGTGCGATCGACATGGACGAGAACGGCGATGCGACCGCCGGCGTCTATGACATCTACGAGTTCACGGACGGTGTTCCGGAGCCTGTGGACGAGGTGACGGTGGCTGCCCCCACGGGCTAGCACCAACCTCGACACCAATGTCGCGGAAGCGGCCGGGGCCTTCGGGCTCCGGCCGTTTCTAGTTTTCGGCCGGCTCGTCGGCGGCGTCGATGCGGGCGCTGCCGCCGAGGTAGAGCTCGGCGACCTTCGGGTCGTCCAGAAGCTCCTTGCCGGGTCCGGTGAAGCGGTCCTTGCCGAGGTCGAGCACGTATCCCCGGTCGGACATCGCCAGCGCGCGGCGGGCGTTCTGCTCGACCATCACGACGGTCACGCCGGCCTTGTTGATGTCGGCGATCTTCTCGAAGATCGCCTCGACGAACGCGGGGGCCAGCCCGGCCGACGGCTCGTCGAGAAGGACCATGTCCGGCTCGGGCATGAGCGCCCGCGCCATCGCCACCATCTGGCGCTCGCCGCCGCTCATCGTGGCCGCCCGCTGGCGCTTGCGCTCGCCCAGGCGAGGGAAGATCTCGTACATGCGCTCGATCTGGTCGCCGGTCTTCGAGCGGTCGAGCGAGCCCATCTCCAGGTTCTCCTCGACCGTCAGCGTCGGGAACACGTTGTCGAGCTGCGGCACGTAGCTCAGCCCCTGCTCGCAGCAGTGGTGCGGCTTCTGGCCGCTGATCTCCTCGCCGCGGAAGACGATTCGCCCCTTGCGCGGGCGCAGCAGCCCGAAGATCGTCTTGATCAGCGTCGACTTGCCGGCGCCGTTCGGACCGATCACGGTCACGATCTCGCCCTCCTTCACCCGGATCGAGACGCCGTTGAGGATGTCCACCTCCGGCAGGTAGCCGGCCACCACGCCCTCGGTCGCGAGCAGCGCGTCGTCGGCGGTCGCGCGACCGTGCTCGGCCGTCGCGCCGTTGCCCGTCTCGGCGCTCACGCGGTCGCGCCCAGGTGCGCGGCGATCACTGCCTGGTCCTTTCGCACGTGGTGCGGCTCACCGTCGGCGATCACCCGCCCCTCGGCCATCACCACGACACGCTCGGAGTGGTTCATGACCACCTCCATGTCGTGCTCGACGAACAGGAACGTGACGCCCTCCTCGGAGCGAAGCCGCTGCATGTGGT
>JBPCKC010000002.1:0-15782 GCA_051004675.1 Solirubrobacterales bacterium
CTTTTCGGGCAGGTGCGGGCGTTAGCGTGGATGTTCATTCGGTGTCCTCCTTGGGTCTGGGTGGCTTTGGCACCCCCAGCCTCCAAGGAGGCCCGGATGAACAACGTGGTGAGGAACTACACCTAGGTCAGGGCGTTGCGCAGGTCGAAGGCCCTGATGCCCTCGTCGCCCCCGTCGCTGCAGTCGAAGAAACGCGGGTTGACGCACGCGAATGCCGGGCCGTCGCCCTCGTAGCAGGGCTCGACCCTGAACTGACACTGCGGCAGGGGGTCGCCCGTCATCTTGATGCCGCCGAAGCCGCTGCCCGCCTCGGCGAGCTCGAACATCTCAAGGTCGATCTCGGCGCCGAAGACCTTGCGCATGCACCCCATGTAGCGGTTGCCGCTCAGCGGGTCGGCGTAGGTGTAGAGGTACCTGCAGCGCATCGCCACGCAGCCACGGGGCTCGACGAGCTTGTCGCAGAAGGTGCGGCAGCGGCGACACTCGCCCTGGCGGGTGTCCTCTCCCCCACGCTGCTTCAGCGCCATGCCGGGATCTTACGCCGCGATCGACTTCGGCCCGAGTACCTCGGCCAGCTGCGCGCGCAGCGGCGGCGACGGGCTGATCCGGTACTCATCGCCGAACCGCAGCCGGCGGGTCCCCTGGTTGGTCCGCATGACGAGTAGGACCTCGCTCTGGCCGGGGAATCCCTCGAACAGCGACTTCAGCTCCTCGATCAGATCGGGGCCGAAGTCGGCGGCGTTGATCGAGAGCGTGAACTCCTTCGGGTCCCGTTTCGCCGCCGCCTTGCGCTCCGCCGCGGCCAGCTCGGCCTCGTCGGGCTCGAAGATCTCGGCCTCCTGAACGACGACGCTGGTCTGGCCGCGCCCCTTGTGGTCGACGCGGCCGCGGACCAGGACGACGCGGTCCGGCTCGATCGCCGCGGCCGCCTCGCCGGCGGCGTCGCGGACGAACAGCTCGACCTGCCCGTCGAGGTCGTCGAGCGTCGCGAACATCACGTGTCCGCCGTTTCGCGTGCGCACCTTCTTCGCCTCGCCGACGATCCCGCCCACGGTGAGCCAGGTGCCGTCGGGCCTCTCGTCAACGTCCGGAAGGCCGCAGTCCACGCGCTCGCGCATCGCGTCGCGCACGTCGTTGAGCGGGTGCGCGGAGAGAAAGGTGCCCAGGGTCTCCTTCTCGAGGCGCAGCAGCTCGCGCTGCTCGAACTCCTCCGGGGGAACCGGTAGGCGCTGCGCCCCGGCCCCGTCCGACGGGGCGGCCTCACCGCCCTGCCCGCCGCCGAGGTCGAAGATCGATCCCTGGCCGCGGCGGGAGTCCTCCTGGGCCTTCTGCCCGGACGCCTGGGCCTGCGGGAGAACGAGGAGCATCCCCTTGCGGCTGGCGCCCGTCGAGTCGAGGGCCCCGCACTTCACCAGGCACTCGATCGCCCGCTTGTTGACCGCGCGCGAGTCGACGCGCTCGCAGAAGTCCCAGATCGACTCGAACGGGCCGACGGCCTGACGCGAGCGCAGGATGGCCTCCACCGCTTGGTGCCCCACGTTCTTGACCGCATCGAGCCCGAACCGGATCTGGTCCCCGTGGACGACGAAGTCATGGTCGGAGGAGTTCACGTCGGGCGGCAGGACCTCGATCCCCATCGCGTTGCAGCGATTGACGAAGTAGGGAACCTTGTCCTTCGTCGACATCACCGACGAGATCAGCGCCGCCATGTACTCCGCGGAGAAGTTTGCCTTGAGGTAGGCCGTCCGGTACGCGATGAGCGCGTAGCAGGCCGCGTGGCTCTTGTTGAACGAGTAGTCGGCCGCCGCGGTCATCAGCGACCACAGGTCGCGCGCGACGCGATCGTCGGTGCCGGACGCGCGTGACCCATCCAGGAACTTGCCCTCCATCGTCGCCATCAGGTCGCGCTTCTTCTTGCCGACCGCCTTGCGCAGATCGTCGGCCTCCGCGCCGGAGAACCCCGCGATCTGCTTCGCGATCTCCATCAGCTGCTCCTGGTAGATGCAGCAGCCGTAGGTCGCCTCGGTGATCGGGCGCAGCCGCTGGTCGGCGTAGGTGACCGAGCCGGGCTGGCGCTTGCCGCGCGCGTACTCGTCGATGTAGCGCATCGCACCCGGGCGGTACAGCGAGACGAGCGCGACGATGTCGCCGAACTCCGTGGGCTTCACCTTGCGCAGGGCGTCGCGCATGCCGTCGGACTCGAGCTGAAAGACGCCGACCGAATCACCGGCGGCGAGCATCTCGTAGGTCTTGGCGTCGTCGAGCGGGATCCGCTCCATGTCCACCTCGATCTCCCGCGAGCGGGCGATGATGCGCACCGCGTCCTCGATGACGTCGAGGTTGCGAAGGCCGAGGAAGTCCATCTTCAGCAGCCCGATCTCCTCGATGGGCCCCATCGAGTACTGCGTCACGACCTTGTACGAGCGCTCGGTCTTGCCGTTCTGCCCATTGCCGCCCGTGCGGTCCTCCGCGAGCTGGAGCGGCACGATCTCGTCCAGCGGCCGGTCGGCGATTACGACCGCGGCGGCGTGGATCGAGTTGTTGCGGACGATGCCCTCGAGGCCCTTGGCGACGTCGACGATGCGGCGTGCGGCCGCGTCCGTGTCGTACGCGCCGCGGAGCTCCTGGCCCTTGCGCAGGCAGTCGTCGAACGACGGCGGACGCCCCATGATTGGCTCCGGGATGAGCTTCGCGAGTTTGTCGCCGGTGGCGTAGTCGTAGCCCAGCACCCGCGCCGCGTCCCGCGTGGCCGCACGCGGGGCCATCCTGCCGAAGGTGATGATCTGCGCCACGGACTCGCGCCCGTACTTCTCCTGGACGTAGTGGATGACCCGCTCGCGGCCGCGCACCGAGAAATCGATGTCGATATCCGGCATCGACTTGCGAGCGGGGTTGAGGAACCGCTCGAACAGCAGCTCGTTCGCCAGCGGGTCGAGGTCGGTGATGTTGAGCGCGTAGGCGACGATCGAGCCGGCGGCCGAGCCGCGGCCGGGCCCGACCGCGGCCCCGTTCTCCTTGGCGAACCGCACGAAGTCCCAGACGATCAGGAAGTAGGACTCAAACCCCATCTCGCGGATCACGCCGAGCTCGAACTCGAGGCGCTCGACCGCGGCGGCGGAGGGCGGATCCCCGTAGCGGCGGCGCAGCCCCTCGGTCGCCAGCCGCAGCAGCATCTCGCCCGGCTCCTCCCCGTCGGGGGCCGGGAACCTGGGAAGGAGCAGCTTGTCGAGCTCGATCTCGACCTCGCAGCGCTCGGCCACCTCGAGGGTGGTGGGCACCGCCTCGGGCCACGGCGAGAACGCCTGCGTCATCTCCTCGGCGCTCTTGAGGAAGAACTCGTTGGTGTCGAACCGCAGCTTCGGCTGCTCCAGCGTGGACTTGGTCTGAACGCAGAGGAGCGCCGCGTGGTTGTCGTAGTCCTCTCGGCGCAGGTAGTGGACGTCGCCCGTCGCGACCAAGGGCCGGCCCACCTCGCGCGCGACACGGACGATCCCCTCGTTGGCCACGTCCTGCTCCGGGATCCCGTTGACCTGGACCTCGAAGTAAACGTCGTCGGCGCCGAAAACCGACATGAGCTCGTCGACGTGGGCGCGAGCGTCGGCTGGGCGGCCTTCGATGATCCGCTGGCAGAAGCGGGACTGGAGGCATCCGGTGAGCGCGATCACGCCCTCCGAGTGGCGCTCCAGCAACTCCATGTCGACGTTGGCCTTGCCGCGGGAAAAACCCTCGAGATAGCTCGCCGAGGTGAGCTTCACCAGGTTGCGAAAGCCGGCGTCGCTGGCGGCCAGCAGCGTCAGGTGGTTGCGCTCGACCCCGCGCCCGGGCGCCGACTGCGCGGCTCGCCGGTCGTCGACCAGGTAGGCCTCGAGGCCGAGGATCGGCTTGACTCCGTGCTCCCGGCATGCCTTGTAGTGCTCGACCGCGCCGTTCATCACGCCGTGGTCGGTCAGGCCCAGCGCGGGCATGTCGAGCTCGGCCGCCCGAGCCGCCATCGCCTTGATCTTGTTGGCCCCGTCCAGCAGCGAGTACTCGCTGTGGACGTGAAGGTGGGCGACCGGCTGGCTCACCTCGTCATCTTCGCAATCGGGCCAGATGCCACCGGCCTGCGAGAGAGCGTGTTCGCGCAATCTGCGGATACCCTTCGCTGGTGATCTGGCTCCTGCGCCATGGCGACGCGGAGGACGACGCCGACGACGACGCCGCCCGCGCGCTCACCCAGCCTGGACGCGAGCAGGCAGAGGCGGCCGGGCGGGCCCTGGCCTGCATGGGAGTGGAGCTCGACGCGTGCCTCGCGAGCCCGAAGGTCCGGGCTGCCGACACCGCGGCGATCACCTGCCGCGCGCTTGGCCTGGAGCCCGAGCGAACCGATGCCCTCCGCGGCGGCGACTTCGACCCCGCCGAGATGGCGGCCGGCCGCGAGAACGTGCTGCTGGTGGGCCACGAGCCCGACTTCTCGCGCGCGATCGCCATCGCCACCGGGGGACGCGTGAAGCTGGGGAAGGGCGGCCTGGCCGCGATCGACGGCGCCACGCTGGTGGTGCTTATGCGCCCGGATGAGCTGAGCGCGATCGCGGGCCGGTAGGCGGAGGGCCGCCCCTACTCGACGGGGGTGTCCTCGTCCACGATTTGGCGTAGGCGCTGCTCGGCCTCGCGGATCCGCTGGGCGGCCTCCTCCTCCGCGGCGGTCGCCATGCGTATCCGAGCCTCGACATCGGTCGCCTCCTGGGCGGCGTGGGCCGAGTCGGCGACCTGGGCGCCGACGTCGGCGATGCGTTCGTGCGCCTCGATCATGCGCAGCTCCGACTGACCGATCTCCTCGAGCGCGCGATCGACGCGGTCCACCCCCTCGGTGAGTCGCACGAGTGCGGCGGCCACCCGCTCGTCGCCCGCCGCCGCTCGGGTGTCGATCTCGCGGCGGGTGGCTGTGAGCTGCTCGTGCTCCTGGGCCAGCTTCATCTCCAGTCGCTCGAGATCGTCGCGGAGCTGACCGGAGCGGACCTCGATCTCGTCGCGGAGCTCGCCGGAGCGGGCCGCGAGGCCGGCGCCCAGCTCCTCGCCATGTGCATCCAACTGCGCGAGCAGGGCCGCCTCCCTCGAGCCGATGCCGGAATCGATGGCCTCCGCGCGGCCGGACATGTCCGCCTCGATCCGCTTCGCTTGTTCGGAGAGCTCGTCTTCGAGTCGTTGCACGCGTGAGCTGAAGGTCGCGTCGAGCTCATCGCGCTGCGACGAGAGCGCCGCACTCGCGGCCTCCAGCGCTTGCCCCTGGGCCTCGCCGTGAAGCCTGGCCGCTGCCTCGAGGCCGGCGCGCTGGCCCCGTGCGCTTCGGTCGAGCCCGGCCGCGGCGGCCTCCGCCCTCGCCTCCAGGCGATCCAGGGCCGAGCGGATTCGCTTCGAGCTCTCCTGGCGTGCCAGCTTGAGCTCATGTCGACGCGAGCGCCGGGAGAGTTGCTGCGACCCGGCGTCCAGACGCTCGGCGATCCGCTTCTCCTCGGCGTCGAGTCGCTCGGCGAGCCGGCCGGCCTCGGTTTCCAGCTGCCGTGAGAGCTTCGTGTCGGCCGTCTGCGCCGCGTCCATGAGCTTGGCCTCGAGGGCGGCGGCCCGCTGAGAAGCAGCCCCCTCGAGCTCTTCGTGGGCCGCCCGGACCCGCTCGGCAACCTCGGACTCCGCCCGCGAGCGCAGCTCCGCCTCCGCCGTGCCGAGGCGTTCGGCGATGCGTGACTCGAGAGCGTCCCTGGTGTCGCTGGCGAGACCCTCCAGCGAGCCCTCGAGCGCGGCGGCGCGCAGCTCGACGTGAGTCGTGGCCTGCTCGGCCAACCGTTCCTCGGCAGCATGGAGCGACTGCTCGATGCGGCCGCGTAGCTGCTCCTCGGCCCCGGACAGGCTCTCGGCGCTCGTGGCCTCGAGCCGCTCGGTGGCGGCGGCGAGCGCCTGGCGGGTGGACTCGGCGCTGCGCGATTGCGCATCCGACACCCGCTCCGAGAGCTGCGTCGCAAGCTCATCCGCGCGGCGCCCCACTTCGGTGGTTACCGTGGCCTCGAGTGCCTGCTCGGCTTCCTCGGAGCGACGAGTGAGCTCGCCGGACAGCTCGACCTTGGCTCGCCCTGCAGCGTCGGCGACCTTCTGCTCGAGCTCCGCGTGCGCCTCCGAGAGGGATCGGGCGAGCTCGGAGGCGAGTGCCTCCTGAGCCGTCGTCAGCCGCTCGTCCGAAGCCTGCTGGGCGGCCGCCAGCGCGAGCTCCTGCGCGCGCGCCACGGCCTGCGTGCTGCGACGGTCGGCCTCCTCGACGAGGAGGCTCAAGCGGCCGGCGAGCTCCTCGGCCGCCGTCCGCTCCAGTTGCTCACGCGCGGCGTCGATGGCCCCCCGCAGCTCGCTCTCGATCGCCCGGCCGCGCTCGTCAGCGTCGTTGCGAAGGGTCTCCAGCCCCTCCTCCAGGAGGCCGTGGTGACGCTCGGTGAGCATCGCTTCCGCGGCGGCTTGGCGCTCGGTGAGCCTGGCCTCCCCGGCCGCCTGGCGCTCGGTGAGCAGGTCATGGATCGCCGCTTGGCGCTCGGCGATCTGCGCCTCCGCGGCCGCTTGGAGCTCCGCGAGCTCGGCTTCCCCGGCCGCCTGGTCATGGCTGAGGCCGGCCTGGGCCGCCGCCTGGCGCTCCGCGATCTCGCGTTCCGCCGTCGTCTGGCGGTCGGCGATCGTGGCCTCGGCGGCGCCGAGCCGCTGGTCGAGGGTTCGCTCGGCCGTGGCGAGCCGGGCGGTGATCGCGCCCTCGAGTCGATCCTCGACCATTGCGCGGCGCTCGTCCGCCTGAGCATGAAGGTGCGCAAGGGCGCCGGCCAGGGCCTGGTCGGCCGCGGCTCGGACCTCCTCCTCGGCCCTCTCCGCGCGGCTCGTGATCTCGCCCGCCAGGGCGGCCCGGTCGGTCTGGGCCAGCCGGACGGCGTCCTCAGACAAGCGCTCGGCAAGCGCTTCATGGGCCTCGGCAAGCCGCTCCTCGAGCTCGACCCCCAGCGCCGAGCGCGTCTCGCCGATGAGGCCCGAGAGGCGATCCGAGAGCGCGCGGTCCAGCTCGGAGGCCGAGGCGGAGTGAAGCGCCTCGAGGGACGCCTGCGCCTGGGCCGCGGCCTCCGCGAACGAACGCTCGTTTCTCGCCGTGAGCGCCGTCATGCGCTGGTCGAACTCTTGGTCGAACAGCGCCCGCAGCGTGGCAGCCACGGCCTCGCCCTCCTGGTGCTGGCGTTCGATCGCCTCGTCCAGGGCCGTGCGCAGGAGGGCGGAGACGGCGTCGCCCTCCGCCCGCTGGCGATCCACTGCCGCCTCCCACTCCGACCGCAGGCCGGACGCGACCTCGGCAAGTCGGGAGGCAAGGGTTTCCTCGGCGACCTCCTCGCGAGCGTCAATCCGGCGAATGAGCTCGGCCTCGGCCGTTGTGAGGCGCTGCGCGAACTCGGCGACCAAGCGGGCCTCGGCGTCCGACCCGGCTGCGGTCGCCGCCGCCCGAACCTCCTCCTGAGCCTGCTCGTGGCGGGTGATGACCTCGTCGCGAAGCTCGGAGAGCCCGCTTGCGAGCTGAGCCTCGCCGGCGCGCACGGCGTCCTGGCGTGCGCCAGCGATTCGGGCCTCGACCGCTGCCTCGACGAACTCGGCGACGTTCGCGCGAACAGTGTCCTCGAGATCCCTCGCCAGCCCCTTGGCGCGCTTGGAGAGTGCGGCCTCCAGCGCCGCGAAGCGATCGCGCTCGGCCTCCTCTCCGGCGGCGAAGGCACGCTGGGCCTCCTCCCGGAGGCCGTCAGCCCGGCCCTCCAGCCTGGCCGCAAGCTCCTCCGCAAGCTCGGCGCGGGCTTCCGCTTGGGCCGCCTCCAGCCGCTTCGCCATTTCGGCCTGGGCTGTCCCGAGCTTGGCCTCCGCCTCCGCCTGCGCGGCTTCCAGCCTTTTCTTCGCCTCCGCCTGCGCGGCTTCCAGCTTTTTCGCCGCCTCCGCCTGGCGCTCGGCGATCTGCGCCTCCGCCGCGTCGAGGCGTGACGTCGCCAGCTCGTCGAGGCGCGCCTCGACGGCGGTGCGCCGATCCCGTTCCTCGGCCTCCGCGCTCTCGAGCACCTTGCGCAGGTCGGCCGAGATCGACTCGCGGACGCTCGCGACCTTGTCGCGCACGCTGTCGCCCGAGGTCTCCGACGGTGGGCCGGAGCTGGGCGGGTCGCCTCGTTCGTCACCCACTCGCCGAATCGTCCTATACGGATCGGTCGCACCCGTAGCTGCACTGGCGCCGGACCCGCTCCGCTAGCTTGGGCGCGTGCCCGCGCAGACGTCGCCCAGGCAGGGACCCTCGGCCTCGTCCGGGCTCGGCGCCGACGTGCGATCCCAGCTTCCGCGCAGGATGGACACGCTCGGGATCTCGGCGTTGTTGTGCCTGAGCCTGCTCAGCGGGGTCTTCACGTGGTGGGCGATCAAGCACGGCGCGTACTTCGGGGTCACCATGCTCCCGGGGGTCCTCGTGCTCGCGCTCGGACTGATCGTGCTGGCTCGGTGGTCCCCCTGGCGAGGGGACCTGGCGCTCTCACGCCCGGTGCTCCTCAGCGTCTACGGGCTCGTCGGCCTGGCGGCTTGGACGGCGCTGTCGGGCCTGTGGAGTCCCTCGCCAGACGTGGCGATCGCCGACGCGCAGCGCGCGGCCGGGTACGCGATCTGCTTTGCCCTCGGCCTGTGGCTTTGCAACCTGCTCGGGCCGCGCATGCATCTTGCGCTCGCGCCGGTCGCCATTGCCGGGGGCCTCGCGGGGCTGACGGCGGCCGGCGCGATGCTCCTGGGCGACGACATCCGGACCTACCTCTACGGCGACGGCACGCTGCAGTACCCACTCGGCTATCGCAATGCCACCGCGGCCTTCTTCCTGATCGCCCTCTGGCCGGCCCTGGGCCTCGCGCGCAACCGCGAGCTCGGTTCGGGGTGGCGGGCCGCCGCGCTCGGGGCCGCGACGATCTCGGTGGAGATGGCCCTGATCGCCCAGAGCCGCGGCTCGACCGTCGCCGTCGCCGTCGCTCTCGTGGTCTACGCGGCGCTCACACACGAGCGGGCTCGCGCGCTGGGATGGCTCGCCGTCGCGGTGCTGCCCGCCCTCCTCGTGATCCCGTCGATGACCGACCTCTATACCGCCGTCAACGAGGGGACCCTCGGGGCCGGGCGGGACGAGATGCGAGCCACGGCGCAGGCCGCGCTGGGCGGGCTGGCGCTATCGCTCGCCCTGGCGTTGATCGCAATCCGCCTCGAGGGCCGCCTGCTCGCCACCGACGAGGCATCCAAGCGCGCCGACCGCTTCGCCACTCGCGGGCTGCAGGCAGGGCTCGTCGTCGGCCTCGTGGCGTTCGTCGCCGCGGTGGGCAACCCGCTGGCCTTCGTCGCCGACAAGGTGGACGAGCTGCGTACGGAAGGCTCGCCGGCATTCGAGGGGCAGTCGAGCAGGTTCACGTTCGACGCCGGCACGGAGCGGGCAGACCTGTGGGGGGTGGCGCTCGAGGACGCGGGCTCGGACCCCCTGTTCGGCGTCGGCGCCGGCGGCTTTCAGTACAGCTACACGCAGAACCGCTCCCACGCCGACCAGAACGCGCGCGACGCGCACAGCGTCGAGCTGGAAGTCCTCGCCGAGCTCGGCGTGCCCGGCCTCGCCCTGCTCACCCTCGTCCTGGCGGCGGCCGTCTCGGCGGTGATGCGGTCCCGGCGCCTGGGCCCGGCCGCGGCAGGGCTCGCGACCGCCGCGCTGACCGCAACGGCCTACTGGCTCACGCACTCCTCGATCGACTGGTTCTGGACCTACGCGGCCGTGAGCGCGCCGGTCTTCATGCTGCTCGGGGCCGCCAGCGCACCGGCCGTCTTCGCCCCGCGTCAGCGGCGGGGAACGGGGCGCACGGTGGTCGTGGTCGTTGCCGCCGTGCTCGCGGTCTCACTGGTGCCGCCATACCTGAGCGAGCGCTACACGAACAACGCCTACCGGAACTGGCGCTCGGACCCCGGGCGGGCCTTTGCCGACCTCGACCGCGCCCGCTCGCTCAACCCCTTCGCCGAGGAGCCGTGGCTGGCCGAGGGGGCGATCGCCCGGGAGTTGGGTGACGCCGAGCGCGAGCTGGAGGCGTTACGGGGCGCCGCCGAGGAGCGGCCGCAGGAGTGGGCCGTCCACTACTTTCTGGCCCTCGCCCACCTCGACGGCGAACCCAACCTGGCACGCCGCGAGCTCGACGTTGCCCTCGAGCTGAACCCGCTGAGCGCCCGCCTGGGGTCGCTGGACGACCGTGTGAGCGCAGCGCAGGAGCGCCGCGCCGCTTTTATTGAGCAACGGGCCAAGGCCGGCCGCACCACGCCGGCCCAGCCGTAGCTGCCGGTCTGGGCGTCGTACCTAGGCTTCGATCAGGCCGTCGCGCAAGGCCATCGCGACTGCCTGCGCGCGGGTCCGAGCGCCCAGTTTGCCCTTGGCGTTGCGAACGTGGGTCTGGACCGTCGCGGGCGAGAGTTCGAGCTTTGCGGCGATCTGGACGTCGGTGTCGCCGATGGCGAGCATCGCGAGGATCTGGCGCTCCCGGGCCGTGGGCCCGCGCCCGCGCCGAGCGGCCGGTGGCGAGGCGGGCGCCGTGGTCCCGTTGGTGACGTGCGCGGCGCCGATGGCCTCGGTCGGTGACAGCAGTACGAGGTGACGGCCCGGCACGACGGCGGCCGTGACGCTGATGTCCATGGGCGTGCTGTCGTGCGGCCAGGCCAACTCGAACGGACCGGCGTGGCCACCGGTCTGATGAAACGGAGCCCAGACGGCCCGCAGCCGCTCGGCGGCCGCCGGCGCGAGGAGTTCGGGCAGGAGGCGATCGAGCACGTCGTCGCGACTGAGACCAAGGATCCGGCAGGCGGCCAGACTGGCCTCGGAGACGCGGCAGTCGTCGTCCACGACGAGCAGCGCGATTGAGGCTCCTGCGATCCCCGGGCTGACGACGACCGGACTCGTGAGGTGGACGGCCGGCTCAGGAATGCGCGCGCTCCTCGAGGATGAAGCGCTCGCCCGGCGTGCGGAGCGCCCGGTGCGCGTCGCGGAAGGTCTCGAAGGCCGTCTCGAGCACGATCAACAGGTCGCCGAGCACAGAGCGATGCTTGATGTAGAACAGGTCGTGGCAGAGCTTCCACCCGGTCCCGAGCTCGGACCCGGCGTAGCCGCAGCGAAGCTGCGCCCAGCCGGCGATGCCTGGCTTGTAGAGGTGGCGCCGCGTGTAGTGCGAGTACTGGCGCTCGAGCTCGGACACCATCTGGGGGCGCTCCGGGCGTGGGCCGACAAGGGTCATGTCGCCGCGCAAGATGTTCCAGGTCTGGGGCAGCTCGTCGATGTGGGTGCGCCGCAGGAACCGCCCGACCCGGGTGACCCGGGTGTCGTCGGCCACCGCCCAGCGGGCGCCGTCTGCCTCCGAATCCACCGTCATCGTCCGCAGCTTCAGCATCTCGAAGGGCTCACCGTGCTCGCCGAGGCGTATCTGCCGGTACACGACGGGCCCCCCGTCAACGAGCTTCACGAGCAGCGCGGCGACGGCGATCAGCGGCGCCGTAAGCAGGCCGATGGTGACCCCCAGGGCCACGTCGAGGGCGCGCTTGGACAGCGGTTCGGCCGACTGGAAGCGTGGGTGCAGGACGTAGCGGTACCACGCCTGATCGATCGTGCCGATCGGGACGTGGCCCAGGAGATCCTCGTAGAACTGGTTGGCGCCGATCATCCGCAGGGGTAGATCCAGGCACGCGCCGGCAACCCGCTCCCACGCGCCCTCGCCCGGCCCGGCGCCCGGCCCCGACTCGCGGTCGGCGGCACACACGACGAGGTCCACCTTGTTGACCAGGACCGCGCCGCGCACGTTGTCGAGTGAGCCGAGCCAGCGTGGGCCGTCATCGTGGCGCTGGTAGGGGCCCTCCGGGCCGAACCACCCGATCACCTCGTACGCGCGGACGCCCGTCATGCGCAGCTCGTCCCGCAGGTCCTGCGCGAACCGCGGCGATCCGACCACGGCAACTCGCGCCGACGCGGTGCGTTCAATCCGAGTCTTCATCCAGCCCCCGAGGCCCAGCGTCAGCCATGCGCCCACGACGGCGGCGACGAACTCCTCGCCATCGGCCGGATGGCCGACGAGGGCGGTCACCCCGAGCATGGTGAGGGCCGCCAGCACCGGCGCCGCCAAGCCCAGGCCGACGCGCGCGGCGGGCATCAAGGTCAGCGGGAAGCGCGAGCGCTCGATGAGCTGCAGCGCCGCGAGCATCGCGGCGCTCACGATCACGGCCTCGCCTACGTGGTGGGAGTGCAGGAAGGCGAGAATGCCCGCGGTCGCGGCCGGGGCCAGGCGCAGGCCGACGAGGTCCATGAGACCTTGGGCGCGCAGCGCACCAAGCGGGCGAGAGCGGGCCTCGGCATGAATGCGCCGGCGGCGGGCGATCAGCCCTCGGATGCTCATCCCGCCGCCTCGCCGGCGGCGGCGCGGCGGCGCAGGACGAATCCGGCTCCGAGCAGGCCTGCGGCGGCCGTGCCCATCAGCACCAGGTCGAGGCCGGTGAAGGGCAGGGATCCGACTCCAGCCTCGCCCGCGTCGCCTCCCCCGGCGAAGCGGGCGGCGCCGTCGTCGTACTGATCCTGCGTGACCGAGGAGATCTCGAACTCCTCCTGCGCCGTCGCAGGGGTAGTGCCCGCGGCGAGCGCGAGGACGGCGAGCGCGAGAAGCGCGCAAAATCCGGCCGGTACGGCCTTGCGTATGCGGATAGTCAGCATCGATCCCATCTAAGGCAGGCGCACGGAAGCGGCGCCTTGGAGGAACATTGTCGCACGGTATCGACGAGTTTCAGGCTCTGCATGAGTAATTACCGGATTTCAGGGCCTTGATTACCTCAAAGCGGTTAGTGACAGCCTCGCCTACGAGGACGACTTGAGCGACGGGGCGGCGCAGACACCGGGCACGGGCGCCGCCAAGTCGGCGCTCGCCGGCTTCCGCGCGTCGTGGGCGACCGCGAAGCCGATCTAACGGGCTAGCTCAGGTCGCGGATACCGCCGGCGGCGTCCTCGGCCGTATCGGCGATCGGGGCCACGCTCGAGATGTCGCAGATCTCGAGCACCCGGCGCACCGGCGAGCTCCGGGGCACGCCCAGGCCCAGTCGCTGGCGCCTGTCCCCCAGCCTGCGCGCCAGCCCAAAGAGCAGCTCAATGCCGGCGCTGTCCAGGTAGGCGACCGAGCTGAGGTCGAGGACCATGCCGTGAGCGGCGCTGGGGAGCCGCTCGCCCAGGGCCCTGCCGAGCTCCACCGCGTTCGAGCCGTCGACCTCACCCACGATTCGTGCGACGAGCACCCCGTCGCAATCTTCGAAAGAGACCTCGCTCAGCCTGTCCCTCATCCCAACCCCCCGAGGGAGCGGCGCAATACGACCGTGGTGCCGCCCTCTCCCTTGTCGATCTCCACTTCCTCCATCAGCTGCTCCATGAGGGTCAGCCCGCGACGGCGCTCTTCGCCTCGCGAGGAGCGCCAGCTCCCGAAGTCGCGCACGACGACCTCCAGCTCGGGACCGAGGCGGGAGGCCGCGATCTCAAAGGAGGCATCGCCGGCCGGGTATGCGTGGGCGATGGCGTTGGCGCATGCCTCGCCGACGGCCACGAGCGTCTCGTAGATCTCCGTCTCCCCCGCGCCGGCCGCCTTGAGCCACCTGCCGAGGACGCGTCTGAGGGTGGCGAGCGATCGCGACTCCGCTGGCAGCGACAACGAGATGTGGTCCGCGGGCAGCGGCTCCAGGCGTATCGCCAGCAGCGCGATGTCGTCGGTTGAGCGTCCCTCGAGCACCCGTCCCGGAAGGATCCTGCAGATCTCGCTGGGATCCGTCATTCCCTTGGCCGCCTCGGCCAGGGCGCCGAGGCCGTCCGAGAGCGGCACCGTCGGCCGCTCGACGAGGCCGTCGGTGTAGAGCAGCACCACCGAGCCCGGCTCCAAGGCCATCACGCTCTCCTCATACGAGGGGAAGGTCACGGTCCCGAGCGGGCTGCCCGGCCGCCCCTCCGCGAAGACGGCGGCGCCGCCCGGCCGGAGGATCAGGGGCGGTGGATGGCCGGCGCTCGCGAAGCGCAGGTTGCCCGTTTCTGGGTCGAGGACGCCGTATTGCATCGTCGCCATCCCGCGCCGCTCCAGCTCCTGGGCGAAAGCATCTGTCCGCTCGAGGACCACCGACGGCCGCAGTCCCTCCAGCGCGTAGGCGCGTACGGCGCTCTGGAGGTGCGCCATGCGGGCGGCGGCGGCGATGCCCCGCCCAACCACGTCGCCGATCACCATGCCCGCCTTCCCGTCGCGAAGCGGGATCACGTCGTACCAATCGCCACCGATCTCGGCCTCGGAGCTTCCCGGCAGGTACCGCGCCGCGAAGCTCATCCCCGGGATGTCCGGGAGTCGCTCGCGGAGCACGCTCTGCTGCAGGGTGGCTGTGACCGAGCGTTCGACCTCGACCTCGCGCGCCGCCCTTCGCAGCCCCTCCAGCGCGGCGCCGATGATCGCGTCGCCGCCCCCCGTCCCCTCGGCCTCGGCCGGCGCGTCGGCCGGTGAAGGGGTCTGCCCCCGGCTCAGTTCTGTGCTCTCGTCCGCCGCCATCATGACCCGTCTGCTTTCTGTTGGACGACAGCCGAGTCTAGTCCTCGAGGCCCCGCCGGCTTCACCCCCGCATGCGGGGGATGCCGACTGCCCGATGGGCTAGCGTGCGGACCGAGGTGACCACATCGCGCGATGCCGGAATCACGCGCTCCCAGCGGGCTCGCGAGGAGCTGGCCAAGGCCTGGCTCCTCGCCGTGTTGGAGCGCACGCCCCTCGACGAGATCGAGGCGGTGCCTGTCTCGTGGATCGCCGCCGAAGCGCCCGGGCTGATCGCCGACATCATGCGCAGCCTCGCCGACCCGGCGCCCTCCGGGGAGCTCGAGCTGCCGGCCGCGGGGATCGAGCGGATCGCGGGGCTGGGTGGCCTGCGCCAAGGCCCCTCGACGCTCGAGATCCCCCGCGATCTTGCGGCTCTCCAGACCCTCCTCATCGAGGCTCTTCGTCGCGAGGTACCGGAACGTCAGCTCGGTGCCTTCGCCGGGTCGGTGGGCCGGCTCGCCTCGATCTTCGGCGATATCCAGGCGCAGGTCACCGAGCGGCTCGTCCAGGAGCGAAGCGGCGGAGCGACGGTCGACCCGCTCACCGGCCTGCCCGGCAAGGCGGAGCTGCATGAGTGGGTGCGGATCCAGCTGGCCGAGTTCCAGCGCCAGGGCTGGCCCTTCGCGGTCCTCATGGTGGACGTGGACGGTCTGAGCCGCATCGAACGGGCGTACGGCCGGGAGGCCGGCGGCAGGATGCTGCGGGCGGTGGCGGGCGTCGTTCGCCGGCAGATCCGGCCGGTCGACCGGGCCTTCCGCGTCGCCGAGGACGAGTTCTGCGTGCTCGCCCCCCAGCAGACGGCCGACGAGGCGCTGCCCCTTGCCGAGCGACTGTGCGAGCTCGTCGAGCGCTCCCAGGGCGACGGGCATCGGGTGGCCATCTCCGTTGGCCTGGCAGCCTGTCCGGAGCACGGCTCCGATGCCGAGAGCCTGCTCGCCTCGGCCGAGGAGGCCGCGTGGGGCGCCAAGGCCGCCGGACGGGGAGTCGCCGTCTCCAGCCCCTAGATGAGTAATTCCACGGCCGCGCGTGCGCGGGGGCGCACGGTGCCGAGCTGGGCGTGGACGGGGGACGAGGCCCGTACCAGGAGGTACGGGCGAGGAGCCCGGGCGCGATCCAGCGACGGCA
>JBPCKC010000003.1:0-4438 GCA_051004675.1 Solirubrobacterales bacterium
CCTGGACCCCGACTCCGCGGAAGCCTGGGCCACCGCGCTGCGGGAGCGCTTCGGGGGCACCGACGCCCTCGTCCACCTCGTCGGCGGCTGGAAGGGGGGAGACCCGATTGCCACCACCCCCCTTGCCGACTACGAGCTCCTCCACGACCTCCTCGTCCACACCGTCCAGCACGCCACCCGCGCCTTCTACGACGCCCTCGCGCAATCGCCCCATGGTCGCTTCGTCCTGGTCTCCTCGGCCCAGGCACAGGATCCCGACGGCACCAACGCGTCCTACGCCGCCACCAAGGCCGCGGCCGAGGCCTGGACGCTGGCGCTCGCCGACCAATTCGCGAAGGACGGGTCCGCCGCGACGGCGAACATCGTCGTCGTCAACGCGATCCTCACGCCGAGGATGCGCGAGGATGCCCCCGACAAGCCGTTCGCTACGTTCACCTCCACCGAGGACATCGCCGAGGCGATCGCGTTCACCCTCTCCGACCGGGCGGCGAAGATGAACGGCAAGCGCCTTGCGCTTCATCCGTCGTGAGGGACTTCGCCTCCGACAACCACGCCGGCGTTCACCCCGAGCTGCTCGAGGCGATCGTCGCCGCCAACGAGGGCCACGCCGCCGCCTACGGGGCGGACGAGTGGACGGCCTCAGCCGAGGCCGCCTTCCGTGAGCACTTCGGCGCCGAGGCGCGCGCGTACCCGATGTTCAACGGCTCCGGCGCCAACGTCGCGGCGATCGACGCCCTCACCGGCCCCCACGAGGCGGTGATCTGCACCGACGTGGCCCACATGCACGTCGACGAGTGCGGCGCGCCCGAGCGCGTCGCCGGCACCAAGCTCCTCACCGTCGCTCACACGGACGGCAAGCTCACGCCCGGCGACATCGCCCGGTGGGAGTCGAGCCGCGGCGACGAGCACCGGGCGCAGCCGCGCGTCGTCTCGATCACCCAGGCCACCGAGCTCGGCACGGTCTACTCGCTGGAGGAGACGCGCGCGATCTCCGACGCGGCCCACCGCCTGGGCATGCACGTCCACCTCGACGGGGCCCGGCTTGCCAACGCCGCCGCCTCGCTGGGGCTGGGGCTGGGCGAACTGACCACCGACGCCGGGGTGGACGTCGTCTCCTTCGGCGCGACGAAGAACGGAGCGCTCGTCGGCGACGCCGTCGTGATCCTCAACCCGGAGCTGGGGGCAAGCTTCGCCTTCACCCGCAAGCAGCTCGGCCAGCTCGCCTCGAAGATGCGCTTCATCTCCGCCCAGCTCCAGGCGCTCCTCGCCGGGGACCTCTGGCTTCGCAACGCGACTCACGCCAACGAGATGGCGCGCACCCTCGCGGCCGCCGTCGGGGGCATCGAGGGCGTCGAGCTGGCCTACCCCGTCGAGGCCAACGCCGTGTTCGCGAGGCTGGCCAGGCCGATGATCGACGACCTCATGCAACGCGTCGAGGGCGACCATCCGTTCTACGTCTGGGACGAGCCCGCCGGCGTCGTGCGCTGGATGTGCTCCTGGGATACGAGCACCGAGGACGTCGAGGCGTTTGCCGCCGCCGTCTCGGAAGCTGCCCGGGCCGCCGCGTGAGCGCCGTTCGCGAGCGGCTCGAGGCGCTGGCGGCCAGGGGAATCTCGGCGCTTCCCGACCGCGTGACCGGGCTTCTGGCGGGGCGGCCGATCCGGATCGATGGGCAGGAGCTTCACCCTCAGGTGCGGCTCGCGCTGCGCCTGGAGGGGCTGGTGGGCGGATCCGAGATGCTCCCCGTGGCGGAGGCTCGCGAGCGCCGGCGCCACGACGCCCGCGTCTTCAGGGGCCCGACGATCGAGGTCGGAGCCGTAACGGAGCTGGCCATTCCGGGCCCGGCCGGCGAGATCCCGGCCCGCCTCTATCGCCCCGCCGGCGATCGGCCTTCGCCCCCGCTCGTCGTCTATTACCACGGCGGCGGCCACGTGATCGGCGACCTCGACACGCACGATCAGCCCTGCCGCTTCCTCGCCCGCGAGATCCCGGCCATCGTGCTCGCGGTTGACTACCGGATGGGTCCCGAGCATCGCTTCCCCGCCGCCGTGGACGACGCGCTCGCCGCCTTTCGGTGGGCCTGCGACCAGTCGGGCGCACTCGGCGCGGACCCCGAACGGGTCGCCGTGGCGGGCGACAGCGCGGGCGGCAACCTCGCCACGGTGGTGGCCCAGCTCACCGCTGCCGACGGCGGGCCGGCGCCGTGCTTCCAGGGCCTTATCTACCCGACCGTCGACTACTCGTCGGAGCGCCGCTCCTACGACCTCTTCGGCGAGGGCTTCTTCCTTACCCGCGAGGAGATGGATTGGTTTCGCGAGAACTACTTCGCCGACGAGGCCAATCGCCTCGACCCGCGCGCCTCCCCGATCCTGGCGCCCGACCTCGCCGGCCTCGCCCCGGCGTTCGTCCTCACCTGCGGCTTCGATCCCCTGCGCGACGAGGGCGAGGCCTACGCCGAGCGCCTTCGCGAGGCCGGCGTCCCCGTGACGCAGCGGCGGGAGGCGGACCTCGTCCACGGGTTCATCAACGCCGTCGGGCTGGGCGGGCGCGCCGAGGAGGCGATGGGTGAGGCCGCCGCCGCGATGCGCAAGGGCCTGGCCGGCGATGTACCCGGCGCGGCGGTCTCCGCGGGCGGGTCCGCCGGTACAGTGAGCCTGCCGCCCGGATAGCTCAGCAGGCCAGAGCACGTGCATGGTAAGCACGGGGTCGCGGGTTCGAATCCCGCTCCGGGCTTAAGTAGGCAGGCACCGCCATGTTGGCGCTCCGCGTCAGCGGATTCCTGCTTCGTCGCCCACTGCCTCCGTCGGAGGTCTGACGCGGGCTCCACAGGCGTTTTCGGTGTCCGTGCGCCCCGCGGCCACCAGGGCCGATTCCCTGAGGTTGTTGGCGGCGTTCAAATCCCGGTCAAGGACGGCGCCGCAGCTACAGATCCATGTGCGATCGGTTCGGCTCAGGTCATGATTGACCACGCCGCACTCCCCGCAGAGTTTGCTCGACGGGAAGAAGCGGTCCACCGTGTGGATTCGCTTGCCGTTCCACTCGGCTTTGTACTCGAGTTGCCTCCGGAACTCGCGGAAGCCGGAATCCCCGACGGCGCGGGCCAGCTTGGTTCTCGCGAGGCCCGTGACGCAGAGGTCCTCGATCGCGACGACGTCGTGGGTGGCGACGAGGCGCGTCGAGAGCTTGTGAAGAAAGTCTTGGCGCTGGTTGGCGGTGCGCCGATAGAGCCGCGACAGGCGGACGCGCGCCCGTTCACGATTTCGGCTGCCCGGTCGCTTTCGGGTCACGGCGCGATGCGCTTGCCTCATCCTCCGGCTCGCACCTCGCTCGAACCGCGGATGCGCAATCCGCTCGCCCGTGCTCAACACGGCGAACTCGTGGATACCGAGATCGACGCCGACCACCCGCGGCCTGGTCGGCAGTCGCGGCGGCGGCGGGCACTCGAACTGCTCGACGAGCGCCACGAACCATTTGCCCGTGGCGTCGCGCTTGAAGGTCGCGCTCTTGAACTCGTCGGGCAAGTCGCGTGAGATCCTGGCCCGCACCCACCCGACCTTCGGAACGTAGACGCGGGAGCCTCTGACCTGGACGCGCTGCGGAATCCGGAAGCGCTGCGGATCGTCCTTGCGTGACTTGAACCGCGGATAGCCGGCGCGGCGCTCGAAGAAGTTGCGGTACGCCTGGCGCAGGTCGAACAGCGCCTGCTGGAGGAGCTGTGAGTCCACCTCTCGCAGCCACGCACCATGCGGTCTCCGCTTGAGGCGAGTCAGCTCCCGCATCAGCGCGCGTAGCTTGATCGTCCCGCCGGTCTCTTCGTGGAAGGCGCGCCAGCGGGCGAGCCCCCAGTTGTAGGCGAACCTGCGCGCGTTGGCCATCCGCTCCAGCGCCACGAGCTGACCGGCAGTAGGTCGGAGCTCGAACTGATAGGCGCGACGAGAAGTCATGGCAGACGAACATACGTTCGTGCTCGGACGGAACAGCGCGGCCCTTTCCATCGCCATAGACTCGCCCTATGGCCGACCCGATCCTGGTTGTTCGCGAGGGGGAGGAAGCCGGGCGTGAGATCCCCCTCGCCGGCGCGGTGACGATCGGGCGCGGGGAGGACGCTGACCTCGTGATGGCGGATACGGGCATCTCGCGTGCCCACGCGCGCGTCACCCCGGAGGGAGTGGGGGCCGTGATCGAGGATCTCGGCTCCTCGAACGGGACGTTCGTCAACGGGGAGCGCGTCGACGATCCGCGCCGCCTTCGCGACGGTGACCAGATCCAGCTCGGAAGCGCGGTGCTGGCCTTCGCGGGCGGGACCGAGGAGACCCAGGTGATGGCCGCGTCGGACCCCGACGCCACCGAGGCCCACCCCGGGCCCGGCGCGATCGCGGCCGCGGGCGCTGCGGGGGCCGTCGTCGGAGGCGCCGCCGCGGCCGAGCCCCCGCCCCCG
>JBPCKC010000004.1:0-7742 GCA_051004675.1 Solirubrobacterales bacterium
CGCCGGATCCGCCCAGCACCTGACCGCCCGCCCATGCCAGGTTGACCAGGGCGAAGGCCAGCCACTGGGCCACGCCCGCGCGCTCCACCACATCGGAGAGCAAGGCCATGGCGGGCGCCCAGCAAAGGCCCAGCGTCAGCTCGGCGACGACAACGCACAGCCCCAGCAGCGCGACTGTCTCGGGGAGTGGGAGCAGCAGGCAGGCGCCCGCGGCCGCCGCGAGGCCGATCCGGATCGGCCAGATCCGCCCACGGCGGTCCGAGAGCCGGCCGAACGCGGGGCTGGCGGCCCCCTCGGCCAGGGCGGAGACCAAGAACACGGCGCCCACCGCGATCCCGCTCGCGCCCAGCTCGTCCAGCCGCAGGGGCGCCAGCACCCAGATCGCGCCCGAGAAGACCGCCGGCAACATCACCAGCCAGAACCCGGCGAGGACGGGAGCGCTCGCCACAGTGCCTCGCAGCCGGCTCCATCCGGGGAACGCGGTGGGCCCCGGGGCCGGCGACGCGTACGTCCACGCGGCCAGGGCGGTCCCGAACAGGGCGGCCGAGGCAAACACGGGCTCGGGCCCGGTCGCGGAGGCGATCCCGCCCAGCACCGGCCCCATCAGGATCCCGAAGATCGCCGCGGCCAGCGCCGAGCCGATCAGCTCTCCCCGCCGCTCGGCCGGGGCCTCGGAGACGAGCCACGAGAGGCCGCCGATCCACGCGAGGGCGCCGCCAACGCCCTGCAGGAACCGCGCGGCGTCCAACAGCACGATCGACTGGGCGAAGGCGAAGACCAGGCACGAGCCGGCGACGAGGAGCATTCCCGCAAGCACGGTCTGACGCATGCCGACCCGCGCCGCCAAAAGAGCGCCCGGGAACGTACCTAGCAGCGTGCCTCCCGCGTAGGACGCGCTGAGGATGCCGGCGGCCGTCTTCGAGAGCCCCAGCTCGTCGGAGTACTCGGGCAGAAGCGGCGTGATCGCCGAGAAGAACATCGTGTCGGTGATGACGACGCAGGCGACGAGGATGAAGAGCCTGGGCACCCCTCGATGCTAGATCGCCAGGCCCGGGGCCCGGGGCCCGGGCCAACGCGGGGCGCGAACCTGAGCACGTCGTTCATCACCGCTGACTACAGCGGAATATGGTTCGCCCATGCCGACGGTGCGCGAAGCGACGCTCGACATGCTGCGCGAGCGGGGCATGACCACCATGTTCGGGAACCCGGGGTCGACCGAGCTGCCGATGCTCGCCGACCTTCCCGAGGACTTCCACTACTTCCTGGGGCTCCAAGAGGCGGTCGCGGTCGGCATGGCGGACGGCTACGCGCAGGCCAGCGGGAGCGTCGGGCACGTGAACCTCCACACAGCCCCGGGTGTGGGCAACGGGATGGGCGCGATCTTCAACGCGCAGGCGAACCACTCGCCGCTGCTCGTGACCGCGGGCCAGCAGTCGCGCTCGCTGATGACCCTGCAGGCCAACCTCACCAACCGCGACGCGACTCGGATGCCGCACCCGCTGGTGAAGTGGAGCTACGAGCCGCCCCGCGCCGAGGACGTCCCGCACGCCCTCGCGCGCGGCGTGCACCTGGCCGGACTTCCGCCGAAGGGGCCGGTGTTCGTTTCGATCCCCATGGACGACTGGGCGGCGGAGGTGGATGCCGGCGCCCTCGCGCACCAGCTCGGCCGCTCCGTGGGCGGGCGGGCCGCCGCCGACCCGCAGCGCGTGCGCGAGTTGGCGGCGAAGCTCACGCAGGCCTCGAATCCGCTGCTCGTGGCCGGCCCCGAGATCGACGCGTCGGGGGCGTGGGACGCCGCCGTGGAGCTGGCGGAGAGCCAGCGGCTCGCCGTCTGGGCCACCCCCGTCCCGGGCGGCGGGCGCATCGGCTTCCCCGAGGGACATCCGGCCTTCCAGGGCATCCTGCCCCCCGCCGTGGGGCCCCTCGGCGAGATGCTCGCGGGCCACGACCTGGTGCTCGTCGTCGGCTCCTCCGTGTTCCCCTACTACCCGAACATCCCAGGCCCTCCGCTCCCGGAGGACTGCGAGCTGATCGCGATCACCAGCGACCCTGACGAGGCCGCGCGGGCACCGATGGGCGATGCGCTCGTCGCCGACGTGAGGCTCACACTCGAGGCGCTTTTGGCGGAGCTGGACGGCTCGGACCGCCAAGCGCCCGAGCCACGCCCCGCGGCGGAGGATGCGCCGGATGCCGAACCCCTCAGCCCCACGAGCGTCCACGCGGTGCTCGCGGACGTCTTTCCCGAGGCGGGCATCGTCGTGCTCGAGTCGCCGTCCAGCACGCTGGCGCTGCGAAACCAGCTTCGCCTGTCGGCGCCGGGCAGCTACTTCTTCGGCGCCGGCGGCGGCCTGGGGTTCGGGCTCGCCGCGTCGTTGGGAGTACAGCTCGCGCAGCCGGAGCGCCCGGTGGTGTGCGTCCTCGGTGAGGGGTCGGCCCAGTACGCGATACAGGGCCTGTGGAGCGCGGCCGCGTACGAGATCCCGGTGACCTTCCTGGTCCTGCGAAACGACGAGTACGCGATCCTGAAGTGGTTCGCCGGCCTGGAGGCGGTAACGGGCGCGCCGGCTTTGGACCTGCCTGGGCTCGACTGCGCGGCCGTGGCCGAGGCCTACGGCGTCGCGGCGGCGCGGGCGAGCGGCCGCGACGAGCTTCACGCCGCGCTGGACGAGGCGATCGGGGCCCAGGAGCCGCGTCTGGTCGAGGTGCCGGTGGCTCCCGGCATGGCACTTGCCTAGATGACCGCCTCCACGGTCGCGCGGATCGGCCGGCCGGACGGCGAGCCGGCCGCCGACAGGGCGCCGGAGTGGGTCGCCTCGGGGACCCCCGAGCCGCTGCGCTCGCTGCTGGTCCGGCGCCTCGGCGCGGAGCGTGTCCTCACCCGCGCGCTCGACCTCGTGCGCTACGCGTCCGACGCCAGCCCGTACCGCTACCTGCCCCAGGCGGTTGTCTTGGCCCGCGACTCCGCCGACGTCGCCACGGTCCTGGCCCTGGGCCGCGAGGTCGGGGCGCCCGTGGTCCTGCGCTCCGGCGGGACCAGCCTCAACGGCCAGTCCCAGACGGACGGGATCCTGGTGGACGTTCGCCGTCACTGGGCCGGGGTCGACGTTCTCGACGGCGGCGCCCGCTGCCGTGTGCGTCCGGGCACCGTCCTCGGCCACGCGAACCGCGTGCTGGCGCCGTTCGGGCGGAAGCTGGGCCCGGATCCCGCGTCGACGGACGCGGCCACCGTGGGCGGCGTGGTCGCCAACAACTCGGGCGGCATGCGCTGCGGGGTGACCCGGGATTCCTACTCGACCGTCCGCGAGCTCAAGCTCGTCCTCGCGTCGGGGACCGCGATCGACACCGGGGACGACTCCGCCGCGGAGGAGCTCGCGCGCCGCGAGCCCGAGCTGGCCGCGGGGCTCGGCGCGATCCGCGACGAAATCCGTGCCGACGCTGACCTCGCCGAGCGCATCCGCCGCAAGTTCGCGATCAAGAACACGATGGGCTACCGGCTGTGCGCCTTCCTCGACGCGGACGAGCCGCTCGAGATCTTTCGCCGGCTCGTCGTCGGCTCCGAGGGCACGCTGGCGTTCGTCGCCGAGGCCACCTTCGAGACGGTCCCGCTCCCCCGGCACACCACGGTCTCGTGGCTTCACTTTCGGAGCATCGACGAGGCGGTGGCGCCGGTTCGCTCGCTCGTGGAGGCAGGCGCGAGCGCCGTGGAGCTGATGGTCGCCCCGGCGCTGATCGTCGCCTCGCACAACATCCCCGGCACCCCCGAGCACTGGCGCGAGCTGCCGGGCACCTCGGCGGCGCTCCTCGTGGAGTTCGGAGGGGAGGCTCCCGCCGCGCTCGACGCTGCCGAGGCGCGCGCGCACGAGGCGCTGGCCGGCCTAAAGATGCTGCGCCCCGCCGAGTTCGCCCGCGAGCCCGAAGCGGTCGAGCTTGCCTGGCGTGTGCGCGAGGGCCTGTTCGGACTCCTCGGAAAGCTGCGACCGCCCGGGACCGCGCTGATCACCGAGGACGTCTGCGTCGACCCCGAGCGAATCGCCGAGGCCGCCGCCGACGTCCAGGCCCTGCTCGGCGAGCACGGGTTCCTCACCGGGGTAGCCGGGCACGCATCGGCCGGAAACCTGCACTTCACGCTCACCCCCGACCTCGCCGTCGAGGCCGACCGCGAGCGCTACGAGGCATTCATGGAAGCCCTGGTCGAGCTGATCGTTTCCAAGTACGACGGCTCGTTGAAGGCCGAGCATGGCACCGGGCTGAACATGGCGCCTTACCTGGAGCGCGAATGGGGACCGAAGGCCACCGAGATGATGTGGCGGATCAAGGCCCTCGCCGACCCCGACGGCGTGCTCGGGCCCGGGGTGATCCTCAGCCGGGACCCCGGCATCCACCTGCGAAACATGCAGTCCACGCCCCCGATCGAGGAGGAGGCGACCACCTGTGTGGAGTGCGGGATGTGCGAGCCCGCGTGCCCATCGCGCAACACCACCACGACCCCGCGCCAGCGGATCCTCGTGCGCCGGGAGATGGCCCGCCAGCCGGAGGGCTCGGCGGTGCTGGAGGCGCTTCTTAACGAGTTCGAGCACGACGGGATCCAGACCTGCGCCGCCGACGGGAGCTGCGCGCCGGCGTGCCCGCTCGCGATCGACACCGGAAAGCTGATCAAGGGGTTTCGCGAGGTCCAGGCGGGCGAGCGCGACGAGCGGATCGGCGAATGGGCCGCGCGCGAGTGGGCGGGCGTCGAGCGCGCGGCGCGCGCCGGGTTGGCCGCCGGCGCGACGATCGCGGGCCTCGCCGGCGACGGCGCGGTAGACGCGACAGCCAGGGCGCTTCGCCGCGTCGCGGGCGCCGAGCTTCTGCCGCGTTGGCCCCCGGCCATGCCCGCGCCCGCATCGCCCATGCTGCCGCGGACGACGCGTGAGAGCGCGGCCGCCGTCTATATGCCGGCCTGCATCAACCGCATCTTCGGCCAACCCCGAGGCGCCGACGGGCTCTCGCTGCCCCAGGCGCTCGTCGAGGTGTCATCCCGTGCCGGGCTGCCCCTGTGGATCCCCGATGACGTGGCCGGTAACTGTTGCGCCACCCCGTGGAGCTCCAAGGGATACGCGCGAGGGCGGAGGGCGATGAGCCAGCGCGTCGCCGAATCGCTTTCGCGGTGGACCGACGGAGGGGCTCTGCCCGTGGTCGTGGATGCGAGCTCGTGCGCCCACGGATTGGTGAGGGAGGTGGGGCTCGATCTCGATGCTGCGCTGGCCGAGCGCTACGCCGACGTGGAGGTCCTCGACTCGATCGAGTGGGTCCACGACCGGCTGCTGCCCGATCTGGACGTCGCGTCCAAAGTCTCCTGCGTCGCCGTCCACCCGACGTGCTCGGTCGCCCAGATGGGCCTGGGCGGCAAGCTCGGCGCGATCGCGGGCGAGCTGGCCGAGGAGGTCGTGGTCCCCGCGGCGGCGGGCTGCTGCGGCATGGCGGGCGACCGCGGCCTGCTGCACCCGGAGCTCCCGGCCTCGGCATTGCGAGACGAGGCCGCCGAGCTCGCCGGGCGCGACCTCGACGCCTGCCTGTGCAGTAACCGCACCTGCGAGATCGGGCTCCACCAGGAGACCGGCCACCGGTTCGAGTCGTTCGTCTTCCTGCTCGAGCGCCTGACGCGTTAGGCGGCCCGGATCTCGACCACGTTCGAGCTCGGGTCGGCGACCCTGATCCCGGCCCCGGTGCGCTCCAGCCCCAGGCCCTCCGCCTCCAGCCTGCCGGCGATGGTCTCGACCTCGGCGGCGTCGGGCACCACGACCTCGAAGCTCTCCAGCCCAAGGCTTCCCGGCGGGGAGGCAGGCGCGCCCTCACCTACCCAGGTGTTCAGGCCCAGGTGGTGGTGGTAGCCGCCGGCGGCGGCGAAGAGGGCCCCGGGATAGGTGCGCACCGTGGGTTCGAACCCCAGCAGGCCGCAATAGAACGCGTTCGAGGACACGATGTCAGCGACGTTCAGGTGGACGTGGCCCATCGCGGTGCCAGGCCCCATCGGTCCCGTCCCGTCCGCCTCCGCGGCGATCGGGTCGAGGTCGAGGGGCAGGGTGGCCATCTGAAGCTCGCCGTTGAGAACGCGCCACTCCTCGCGGGGGCGGTCACGGTAGATCTCGATGCCGTTCCCCTCCGGGTCGGAGGTATAGAGCGCTTCGCTTACGAGGTGGTCGGAGGAGCCCGTGAGCCCCCAATCCGCCTCGGAGAGCCGCCGCAGCGCGGAGCCCAACCGGGCTCTGTCGGAGACGAGCAGCGCGAGGTGGAAGAGCCCCGTGGTCCCCGCCGCGCGGGGCGGCGCGTCCGGAGCGGCCAGAAGCTCGACCAGGGGCCTGCCGGCGGCGCCCAGGACAACCGAGGCATCACTCGCCTCGAGCGCCTCGAGCCCGATCGCGCGCTCGTAGCAGTCCCGGACGAGCCCGAGATCGCCCACGCGCAGGCGCACGCAGCCCATGGCCGTGCGGGGGTCGATCGAGGCGTGGCTCTCGCTCATCGCCACCCAGGATATTCCCGCCCACGCCCACCTATACACAGATAAACCGGAGGGACTTGCTCTACCGGTGATCGAGGTCGCGGCGTGACCGCACAGCTACTCCGACAGCCCGGCGGCTTTGAGGGCTTCCTCTCGGTCGCGATGGCCGCCCCTCAACTCGATCACTTTCCCTGCGCGGAAAGTCCAGACGTCGACCGCGCGACCCTCGACCGGCACGCCGCTCCCCGCTCCCCTCGCGGATACGCGGATATCGGCGACCACATGATCGCCCCCATCTATGAGCTCCTGTGGCTCCACGTCGAACTGCGCCCACACCTCCTCGACGTTCTTGCCAAAGGCGCGAACGCCTTCATAGCCGGGATAGACGTCCGGATTGATGACGTTTCGCGAGAAGTCGATGACGATGTCCGGGTCGCAGACCTCCTCCAAGATGGAGTAATCGCCTCTAGCGAACGCCTCATAACAGCCCCGGACGATCTCCACGTTCTCCTCCGACATCGCCCACGCAGTATCGCGCAGTGCCTCCCCTCCCACCTTTCCACGGATAAACGGACAACCGGCCTAGCCCTGCCTCGAATCGAGGTTGCGGCGTGACCGCGCAGCTACTCCGACAGCCCGGCGGCTTCGAGGGCGTCGTCGCGGTTATCCCAAAGCTCCATTCGGCAGATCCTGTGCTCTCGCAGCGTGTAGAGATAGGTGACCTGGAGCGTGACGGGAGCGCCGCTGCGCCGCCCGTGAGTGCGGTCGGTGGCGACTACGAGGACGCGATCGCCGAGATCATGCACCTCGTCGATCTCCGCTCTGTAGTCGCTTCCGAATTGCCCGAACCAGTCGGCGAACACCTGAGCGACGGCTTCCTTACCGACGGTCTCGCTTCGCCCGGTAAGCCCCAGCGCGCCATGGACCACCGTGGTCACATCCTCGGTCCACGCATCAAGGATGGGGCCGAACTCCTGCGCGTTGAAGTGTTCGAACTGGCGCAGAGCAATCTCCACGTTCTCCTGCGACATCGCCCGCGCAGTATCGCGCTCAGCGCCCCCGGGCCGCAGCGCCACGGCTGCCAGGAGTACCGTCCTTTTTCCATAGGGCTGGAGCTGCCGCCCCTCATGGTCCCGTCCTAGGTGTAGTTCCTCACCACGTTGTTCATCCGGGCCTCCTTGGAGGCTGGGGGTGCCAAAGCCACCCAGACCCAAGGAGGACACCGAATGAACATCCACGCTAACGCCCGCACCTGCCCGAAAAG
>JBPCKC010000005.1:0-76475 GCA_051004675.1 Solirubrobacterales bacterium
ACACCGACCGCGCCCACACCGGGCGCCTGACCAAGGGCAGGGTGCCGGCAGACATAGTCTTCGGGGCCCGCAAGATGGGAACGGTGAGATGAGCCCGAGCTGTCTTCACATCTCGGGGTTAGGACGGACTAGTCGAGCCCCGGCGCGCCGACTTGCGGCGCTCGGTCTTGTCGAGCATGGCCTTGCGCAGCCGCACGCCGGTCGGGGTGATCTCGACGGCCTCGTCCTCGCGCAGGAACTCGAGCGCCTGGTCGAGGGCGAGTGTGCGCGGGGGGACGAGGCGGACCAGGAGGTCGGCGCTGGCCGCGCGGACGTTGGTCTGATGCTTTTGCTTGATGGGGTTCACGTCGAGGTCCTCGGCCCGCGAGTTCTCGCCCACGATCATCCCCTCGTAGACGTCCTCGCCAGGGCCGATGAAGAGCGTCCCGCGCTCCTGAAGGCTGAACAGCGCGAAGCTGGCGCTCTCGCCGGAACGGTCGGCCACCAGCGCACCGGTGGGCCGGGTCCGAAGTGCACCGGCCCAGGGCTCCCAGCGATCGAAGACGTGGTGGAGGAGGCCGGTCCCGCGCGTCTCCGTGAGGAACTCGGTGCGAAAGCCGATCAGCCCGCGCGCCGGCACCAGGTACTCAAGCCGCACCCAGCCGGTGGAGTGGTTGACCATCTGCTCCATCCTGCCCTTGCGCAGGGCAAGCATCTGCGTGATCACGCCGACGTACTCCTCCGGCGCGTCGATCGCCAGGCGCTCGACCGGCTCGTGCAGCGCGCCGTCGATCTCCCGGGTCAGGACCTGCGGTTGGCCCGCGGTCAGCTCGAAGCCCTCCCGCCGCATCATCTCGAGCAGGACGACGAGCTGGAGCTCGCCGCGCCCGTGGACCTCCCAGGCATCGGGGCGCTCCGTGTCGGCGACACGAATCGAGACGTTGCCCACCAGCTCCTGGTCGAGCCGGGCGCGGAGCTGGCGTGCGGTCAGCTTCGACCCGTCGCGGCCGGCGAGGGGGGACGTGTTGATCCCGACCACGACCGAGAGCGACGGCTCGTCGACGGTTATGACCGGAAGGGGCCGGGGGTCATCCGGATCGGCCAGGGTCTCGCCGATGGTCACCTCCGGCAATCCCGCGACGGCGATGATCTCGCCCGGGCCGGCCTCCGTCGCCTCGACGCGTTCGAGCGCCTCGGTCACGTAGAGCTCGGACACCGTCGCCTTCTCGACGGTGCCGTCGGCTCGACACCAGGCGACCGGGGCGCCCGAGCGAATGGTTCCGTTGCGCACACGGCAGAGCGCCAGCCGCCCGACGTAGGAGGAGGCGTCGAGGTTGGTGACGTGGGCCTGCATCGGATGGTCGGGGTCGTGCTCGGGCGCCGGGATGCGCTCCAGCATCAGCTCCATGAGCGGCGAGAGGTCCGTCCCCTCGGCGCCCTCGGTGAGCGATGCCCAGCCGGCGCGCGCATTCGTGTACACGATCGGGAACTCCACCTGCTCGTCGGTGGCGTCGAGGTCGAGGAAGAGCTGGTAGACGTCGTCGACCACTTGAGCGATCCGTGCGTCGGGCCGGTCGACCTTGTTGACCACCAGGATCACGGGCAGGCGTGCCTCGAGCGCCTTGCGAAGGACGAACCGCGTCTGCGGCAGCGGCCCCTCGGAGGCGTCGACCAGAAGCAGCACCCCGTCCACCATGGTCAGGCTTCGTTCGACCTCGCCGCCGAAGTCGGCATGCCCGGGGGTGTCGACGATGTTGAGCTTCGCCTCGCCGTAGCGGACCGCCGTGTTCTTGGCGAGGATGGTGATGCCCTTCTCCCGCTCGAGGTCCATCGAGTCCATCACCCGCTCGGCGACGTCCTGCCCCTTTCGAAACGCCCCGGATTGCCACAGCATCGCGTCGACCAGCGTGGTCTTGCCGTGATCGACGTGGGCGACGATCGCGATGTTCCTCAGATCGGTCCGGGCGACCATGGCCGACGAGGTTAGGCCGTGGTGGTTGCGGCAGGGTCCTCAACGAAGTACGGCCGCCGCCCCGGGGAGGGACGACGGCCGTGCTGCTTTACGAACGTTGCTGGCGCAGGAGCGGCTCAGACAGGCGGCTCCTCCAGCGGCGGCTCCTCCACCGGCGGCTCCTCTTCACCGGCGTCCCTGACCGCGCCCGAGACGCACTTGCCGAAGGCGTTTCGCTTGTTGGCGTTCGTGCCGTAGGTCTCGCGGAATGCGTCTGCGTCGGCGTCGCGCTCGGCGCGGCACGCCTTCGCGGCATTCTTGAACTCGGCGGGCGGCGTCTCGCCGGCCACCGGGGTTACGCCCTTCATGCAGGCGCGCATCGCGTGGTCTCCGTAGACCGCGGCGAAGGCGGCCTTGTCGGCCTTCTTCAGCGCGGTGCACTCCTTCGCCGTGGCGCTGCGACCCCCGTTGCCCTCGGCCGCCATCGCGGGCCCGGCGAGAGCCGCGAGCCCGATACAAACGGACGCGGTCGTGATTGCACGCTTCATTCGTGGTCTCCTTGGTCTGAAATCTGAGGCGTCCCGCCGGCGGCAGTCCCTTCCTCCTGTTACGAGCGGGTTCGGCCGCTCAGGCCGCCGCCTTGACGGGGCGAGGCTGGGCTGGACGGATGATCCGCCGCGGCTCAGTCCGACGCCGTGTAGCGCACGACGATCGCGTGCAGCTGAGCATCGCCCGGGATGGTGTCGTCGGGGTGGTCGGCGTCGCGGAAGATCCGCAGGAAGACCAGGTCGCCGTTGGTAACCGACCCCAGCGATCCTCCGGTCAGGAGCGAGCGGACCAGCGCGTCGTCGTTTTGCCCGGGTGACTCCGCGCCGTTCAGCCCGGTGGCGAGCCCCGGGGAGACGCTCTCGCCGTCATCGGCCGCGACCATGGATCCGTCCCAGCGCACTCGCTGATCGATGAGGCCGTTGTCCGCCGGCGACCACAGGACCTCGATCAGCAACGGCGTGCCGGGTACGCGGTCCCGCGGCACCTCGAGGGTGAGCAGGACGGACTCATCCTGCGCGGGGTCGAAGGACAGAGCGGCCGTGGTCGAGCCAAGCGTGACGCGCGCGGGCCCGGAGGACCCGTACGCGGGGTCGATCTCGCCCGCCGTGAACACGATGCGGCGTTCGCCGTTGGCCTCCTCGTCTGGCCCGATCGAGCCGGCCGGCAGGTTCAGGGTCGCCTCGGCGATGTCGCCGCCGTTCAGGGCGTCGGGGCCAACGGCCTCGGAGCCGACGGCTCCGGGCGCTATCCGGGATGCCCTCACGGCCTCGGCCGCGAGGTCCTGGGCCTTCACCTGCCGTGCCCGGATGTCGCCGGAATCGACCGTGTTGCGACCGGGAAGGGCCTGCGCGATCCCGCCGACCGCGAAGCAGAACAGCGCGATGTAGCCGACGACGTTGTGACGAAGGTGCGTCCCCACCCTCCCGGAGAGCCCAGAGTCGGCGGTTCTCATCGGCCTAGCCTACGGCTTCCCGTCGAGGAATCCCACGATCTCCTGCGCGCACCGCGCGGGGTCGTCGTCGTAGAGGAAGTGGCTCGCGTGCTCGAGGATCACGACCGCCGAATCGGAGATCTCCTCCCGGAACCGATACGCGCCGGCCACGGGGACGGTGGGGTCGTTGGCGCCCCAGAGCATCAGTGCCGGCACGCCCATCGCCCCGACCTGGCCCTGGTACGGCCTCAGCTTCTCGAAGTCGCCCGAGCGATAGAGCTCCAGCATGCCCTGGCGCCCCTCCGCCGATTCGAAGGTCTTCCAGCACTCGTCGATCGCGGTGGCGTCCAGCCGCCCGCCGGCGTCGCGGATCATCGTGGCGAACGCCTCCTTCGTGAGGTTGTCGAGGAGCTGCTCTCCCTGCCCTGGGGTCCGCAGCGTTCGGGCGAGGTCGTGCCACTCCGCGTTCGCGAAGAAGCCGGTGTTGCTCAGGATGAGCGAGGAGACGGCGTCGGGATGCTCGCACGCCCAGCGAAGTCCGATCATGCCTCCCCAGTCGTGGAGGCCAAGCGCCACGCGCTCGAGCCCGAGGTCGCGGCGAAACCGCTCGAGGATCTCGACGTGGTGCTCCCACGTGCCGGGAGGAGCGGGTGACGAGTCGCCGTAGCCGGCGAGGTCCGGCGCGATCGCCCGGCGCCCGCTGTCGGCGAGCGCGGCCACGATCGGCGCCCACATGTAGGAGCTCTGCGGGAAGCCGTGCACCAGCAGAGCCGGGTCGCGGTCGTCGCCGGTGTCAGCGAGGGCCTCGCGGTACGCGATGCCGCCCGCACGCTTGAGCTCGACGGTGGCCATGCGCCTGAGCGTAGACCGCCGTTTGCGGAACTGCGGCGCCCGGCGGTGAGCCCGGGTTACACTCGAGCAGATGCGACGAGCACCGGCGACGTGGGGGCTGCTCCTGGGGCGGCGAGCCCTGACGGCCACCGCAATGGCTCTCGCGTTCGTCCAGCTCGCGGCGCCTGCCATGGCATCGGACACGGACTGGACCGGGCTTCGGGTCCTCAACATCGCCCATCAGGGCGGGGAGGACGAGGCGCCGTCGAACACGCGCTACGCACTCGACCGGGCGATGCGGCTGGGTGCCGACATGCTCGAGCTCGACATCCACACCAGCTCCGACGGTGAGTTGATGGTCATGCACGACGCCACCGTCGATCGCACGACCAACGGTTCGGGCAGCGTGTACGAGATGACCGCCGCCGAGATCCAGGCGCTCGACGCGGGCCATAACCTCGTCCCTGGCGAGGGAACCGAGGGCGGCCGCCCCGAGGCCGACTACCCCTTCCGCGGGGTGCGCCTGGGCGAGAAACCGCCGCCGCCAGGATTCCGGCCGCGTGACTTCCGCATCCCGACGCTCGGCGAGGTCATGTCCGCGTATCCCAGTGTGCCGACCAATATCGAGATCAAGGGTGCGGCGAACGCGGACGCGGCCTCCTATCTTCGTAATGCGGAGGCCCTGGCCGCCTTCCTGAATGCGCTGGGCCGCGACGAAGGGATCGTGGTCGCCTCGTTCAACGACGCAGCGCTCGCGCAGTTCCACCAGCTCGCTCCGCAAATCGATCTCGCCCCGGCGACGGCCGCGGTCGCCGCCTATAAGGCGACGGGCGTGCCGCCGCCGCCGGGGACGAGGGTGTTCCAGGTCCCGATCGACTTCGGCGGCGTTACCGTCACCGATGAGGCCTTCGTCGACCAGGTCCACTCCGACGGGTACGCGATCCACGTGTGGACGATCAACGACGAGCCAACGATGGAGCAGTTGCTCGGCTGGGACGTGGACGGGATCATGACCGCGGAGCCGGCACGTCTCGAGAAGGTGCTGTGCGCGGCGAACGCGCTGCGCGTCCCCCGTCCGAGTGACTTCCCCGGCAGGCACTGCAATCGCCGCGCCTCGATCGCGTGCGACGTTCGGCCGGCTGGGTTCAGGCGCGAGGGATCCGACGCCCTCGTCACGCTCGAACGCCACGACCAGTTCGACAGCCGATGCGCCGGGCGGGTGGCCATTAACCCGGCGGGGCCGGGGCCTCGAATCGAGCGCCCCTTCAGCTTCGGTTGGAAGGCCCCGGCCCAGGGGGGCCCGGGGACCGTCGAGGTCGCGATCGCGCTCCCGGACGCCGCCTGGGGGGCTCTCGAGCGGCGCGGGCACGTCCGCCTGAAGGCACGGCCGTACACGGCGTTTGCGTCGAGCGAGCGATTCGCCGTACGGGGCTGAACAGCATGGGCCCGCTGGCCAGGGTGCTCGGGCTGCTCACCGTCTACTCGATGACGACCAGGCCCTTTCTCTAGGGCTATGGCCGGGTACGTCGTCGTTCGCGACGCCGACCTCGGCGGGATCGTCTGCGAGCGCTGCGAGCTGGCGGACGGCGTCTGGTCGCGGTTTCGCGGCCTTCAGCTGCGGGCCGGGCTCGAGCCCGGGCAGGGGCTCCTGCTCCGTCCGTGCGGCTCGGTGCACACGTTCTTCATGCGCTTCGCGATCGACGTCGTCTTCCTCGACGCCGGCTGGCGAATCCTCGGCGTTCGCGAGCGGCTGGGGCCGTGGAGGACGGCGGCAGCGCGGGGAGCCCGCGAGGTCCTCGAGCTGCCGGCCGGGGAGGCGGGCCGGCTTGGGCTCGAGCGCGGGGATTGGCTGGCGATCGACGAACCGGGCGTCGGGCGCCCCCGTGAAGGGTCGTGAGGAAAAGTCCTCCCGCTCCGCGTTCATCGTGGTTTCATCGGGTATCCGTAGAACGGGTTTCGAATCATTGAACCCGAGAAGTGGAGGTAGAGAATGAACAAGCGAACCAAGATCATCAGCACCGGTGCCGCGGCGTTGGCCCTCGCCGCAGGCGGCGCCGGTGTGGCGATAGCCGGCGGCTCGGATCAGGGTGAGGACGCGGCGGAGGGCCCGGACGTCGCGATCAGCGGTGACCCGCTCGCGAAGGCGGAGGCCGCGGCCCTGGACGCGACCGGCGGTGGGACGGTCTCCGGCACCGAGGTCGGCGACGAGGAGAGCCTCTACGAGGTCGAGGTCACCCGCGACGACGGCAGCCAGGTCGACGTCCAGCTCGACCGCGGCTTCGACGTGGTCGGATCCAGCGCCGACGAGGAGGAAGCGGGCGACGCGGACTGACCGCGAGCCCTGGCGGGAAAGAGGGGCGGCGCGGGGTGACCGCGCCGCCTCTACGCGTAGGGATCCTTGGGCGCGCGGTCCTCTGAGAGGGACTCGCGCGAGCCTTGGGTGAGGCTCTCGATCGCGTCCGCGAGGTGGACCTGGTCGATGTTGTAGTCGTCGCGCTCGAAGTCGATCGACGTCTGCCGGCTGGCCCCGGTGAGGGTGATGTGGTGGACGCCCTGGGATTGAAGCTTCCGCATGGCCGGCCTCCTAGCCCTCGCGCTCGGACTCATAGGTGATCGCGTCCTCGGCCACCCCGGCCATCAGGAACCCGATCGGCCGGCCCTGCTCTTCGGCCAGATGAGCGATCAGGCCGCCGGTGCGCGCCAGGATCGGGACTCCCTTGACGGCGGTGGGTGGGAACGAGAGGTCGAGCATCACCGCCGCGATCGGCATCGAGACGTTCATGGTGATCGGCTTGCCGCGGGCCTCGGTTACCGCGTCGTGGAACGCGCGCGCCAGAAGCGCGTGCGGCCCGCTCACGCCCCGCTCGGAGGCCAACTCGAGGATGCGCTCGGCGCGAGGGTCGTGTGGGCGATGCACGGGATGCCCGAATCCCGGCACGTACCCGCCGGACTCCCGGATGCCGGCCGCCAGCTCGCTGGCCACGCCGCCGGCCTCGCCGCCGGCCTCGACCTCCTCCTGCGCCTCGGCGAGGAGCAGCGCGCAGGCCTCGGATGTCCCCAGGATCACCGGGCCGCAGCCCAGGATGCCGGCGGCGACCGCCCCGTGGAGCGAGTCCGGGGTGGTGTCGAGGGTCATCCGCGCGGCGACGTTCGAGGGCATCATCCCGTGCTCGGCGATCGCGATCAGGAGCAGGTCCAGGAAGAAGCGCTGGTCCTCGGTCGGCTCGGTGCCCGTCAGGAGCAGGTGGAAGTACTCGGTGAAGGTGAGCTTGCCCATGATCTCCTCGCACAGGTCGCGGCCGCGAACCTCCACGCGGTCGGCGTAGGCCTGGCTGATGTTGGTGACGGGCGCGCCCGCCTTTCCCATCTGGGGCATGCCCGGCGACGCTACACAAGCTTCGCCGCCGTGGGCGGGTCGCTAGCCTCAGATCAACACCGCTTTCCGCCCCTAAGGAGATGTCATGGCTCTGACAATCGGCGACACCGCACCGGACTTCGAGGCCGAGACCACCGAGGGAACGATCAACTTCCACGACTGGATCGGCGACTCGTGGGCCGTGCTGTTCTCGCACCCGCGCAACTTCACGCCCGTCTGCACCACCGAGCTCGGCTATATGGCATCCGCCAAGCCGGCCTTCGACGAGCGCGGCGTGAAGATCATCGGCCTGTCGGTCGATCCGATCGAAAACCACGCCGATTGGGCCAAGGACATCGAAGAGACGCAGGGGACGGCTCCCAACTACCCGATCATCGCCGACGCCGACTTCAACGTCGCGAAGCTCTACGGGATGCTGCCGGCCGACACGAGTGGCGACCCGACCGAGCGCACGCCGGCCGACAACCAGACCGTCCGCAACGTGTTCGTGGTCGGTCCCGACAAGAAGATCAAGCTGGTGTTGGTCTATCCGATGACCACCGGTCGCAACTTCGCCGAGGTGCTGCGCGTGATCGACTCGCTCCAGCTCACGGCGAGCAAGAAGGTCGCGACCCCGGTCAACTGGCAGCCCGGCGACGATGTGATCATCGCGGGATCGGTCTCCGACGACGAGGCGCGCGAGACCTACCCGGACGGCTGGGAGTCCCCGCGCCCGTATATCCGCATCGTCCCGCAGCCGAAGTAGCGACCTGGCCTTCGTGCGGCGGACCCCGACGGAATGAGTGTCACCTGGCCCGACGAGGTCGACGAGATCCTCGCCTCCGACCTGGCGGTGGGCCTCGCGTACCTGACGCCCGCGAAGGGGGTGGTGATCGCCCCGATGGCCCCCCTGGGCATCCGCGATCGCGCGGCGGGCACGATCACGCTCTCGAGTTCGCAGGGCCTGTGGCGAAAGCTCGACCGGATCCGGCGCCGTAGCGGCGTCGCGCTCGCCTACCACGCGCGCGAGCACGGACTCACCGACCGGCCCGGGTTCGTTTTGGTGCAGGGGCGTGCCTCGTTCCCGACGACGCCTGACCGGGAGTGGCTGGAGGCGATCACGCCCGAGTGGGAGCGCTTTCTCGGCCCACGCCGTGGCGGCCTGTCCGGGCGCATGTTGCGCACCTACTACTGGCAGCGCGTCGCGATCACGATCGCGGTCGAGCGGATCGTCAGCTACCCGGAGACCGCCGCTGAGGGCGAGCCGACGGTCTACGGGGCTCCGCCTCCCTCCCCGGCCCCGCCCCAGAAGGCGCCCCGGGGCGGCACCGGCCCTCGGGTGGACACCGAGAAGCTCGCGGCGCACGCCGGAAGGCTGCCGCACACGCTCGTCGGTTGGTGCGGGGCGGAGGAGATGCCGGACGTGCGCCCGGCCCGCGTGCTGGAGGCCGGCGAGGCGGGGGTGCGCCTGGCGGTCTCGGGCGGGCCCGTCCCGCCGGGGGGGCGCAGGGCCGGGCTCACCTCGCACTCGTTCAAGCCGCGAATGGTGGGCCAGGAGCAGCGCGTGCACACGGGCTGGCTGGAGGCCGAGGACGGCGAGGTCCGCTACGCCCCTCACACCAAGCGCGGCTACCGGATCCCCGCCTCCGAGGCCGCGTTCGTCCTCGGCAGCGCCAGCCTGGCGTTCCGGATGCGCAAGGCGCGCGCAGCGGGCCTGGTCAATCCCTGAAGCCGAATCGCTGGTGGAAGCGCGCCAGCGGGGCGGGCGCCCACCAGTTCCACTCGCCCAGCAGGCGCATGAGGGAGGGGACGAGCAGGGCGCGAACGATGGTGGCGTCGATCAGCACGCCGGCCGCCTGGGCCACCGAGATCTGCTTCATGAAGAAGACGGAGGAGACGCTGAACGCGAGGAAGACCACAGCGATCATGACTGCGGCGGCCGTAATCACACGGCCGGTACGTCCGATCCCGATCGCGACGGCGTCCTCGTTGGGCGCTCCCAGGTCGTGCTGTTCCTTGATGCGGGCCATCACGAGCACCGCGTAGTCGGTCGCCAGGCCGAAGGTGACCGCGAACACGAACACCAGGCTCGTGACCTCGACCGCCGAGGGGCCGATGTAGTCGAAGACCGAGTCGAACCAGCCCTCCTGGAAGCCGAGCACGAGGATCCCGAGGCTCGCCGAGAGGGTCAGCGTGTTCATGATCAGCGTCTTGATCGGGAGGATCACCGAGCCGGTGAGCATGAAGAGCAGGAAGAGCGTGGTCACGATGACGATCGCGACCACGAGGGGGGTGTGCTCGAGCAGGCTTCGCTTCTGGTCGATGAAGCGAGCGGTGTTCCCGGAGACGAGCAGCTCCGTGCCTGCGGGTGGAGAGGTGGCGCGGATCTCGCGCACGGCGTCCTGGGTGCCCTCGCTGAGCGCCCGATCGCGGCCTGCAAAGTTCGCGTAGGCGAGCGCGGGGGAGACCCGGTCGAAGGGCGAGCCACGTTCGATCCCCTCGATGCGCTCGATGCGCTCGTGAAAGCCGCGCAGCCGGGCGCGGTCGGCCCGCCCGCGCACGGCCACCGTGATCGCCTCCGTGACGCCGCGGTCGTAGTGGCCCTCGACGTACGCGTTGACCTCGTAGGAGGGCTGACCCGCTGGCACCGCCTCGGCGCTCGGCCCGGTGAGCACCGTCGAGAGCAGGGGTACCGAGGCGGCGAGCAGGAGCGCGGAGCTGGCCAGCGCGACGGCCACCGGGCGACGCATCACCCACCATGCGAGCCTGTACCAGCCGTCCGACTCGTCGGAGACGGCGTGCCCGCGGCGCACCGACAGGGAGTTGATCCGATCGCCCAGCAGCGCGAGCACGGCCGGCACCGCGAACAGGGCGATCAACGAAGCGAGGACGGCAACGGTAGCTCCCGCCACCGCCACCGAGTACAGGAAGCGCTGGGGGAAGACGACGAGGGCAGCCATCGCCACCGCGACGGTCATGCCGGAGAAGAGCACGGTTCTCCCCGCGGTCATGACGGTGCGTCGGTGCGCCTCCCACACTGGGCCGGCCCGCTCGAGCTCCTCGCGATAGCGCGAGACCATCAGCAGGGCGTAGTCCACGGCCAGCCCGAGGCTGAGCCCCGTGGCGATGTTGAGCGCGAAGAGCGATGTGTCGACGAAGGCCGACATCACCCGCAGCATCATCAGCGTTCCCATGATCGAAACGACCCCGATGAGGAGCGGGATCAGCGCCGCGATCACGCCACGGAACACGACCAGGAGCAGCACGGTGAGGATCGGGAACGCGATGACCTCGGCCTTCGTGAGGTCCGAGCGGGTCTGGTCGTTCACCTCGTTGAAGCTGGGCGCGAACCCGCCGATGCCGATCTCGAAGCGCTCGGAGCCGAGCCGTTCGCCGGCGTCTTCCGCGGCCGTGCCGCCGTCGTCCTCGACGTCCTGGGTCGCGAGGTGACCGGTGATGACCAGCGAGCGCCCATCGTCCGCGATCAGCGGGCTTTGCCGACGCAGCTCACCGGCGGCCTTGCGGAGCTCCTCGGCGCGGGCCTCGGCCAGCTCACGCTCGCTCGGCGGTACGGGTGAGGGTGGCGGAGCGGCCGGGGGCAATCCCAGCGCCGCCGTCTGAAGCGCGGCCTCGGCGACCGCGGCGCGGCGCTCGCGCTCGGCCGCCTGCAGCTCGCTGTCCTGCGCCCGCTCGATCCGCCGCTCGATCCGGTCGAGCGGCGCCAGCGGGTCGATCGCCTTGCCCACGAACCGGGTGCCGCGCAGGCGGACAGCCAGCCGCTCGACCTCGCGCCGGGTTCCCTCGGCGGCGAGGTCAAGCCGTGCGGAGTCCGGATCGCGAACGAGGACCACGATCCCGGGGTTGGCGTCGTAGCCAAGCTCGTCGCGGAGCTCCACGATCGCCCGCTCGCTCTCCGAGGCGTCGTCGGTGAATCCAGCAGCCTTCAGGTGCTCTTCGACGCCCCGTCCGACGATGACGGCAAGCACCGCGAACAGGGCGACCGCCCCAAGGACCGCCTTCGGGCGATTCCAGGTGAGGAGTGCGATGCGCTCGATCATCTCGGGAGTGCTGTTCCGCGAGCGATCGGCCGCGGGTGACGCCTAAATGTGCCCGGCCCGGGCCCCTCGAAGCGTGAGCGCCGTCACATATATACCTTCAGAACATGTATACTGTCGGCATGGCCGCGAACGACAGGAACAACCCGAAGCGCTCAGCGTCGTCTGACTCGGACTACTCGCTGATCGAGTTCATGCGGGAGTACCCCGACGATGCGGCCTGCCTGGACAAGCTTTGGCGTGAGAAGCACGCGCCTGACGGCCACCACACGGCCTGTCCGAAGTGCGAGCGTCAGCGCAAGTTCCATCGGGTCTCGACCCGAGCTTGCTACGCCTGCGATTCGTGCGGCTGGCAGATCTACCCCACGAAGGGAACGATCTTCCAGAAGTCCACGACCTCGCTTCAGCTTTGGTTCTACGCCATGTACCTCATGGCCAGCACTCGCTGCGGAATCTCCGCGAAGCAACTAGAGCGCGAGCTTGGCGTGACGTACAAGACCGCTTGGCGAATGATGAACCGCATTCGCAATGACTTGATGAACGATGAGGACGAAGGCCCGCTGTCCGGCGACGTGGAGATTGACGAGACCTCGTGGGGCGGAAGGCCGCGTGTGGCTCAGACCCGCTCAGAGGCTGCGAAGGCCCGCGAGAAGAAGGCGACTGTGCTGGGAATGGTTGAACGCGGCGGAAAGGTTCGGGCTCGCGTTATTGCGTCCCGCCGTGGCCCTGCCCTTAGTAGAGAAGTCGTGGCGAACGTGGACCCGTCATCGCTGATCTTCACCGACGACTGGCAGGCCTACAGAGCGCTCGCTTCGCGGTTCCTCGCCCATAGCGTGATCAACCATTCCGCTGGCTCCTACGTGATCGGAGACATCCATACGAACACGATTGAGGGGTTCTTCGGGAACCTCAAGACCGGGATGCGAGGGGCCTACAAGAAGGTCTCGCGCAAGTGGCTTCAGTCCTACTTGGACGAGTTCACTTGGCGGCACAATGCGCAGCGTCAGGGCGGAGCGCTGTTCGATCAGTTGCTCGGCCGTGCGGTCCGGTAGGCTCATAGGGAGGTCTGTTAGGCTCCGCAGTCGTCAGACTCTGACGACTGAATTTGCTGATAGTCTTCTCACTTGATTGCTCGGTCGGCCCCCGGTAGAGGGGTAGCGGGCTGAGCGCCGCTAAGCCCGTCATTTGGCGGGCTTAGCGCTTTAGTGGCAGACTCGGGTTTGTGCCACTCCGCAACGAGGACTACATCGGGTTCTTGGACGAATCCGGGGAAGATGGCCTGCAAGTGGTCTCGGGTGTGCTAATCCCGGCTCGGTGGCTCCGATCAGCAGAACGTCGGTGGCACGACTTCGTGAGAGACCGTCTCGGCAGTCGCTCCGGTCGTCGCGAGGTCAAAGGCAAAGAGCTAGTTCGCGGCGAAGGTGCTGCCCTGCATGCCCAAAGACGCCTTTTGGCGAGTGGTCACCCACCGATTTCAGCGAAGGGGGCTGGCCAACAGTTCTTCCGAAACGCGCTCAATCACATCGCAAGCATCTACGAAGTGAGAACCCTGTCGGTTGGCCTCCACACGAACCGACCGCTTGAGGCCTATCAGCTCTGGTACTGGCTGATGTCGGGGCTGTTGGTTGAGAAGGCCCGGGCTCCACGGCCTCGCCTTCCCCTCATTGTGATCGATGGCGAAGATGCCAAGTTCCGAGCCTCCTGGGATCTCATCACCTATCGGTTCTACAAGGCGTTCCCGAGATGCCAACCCTATGTGGGTGCAGGGAATAGCTGGTTCGTTGGCGGTGCGATTCATCAAGATAGCCAGCTTCACCCGTTCATCCAGATGGCAGATTTGGTGGCCGGAGCGGCACGACACTCCATCGCCCAACGGCAGCCTTACGCGAGTTGGTACGCGAACCACCTAAAGGGCCACGCGCGATCGCTGGGGAGACAGATCGATGTGTCAGCGCGGGCCACCGCGCAGCTACGTAGCCGCGACCCCCAGGACACCAAAGGGATCGGCTGGCCAAACGCTCTAGTTCCCTGAGCGCCGCTTTCCGCCGGAAACGCGCTGAAGCAACGCATCAAATGCCTTGCGCTTAGGCACCGGAATCTCGAGCGGCTTGGCCGGCTCGCCTGTGCGCTTGTCCTTGCCCCTCGGCTGGGTCTTCTGTTTCTTCTCGGTCATTTCTTCGCGGACTTTGCGACCTTTTCGTTACCCGCTGCGCAGATTCGGGCGCTCACGCAGGGGGGTTCCGTCTGGCCCGCCCCTCAGCATAGGTGCACCGACCTACCGTCACGCATGATCGGTCCCTACCCGTGAAGCGCGTTGGCACATCGGTACCGAGTCAGCTAGTGACCCGAAAGGGTCTCGCTCCTCGCCCGAGACACTCGGAGCCGGTGTGGGGTAGCGCCTAGGTCGGCCTTCTTATTCTCCCCGCTGCGCAACGTCCCTCCCACGGGGTCGGTTGCCTGGATCTGGCAGCGGTTCTTTGACGCTTGCGGCTGAACACTCCTCCGCGCTCACCTGGGTATGCGGCAGAGTCGCACTCGGTGCGGACAGCATCCCGACACCCCGGTGATGGAGCTGGCGGGCCTGCTTGCCATGCTGTTCTAGAGGATACATGTTCTGAAGGTATATATGTGAGCGCCGTCACACACACCCGGCGGCCCGAGCGTCGTCGGCCGAGCGGCGTGCTCACGGCTCGAGCCCCTCGGCGTAGGCGTCGCGGCAGCGCTCTATCGCCCACCAGAGGCTGTGTTCGCGCATCGGCGTGGGGCTCTGAGCCCGGCCCTTCAGCTCCTGATGGCGGCGTCGCGCGGCAGCGCTCCCTCCGTAACCCGGAACGGCGCGTGCGAGCCCATGGGCCCGGACCGCAAGGCGGCGCCCCCGAACCGATGCGCGGTCGAGGCGCGGGCTGACCCGCCGGCGAGGCTCCCCGAGCGCCACGCGGTTGCGGCGAAGCCAGGCGGTGAAGTCGCGCATCGACTCGGGACGCAAAAACCGCGGGTCGCGATGGGGCGTGAGCCGGGCCACGGCGCTCTTTCGCTGGCCGAAGGACTCCCGCGGGACGCCGTCCTCTTCGACGATCCGCCTGGGCACCGGCCGGCTGTACTCCTCGCCGGCCACCCAGGGCTCCATCTCCCGTGAGCGCGCGATCGCTACGACATCGTCAACCTCCCTCGCGGCCCAGAAGGTCGCCGCGCAGTTGACGAAGCCGGCGTGCAGCCGGTACTCGCTCAGGCCCAGGCCGGAGGCGTCCTTGCGAACGATGTCCGGGCCGAGGTGCTCCCAGTCCGGGTTCCAGATCGAGTCGCCGTAGAAGCCGGTCACCAGCACCGCGCCGCGCAGCTCCTCGCGCGCGCCGTGGAAGCCCACCAGGCCGCTGCCGCGCCCGACGGCGAGAAACGGCGCCTCGGGCGGGAACCCGCTGTCGGGTGCCGCCCGCCAGGCCTCGAGGTCGATCACCACGGGCTCGATTCCGAGCGCGCGGGCGACCGGGACCCCGCTGTCGGGACGGCCGGTGGCGTTGGTCTCGAAGCACAGGGCCCGAGCGCAGCCCGCCCGGGCGGCCAGCGCCGTACAGGCATTCGCGTCATAGCCGGACGAGAGGGTCCCGAGGAACTCCAGCGGCTGGGCCCGGCCCGGATCCGCCATGTTGCGGGCCAGCGCCGCGAAGCCGTCGGCGAGGAACGCCCGGTAGCTCTCGAAGTCCTGGAAGCCCGCTCCGACGCGCGCCTTCTCACGGCGCTCGAGCCGGCGGCCGTCCCAGGCAAGGTTGTGGAAGTAGGTCAGTTGCAGGGGGCCGTGGCTGGTGCGCACGGAGTCGATGCACTCGGAGAGCCCGCGCGAGATCGAGGCCAGCTTGCCCTTGTAGCGGACCGCCCGCCGCTCGCGGATGCTCGCGCCCGCCGCGGCCAGCGGTGCGAACAGCGAGTTCGAGACCAGCGCGCCGCCGTCGGCGAGCTCGAGCGACGCGAGCCGGTCGACCGTGGTGCTCGGCGGCACGAACACCGCTTCGTCGCCTCGCATGCGCACGCCCGAGCCCGCGACGATCGGGACACGGTCGATGTCGCCGGCCGCGAAGTCCCCGGTCCAGCACCCCTCGACCGCGTGGTCGCCGGCGACCTCGACCATCGGCCCGTGCACCAGCTCGACCGTCTCCGGGCCGCAGCGCGCGAGCCAGGCCAGCGGTGGCCAGCCGTCGATCTCCCTTGCCTCGAGGCGCACCTGCGCAGCCTACGATCCGCGCCCTCGGCCGGGCCTAGATGAGCAATGCCACGACTTCACGCACGCGGATGACGCCTGGGCAGCGTCGCCGGATCGCGGCCGTCGAGACTCACCCGTAGTCACGACTACGGGCTTCGCTCGCCGGCCACGCCCGGCTCGCTTCCAGGCGCCCCCACGCACGCGAGGCCGTGAAATTGATCATCTAGCTCCTTCCCTGCAAGCTCCGTTGCAGCGCAGGAGCTCCCCGTGCCTGGGCGAAGCCTGCCTTTATGCGCGATCTTGTCGTTCGAGAGGCCCTGCTGGAGATGTCCCGCGATGCCGCCAAGCGGTTTCGCGAACTGGTAGCGGCGGGGGAGGAGATTCCCTACGACATTCGTGAGTCGGGCGACGGCTCGCCGCTGCCTCAGTACGTGCCCCTGACCGAGCGGTTCGTGCGCGATCACGCTTCCGTGCTGCGCGAGCTGGACTCGTTCGGCTCGGCGTGCGCTGCGATCGAGGCGGCCGAGCTAGCCGGGCCGTACCTGGAGGACAACGGAATCGCGCCCCCCTCCGACGCCCGGCGCCGCGCCGAGCTGGCGGGCGTGGTGTTCCTGGCCAGGATGTGGATGGACTCGACCGACTTCTCCCTGGACGACGAACGCCTGCGGGCCTCGATCTCCGAGCTCGAGGCCAACGCCGACGCGAACGTGGGCGAGATCGAGATCGTCGTCCCTCTGCGCGGCCTGCGCATGGAGGGCACGCGCATCGACCTGGCCACGGGGACGATTGTGCGCGCCGACACCGTGGACGTGCCGGCCGAGGCACGCGCCTCCGAAGCTTCCGGCGGCGCCGGGTGGGAGCCGACCTTCCTCGCGGCCGCAAGGGTCCACGCGAACCACGAGGACGAGGACGACGAGCCAGGCGCGGGGACGCGCACCGTCGCCGCCTTCCGCGAGATGATCACCGCTCTTCGCCTGTTCAAGGCGGGGGGAGTCGCCCTCGGCCCGCACGCCTGGACCCGGGCCGGGTCCGGCCGCTGGCGGCGCATCTCCACCGGCGCCGGGCGCCCGCGCCCCGGCGGATACCGCCTGGCCGAGACCGAGCTGGGAGCACTTGCCGCCTTCTCTCGCGGGATCCGCAGCCGCCCCGGCGGCGAAGGGTCCCAGAATGGCCGCGGCGGCCTCGCGCGCGCCATCTCCCGCTTCGAAGCGGGCCTCGAGCGGACGGTCGCCATCGACGCCTTGAACGACCACCTTCTCGCCCTGCGGTTCCTGCTGGAGGGCGGCGGCCCCGCCGAACTCGGTCTGGCGATGCGCGTCGCATCGCTCTGCGCCGAGCCCGATCAACGCAGCGAGGTGAAGTCCGTGATCGACCAAGCCCTCGCACTCGAGCGAGAGCTTTGGAGCGGCGAGCCGCCCGCGGCGCAGGCCGATGACGCCAGCCCCGCCGAGACTGCACTCGCCGTCGAGGAGCTCGCGCGCGCCATCTTGAAGGACGCGGCCTGCGGCCACCTGGGCGCCGACCTGCGCGCCACCGCGGACGAGATCCTCCTCGCCGACGGACTGGCCGTGGGCGACGGCGCGACCGGCCAGCGCGGCGAAACCGCCGAGTGGTCGGCGGGCGAAGACGGGTGGGAGGAGGCAAACGCGGACGTCGAGGCGGAAGCACCGAGCGCGGGGCCAGATCCCGTAGCCGAGCCGGCATTCGAGCTTTCTGCCCAGCAGGGGTCTGACCCCTCGAGCGACCGCGACCCCCTCGACCGCGACCCCCTCGACGCCACATTCGACTGGCAGTCCCTCCCGCTGGACCACACCCGCATGCCGACGGCTACCGAGGAGCCCCGAAACGAGCTCGACACCGACGACGGCCCCCGGTATGGCCGCTTTGCCCCGGTCGTGCCCGACTCGGACTGGAACTCCGATTCAGAGCCCGAGATGAAGGTGATCCGCGAGCCGGCCCGAATGACTCTCCATCGCAACGCCGACGAAAAGGAGACGCAGATGATCGAGGCCGATACCCCGCAGCAAGCCCCCCCGCGGATCGCGGAGTCGGGCGGCCCCGTCGCGCGTCTGCTCGCTCTCCACTCCGTCGAGCGCGAGGCAACGGCCTCTCGAGTGGCCAACCTCTTTCCGGCGCCCGAGACGACCGAGTGGAGCGTGCGGGAGATCGCCTACGACCGCACCCGTCGCTCCCAGGCCGCCTCGTAGAAACGTTCGTTGTCACTTCAGGGTCGCTCAGCGACCCTCAGCCGACAACGAACAGGGCGGGCGGGGCGGCTCGCTACGTCTCCGCGGCGATTCGCTCCCGCTCCGTGGCGCCGTCGGCGAACAGGTACCGGTTGATCTCCATCAGGCCTGCGAGGTCGTGGACGTCGGTGTCCAGGTAGGGGACCTCGATGACCGCCCGGGTGCGCATCTCCCGGCTCAGGTGCTCGACGTTTCGGCGGTCGCGCCCGGCGAGCGCGTTGTAGTCGGCGAAGTTGGAGGCGACCCGATCGGCGAGGTCGTCGTCGCCCAGCTCTCCGGCGAGCGCCTCGCGCAGCGACTGCTCCGATTCCGGCAGCTCGCCCGCGAGCGTGTAGTGCACCTTGTTGACGATCACTCCACCGAACGGGAGCTTGGCCTCGACGAGCTTGCGGTGGAAGTAGACGGCCTCGGAGATGGGCTCGCCCTGCGGGCCGCACACGACGAGGAACGTGGACCGCTCGTCGGCGAGTAGCTCGTTCACCCGCTTCGCGCGCTCGCGGAAGCCGCCGACCATGCCGCTGAACGCCTGGAAGAACTCCTGAAGGTCGTTCAGCAGGTCCATGCCGGTTATTCGCTTCAGCACCGAGAGGGCCATCGATGTGCCGCCGCCGATGACCTTCGTCGCGAAGCCCGTGGGCCTCAGGAACACCTGTAGGGAGCGGCCCTCGATGAACTGGGTGAGCCGGCGAGGAGCCTCCAGGAAGTCCAGGGCATTGCGGCTGGGCGGGGTGTCCAGCACGAGCAGGTCGTAGCGGTCCTCCGCCCAGATCTCGAAGAGCTTCTCCATCGCCATGTACTCCTGGGAGCCGGCGAGCGCGCCCGAGAGCTGCTGGTAGATGCGGTTGGAGAGGATGCGCTCGCGGGTCTCCACGTCGGGCGCGTGGCGGCGGACCACCTCGTCGAAGGTGGCTTTCGCGTCGAGCATCATCGCCCACAGCTCCCCGCCCTGCGAGTCCATTCCGGCCTCCGCGAACAGGCTTGGATCCACTTGGCGCTCCGTGTTGCCCAGCTCCGGCAGGCCCAGGGAGTCGGCGAGGCGCTTGGCGGGGTCGATGGTGAGCACGGCGACCTTCTTGCCGCGAGCCGCCATGCCCGCCGCGATCGCCGCCGACGTCGTCGTCTTTCCGACCCCGCCGGATCCAGCGCAGATGCAGACCCGTTTGCCCTCCAGCAGATCGGAGACCCCGGCCACTACCCGACCTCCGCCGCGAGGCGGCGCACGTGCTCGATCTCGAGCTGCGGCTCGAAGATGAACGGGAGGGTGCTGACAGGCGCCTTGACCAGCTCCTCCAGACGCGCGAGCTGAACGCGCTGCCCGCTCGCGCGGCGGAGCTGGCTGAGGGCGGCCCGGGAGGCGGCGCGCACAGCGCCGGGCGAGCCGTCGGCCGCTCGCTCGATCGCCGGAACCTCCGCCTCCGAGAACCGCTGCGGATAGAGCGCGTTCAGGTACACACGGTCCACCGAGGTCCCGACCTCATCGGTGAGGGCCCGCTCGAGCGAGGCCGACTCGTTGACGGGCATCTCCTCCGGCAGCGCCACGATCGCGACGCCGGTGCGGCGATGATCGGTCAGGAACGCGTCGAGGGTCTCGGCCTGGGCGCGGATCGGGCCCACGCGCGCGACGGCGGCGAAGGTGCGCGGCGTCTGGAGGAAGCCGACCCCGTGCCCGGTCGCGGGAGCGTCGACGATGACGGTGTCGTACTCGCGCGCGCCCCTCACCTTGCGGTTCGGCTGCGCCAGCTCCCAGATCTTCCCGATGGTCACGAGCTCGCGCAGGCCTGGGGTGGCCGCTGCCAGGTAGTTGAAGATCCGCGAGCGGAACAGGAGGTCGCGCATCGCCTTGACCTTGAGCTGGAGCAGGACGTATTCGCGCATGGACTCGTCCGGGTCGATGGAGATCGCCCAGAGGTTCTCCGCCATCTCAACCTCGTGGAACCCGACCTCGGCCCGGTGAAAGAAGCGCGAGAGACCTTCTTGGGCCGCGACCTCACACACGATCGCGCGCTTTCCGCGCTGGGCGGCGGCCATCCCCAGCGCCAGCGCGACGGTGGACTTGCCCACGCCGCCCTTGCCGGTGACGATCACAAGTCGCTTGTCGAGGAGATCACGCATCGGTCCGGACGGGCGATCTTTTCATCCCAGATGAAGGAATGGCCCATCCCTGTGCGAATAGTCGCGATCAAATGGGTCTTTTCAACCGCGGAACGCGGCAGCCTGAGAAGGTGCACAGGAACGGGGCCTCCCCGGAGGCCGACACCGACGACACGCCGACGGCCTTCACGCCGGGCGACGAGCTTCCCCAGGTGGAGGAGGCAGTTGCCGTGGAGGAGATCGAGGCCGAGGCCGCGATGGAGGTGGAGGAGATCGAGGCCGAGGCTGCGATGGAGGTGGAGGAGCTCGAGGCCGCGGTGCCCGCAGAGCCCGAGCCCGAAGCGCCGAGCGCCCCGAGCCACATCAAGCTCGAGCGCGTCGAGACGCCGCTCGACCCCGACACGATTGTCGCCGACCCCGACGCGGGCCGGCTCGCAGTCTCCGACGCGCTGGCGCCCAAGCGGACGCCCGGGGTGATCCACACCGAGGAAGCCGCGGCCGACGGCGTGCGAACCGCCAAGGTCATCGCCTTCGCCAACCAGAAGGGCGGGGTCGCCAAGACGACCACGACCCTCAACCTCGCGGTCGCGTTTGCCGAATCCGGTCACAGGGTCCTGGCGATCGATCTCGATCCGCAGGGGAACCTGACGATGAGCCAGGGCATCGACCCCGACAAGGTCGAGAAGTCGATGTTCGACGTGCTCGTCCACAAGATGCCGATCGCGGAGATCGTTCAGAAGCGCGAGATCGACATCGCGGTGGGATCGATTGACCTCGCCGGCGCCGAGATCGCGATGAGCACGCAGATCGGGCGCGAGCGCTCGCTGGAGAAGGCGATCAACGAGGTGGCCGCGGACTATGACTTCGTCTGCATCGACACGCCGCCCAGCCTGGGCCTCCTGACGGTGAACGCGCTGACCGCGGCCGACAAGGTGATCGTGCCGGTGCAGTGCGAGTACCTGTCCATGCGCGGGCTGGTCCAGCTCCAGAACACGCTGGAGATGATCCGCGAGAACCTCAACCCCGGGATCGAGATCGAGGGCATCCTGCCGACCATGCTCGACGCGAGGACCGTCCATGCCAAGGAGGCAGTGGAGATCCTCGAGGAGAACTTCGGCGAGCTCGTCTTCAAGTCCCGTATCCGCAAGGCGATCAAGTTCGCCGAGGCCCCGGTGAGGGGCGCGAGCGTCCTGAAGTACGATCCCAAAAGCACTGCGGCCGAGTCCTACCGGGCGCTCGCCAAGGAGGTTCTGACCCATGGCACGGCGTAACAAGCGCGCCAGCATGAGAGAGGGTCCGCTCGCGGACCTGTTTCGCTCTACGGTCGAGCCCGACGATCCGCCGGCGCCGCCCGAGGCGCCCGGGCGCTCCGAGCTTTACGACGAGTCCTCCGAGCCCGAGACGACCGTTTTGCCGGACGCGGGGTCGGATCCCGAAGCTGAACGCACGTCTGAGCCCGCCATCGACCGGGGGTCTGACCCCTCAGTCGCCGCGGGGAGGTCCGACCTCGCCCCCGAGCCCCCACCCCTTACACCGGAGCGCCCCGTCCCTCCCGTCTCCGACACCCCCGACCCCGAGCGCGTCCACGCCTACCGGGTGGACGAGGCGCAGGCCGCCCCGGAGCCCAAGGAGCGCCTGTCCCGGATCTTCGACGACCGCGCCGGGGACCCCGAGCCCCCGCTCTACGGCCGCCAGGACCCGATGGGCGCAGCGCCCTCCGGCCCGCCGCGGCCGCACGCACCCGTGATCCGGGTGGTGGGAGTCGGCGGCGCGGGTGTCAACGCCGTCAACCGCATGGTCGAGGCCCAGATCCCCGGGGTCGAGTTCATGGCGATCAACACCGATCTTCAGTCGCTTCAGCAGTCCACGGCCGACGTCACCGTCCATCTCGGCAGCGGCGTCGCGCGGGGCTTGGGCGCCGGGGCCGACCCCGAGATCGGCTACAAGGCCGCCTTCGAGGAACAGGACAAGATCAAGCGCCTGCTGAAGGGCTCGGACATGGTCTTCATCACCGCGGGCGCCGGCGGCGGCACCGGCACCGGCGCGGCCCCAGTCGTCGCCCGCCTGGCGCGCGACGTGGGCGCACTGGCCGTCGGCATCGTCACCCGCCCGTTCCGGTTCGAGGGAACCCGCCGCGGCAAGCAGGCCGAGGAGGGCATCGAGGCGCTCGGCAGCGAGGTGGACACGCTGATCGTGGTGCCGAACGAGCGCCTGCTGGGCGTGCTGGCCCGGAACACGACGATGATCGAGGCCTTTCAGGTCGCCGACGACGTCCTCCGCCAGGGCGTGCAGGGAATCTCGGAGCTGATCACGCTCCCGGGGCTCATCAACCTGGACTTCGCCGACGTCCGCACGACGATGCGCGACGCGGGCCACGCCCTCCTCGGCATCGGCATGGGCACGGGCGACAACCGTGCGAACTTCGCCGCGGAGCGCGCAGTGTCATCGCCCCTCCTGGAGACCTCCGTGGACGGCGCCCGCTCGATCCTGCTCTCGGTCACCGGCGGCGGCGACCTCACCCTGCTCGAGGTCAGCGAGGCCGCGAAGGTGGTCCAGGAGGCCGCCCACCCGGACGCCAACATCATCTTCGGCGCCAACGTGGACGACAGCCTGACCGACCAGATCTGGGTGACGGTGATCGCCACCCGATTCGACGGCCGCGGGCGCCGCAAGGACGGGTCCAGCACCTCCGAGCGCCGTGCCGTGGGGACCGCCCCGACCTCGGTCCGCCGGCCCGAGGACCGCCGGGCCGGAACCGCGAAGAGCTTCGAGTCGCGGCCGCGCGACATGTCGATCGACGTGCCCGAGTTCCTGCCCGGGCGCTAGCCCAAACCGCCCGAATGGGCCACTAGGCTGGGCCGATGGCCAAGGCCGCGGGCAGCAGGGGCGTAGTCGCGGCCGGTCATCCGTTGACCGCCGAGGCCGGCGCGACCGTTCTGCGTGATGGCGGAAACGCCGTTGACGCGGCGATCGCCTCCGTGCTCACCTCGTGCGTGACAGAGAGCCCGCTGACCGGCCTCGGCGCCGGGGGCTACATGCTCGTCCATCAGGGCTCTGAGCAGGTGCTCCTCGACTTCTTCGTCGAGGCCCCGGGGCGCGGCGGGCTCGAGCGCGCCTCCGAGCTGGTGCCCGTCCCGATCTACTTCACGCCGGACAACCCCCAGGTGTTCCACATCGGCGCAGCGTCGTGCGGGGTTCCCGGGGTCCCCGCCGGCCTGGCCGAGGCGGCGCAGCGGTTCGGCACGGCGCCCCTCTCCCAGCTGGCGGCGCCGGCGGCCGCACTGGCCCGGAACGGCGTCCGCGTAAACGGGGAGCAGGCCTTCTTCCTGAAGATCCTGGAGCCGATCCTCACCCACTACGAGGAGGCGCGTGCGCTCTACGCGCCCGACGGCCGCCTGCTCCGCGCGGGGGAGGATTTCCGCTTCCCGGAGCTCGGGAATGCGATCGAGCTGCTCGGAACGGAGGGGGCTACCCCGTTTTACGGCGGGGACGTCGCGGCCGCCATCTCCGACTGGGTGATCGAACGCGGCGGGACGCTCGGCCGGGCCGACCTCGCCGCGTACGAACCGGCATCACGCGTGCCCGTCACGGCCGCTTTCCGTGGCCGCCAGGTCCTCACGAACCCGCCGCCCTCGTCCGGGGGGATCCTGATCGCGTACGCGCTGGCGCTCCTGGATCGCGGCGACGACCACGGGGTCGAGGCCCTGGTCGGCGCGATGGAGGCCGCTCAGGCCGCCCGCACCGAAGACTTCCTCACGGGCCTCCGCCGCGAGGGCTTCGCGGAGAGCTTCCTCGGCGACGCACTGGGCTCGACGACCCACATCACGGCGGTCGACAGTGACGGGCGCTGCGCCAGCGTCACCTGCTCCAACGGAACCGGCTCCGGGCTTGTCGTGCCCGGCACCGGCGTCCACGTCAACAACATGCTCGGCGAGGAGGACCTGAACCCCCACGGCTTCCACCGTTACTCCCCCGGCGATCGGCTGCCTTCGATGATGTCCCCCACGCTCGTCCTGCGCGGCGACGAGCTCGAGGCGGGGCTGGGCAGCGGCGGCTCCAACCGGATCCGCTCGGCGATCCTCCAGACGGTGGTCCACCTGATCGCGGAGGAGTCGGCAGTCGCTCCCGCGGTCGACGCCCCCCGCGTTCACTTCGAGGCCGGCGCGATCCAGGCCGAGCCGGGCATCGACGAGGGGGCGCTGGAACGACTCGCCGCCCGCGGCTACGAGGTGGTCCGCTGGCCTGACCGCAACGTCTTCTTCGGCGGCGTCCACGCGGTGGCCCGTGATCCACGCACCGGGGAGCTCGTGGGCGCGGGAGATGCGCGCCGCGGGGGCGCCGTGGCCTACGCCTGATCGCGCAGCGTATTGGCGGCCTCCCGCGGCGCGCCCACCACGGGCGGCGTAGCTCATGCCGCGTCCGTGCGCCGACCCGGTTGGCCTGCCTCAGCCGACGACTACCTTCCCGTTCATGCTGGCCCGCTCGGCGATCTCCTGCGAGCGGTCCACCGCGTCGACGAGGGCGCGAAGGGCGTTTCCGAGGGTGCGCATCCGCTCGCTCTCTGAGCGCAGCTCCAGCAGGCGCTGCTTGGTCTCGGCCGGGAGCTCGACGCGGGCCGCGATCCCATAGGCGCCCGTATCGGCGAGCTCATCGCCGTCGGGCGGCTCGCCGGAGACCCGCTCCACGAGCTCCGCGAAGGCCTCGCGGGCGATGTCCGCGGCCTTCTCCGCGCCGCCCTCGGCCGGCCCGTCCACCCCGACGTCGATCGGCTCGACCTCGCCGCTGGGGAACTCCGACTCCTCGTAGCGGTCGAGCACCCGGAAGGGCTCCTCGCCGGTCACGATGACGTTCATGCGCCCGTCGTCGAAGGTCTCGGTGACCTCGGTAACGCGTGCCGTGCATCCGATTCGCCTCGCGCCCCCGTCCTCGTCGCGAAAGACGATGCCAAACGGCTCCGACGCGTCCAGGCAGTGTCCGATCATGCGCTTGTAGCGCTCCTCGAAGATGTGGAGCGGCATCAGCTCGCCCGGCAGGATCACCGCCGGCAGTTCGAAGATCGGCATTCGCAAGCCACCCGCGCCCGCCATGGGCTGATTGTACGAAGCGCCGGTCTAGAGCCCGCCGAGCGCCTCCGCGGCGGCGCGCTCCCCGGAGCGAACGGCGCCGTCCATGTACCCGGACCAGGCGCCGGAGGTCTCGGTTCCGGCCCAGTGGATGGGCCCGACCGGCTCGCGCAGCGCCCAGCCGTAGCCCGTCAGTACGCCGGGCGCCATGAAGCACACGGGGGCGCCGCCGGTATAGGGCTCGCGCGACCAGTCCTGCTCGATCCATCGCGATGGCCGGCGCGCCCGTTCCCCGTACAGCTTCCCGAGCCCCTCGAGGACCGCCTCGCGGCGCTCGTCGGGGCCCAGGCGCTGAAGCTCGCGGGCATCCGATCCGCTCACGAACGACATCAGGACGCCGGGCGAGCCGTCGGGCGGGGTGTTGTCGAACGTCGTGGTCGCGGGGCCGGCATCGGACACGCCCTCCCCGCTGAGCCCCTCCGCCCGCCAGAACGGCTCGTCGTAGACGGCGGTGCACTTGAGGTATGAGCCCCAGGGCATCCGCTGAGCCAGCTGGTCGCGAGCTGGGCCGAGGCCGGGCTCGAACTCGATCCGGCCGCACAGGGCCGGTGCCATCGCCACGATGGCCCGGCGCGCGGCGACGACCGCACCGCCCGCCTCCACCCGAACGCCTCCCTCGTGCCACTCCACGCGGCGGGCCGGGGCGTCCACCGTCACCCGGTCGCCGAGGGGCTCGGCCATGCGCACCGCGACGAGCTGCGAGCCCCCGACGAAGCGATCCTGCTGGGCGCCGCCCTCGACGTCGATCAAGGCGTTGAAGCCTCCTGCGGCCCCCACGTACCAGAGGGCGAAGAGCAGCGAGATATCGCCGGAGTCCGCGCCCCAAATCGTCCGGACGGCGACCTCGACCAGACGCCGAGAGGCGCCGAGGTGCATCCTGCGGTCCAGCCAGCTGCCCAGGGTGCTCGCGTCGAGCCGGGCGGCGTCGGGAGCCTCCCAAGGCGCGTCGCGCGGGATGCTCGCAGCGATCCGATCGATGCTGCGGCGGGTACGCTCGATCTCGAGCAGCGCGAGCGGGTTGAGGCGCGGGATGGTCCCGGAGTAGCGGCTGATGCGGCCGTTCAGCTCGAGGACGTTCTCGCCGTCGACGAAGGTCGGGAACGTCTCGATGCCGAGCTCTGCGGCCAACTCGTAGAGCCTGTCCTGGCCGGGCCCCACCCACTGTCCCCCGATCTCGACGACCTTGCCCTCGCCGAGGTCCGCGTTGAGCATCCGTCCACCGACGCGCTCACGCGCCTCGACCACGCGGACTGAGGCGCCCGCCGCCACCACGGCGCGAGCCGCCGCGAGGCCGGCGAGGCCGGCCCCGACCACCACGACGTCGACGTCTCCTTGTACTGCGTCCGCCACGGCCCCGACCGTATTCGATCCGCCTCCGCCGATCGGATCGCGCCCGCGGTACGTATACCCACGTAGCGAAATGACGCCCGGCGAGACTACGTAGCCAGATGGTTCTCCTCATGCTCTTCGCGCTGATCGCCGGCGCTGGAACCGCCCTGTCGCCATGCGTGCTGCCCGTGCTCCCGGCCGTGCTGGCCGCCGGCGCTACCGGTGGTCGGCGCCGCCCGCTGGGGATCGTGGTCGGACTCGCTGCGTCGTTTACGTTCGCGACCGTCGCCTTGGTCTACGTGATCGATGCGCTCGGCCTGCCGAACGACCTCCTCCGCACGGTCGCCGTCGTCACCTTGGGCGGGTTTGGCCTGCTCCTGCTGTTCCCGGCCGCCGCCGCCCGCGTCGAGGCGAGGGTTGCGAATCTCGTGTCCGCGCCGGCGCGAACCGGCGGCGAGGGGTTCGGCTCGGGCCTCGTACTCGGCGCCAGCCTCGGCGTCGTCTACGCGCCCTGCGCAGGCCCGATCCTGGCGGGGGTCATCACCGTCTCGGCCTCCCAGGACTTCACCGCCGGGAAGCTGGCGGTCGCGCTCTCCTACGCGGTGGGCTCGGTCGCGGTGCTCTATCTCTTCATGATCTTCGGCCGCCGCCTCGCCGATCGCCTCAAGGAGCACCGTGGCCGGATCCAGGTGGCGATGGGGACGGTGATGATCCTCGTGGCGGTCGCGATGGCGGCCGACCTGGACCTTCGCTTTCAGACCGCGATCGCCGACGACCTGCCCGCCGTCCTCGTGAATCCAGCAGCCGATATCGAGGAGAGCGACGCCGTCAGCGACGAGCTCGCCGACGTTCGCGGCGGAGGCCCTGCGGCGGAGGAGGGCGGAGCGGCGGAGGCGGCCGCGGGCGCGCGGCTCCCCGACCTGGGCCTGGCGCCCGAGCTGGCCGCCGGGACCTGGCTGAACACGCCCGGTGGTGAGCCACTCACCCTGGCCGAGCTGGACTCGCAGGATCGGGTCGTACTGATCGACTTCTGGACCTATACCTGCATCAACTGCCTGCGCACTCTCCCCTACCTGAGGGCGTGGGACTCCGAGTACCGCGACCGGGGCCTCACGGTCATCGGCGTCCACACGCCCGAGTTCGCCTTCGAGAAGGAGACCGACAACGTCGCGGGCGCCATCGCCGACAACGACCTCGATTATCCGGTCGTCCAGGACAACGACCGCGGGACGTGGGACGCGTTCGCCAACCAGTACTGGCCGGCCAAGTACCTGATCGACGCGGACGGGCACGTTCGCTACGCGCACTTCGGCGAGGGCGCCTATGAGGAGACCGAGGCGGCGATCCGGGGCCTGCTCGCGGAGGCGGGCTCGCCGAGGCTTGGGCGGGGCGTGGGGGAGACCGAGGCCGAGGCCGCCGACCCCGCGGTCCGCACCCCGGAGACCTACCTGGGCTGGGAGCGCGCCCAGGGCTTCGCCGAGCCCCCGAGCCCGGGGAAGCGGACTTACGATGCGCCAGCCGGCGATGTGCCGGTCAACGGATTCGCGCTCGACGGCGCCTGGAAGGTGGATGCCGAGTCGGCCACGGCGCTTGGCGACGCCTCGATCCGGCTCGGCTTCCGGGCCAGGCGCGTGTTCCTGGTCCTGGGCTCTTCGGGCTCGCCGGGGCGAGTGGAGGTCCTGCTGGACGGGAAGCCCGTGACGGCGGCGCAGGCCGGGGAGGACGTCCGCGCCGGTGCGGCGACGGTCACGGACCAGCGCCTCTACCGCTTGGTCGATCTGCCCGAGGTGGGCGATCACGCCCTCGAGCTTCGCCCCGAGCCCGGGGTGACCGGGTACGCCTTCACGTTCGGATAGCGGCCCGGGACGAAGAAGGCGACGAGGGGCCCCACCCCCCGGTGGCCCCTCGTCGCGTCCCCCCATCCGCGCCAGTGGGAATCCCATCACCCCGCCGGCGTGCGGTATGTGCCCGGCAGCACAATGTGACGCTCCTCACGCCCGGGGCGGGCTCATGCGCCATGAGCACGGCAACGCGGCGGCTCAGGCGGGCTTGCGAGCGCTCAGCAGCAGGTTGTAGAAGAGCTGCGGGGGCAGGCGCGGCTCGAGCAGGGCGGTGTCGATGCGCTGGAGCGCCATGTAGCTGCGAAATCCGAAGCGCCGCCACGAGAAGGGGACTTCGCTGGGCTCGGCCGTCGCCTCCAGGGATCGGAGCGTCCACCCCCAGGCGTTGGCGAGAAGCTCCTCGCCTCGCACGCGGCTCCGGACGAAGCCGGCGCCGTGGAGCAGCGCGGCGAGCTGGCCGGGAGAGAACGAGTGGACGTCCACCTCGGGCTCGAGCTCGTGGCCGTCGCAGGATCCCTCCGCAGGGGCGGGCCCGGCGCGCAGCGCGGCGCGCCATGCGGGAGCGACGAAATGTCCGATCCGCTTCGGGACGGCGGCGATCCGGTCACCGTGGCGGGAGGGCTCGCCACAGAAGACGACGGCGCCGCCGGGACGCAGGACCCGGCGAAACTCGCCGAACGCCCTCGGCAGGTCAGGGATGTGATGCAGGATCGCGTGCCCCACCACGAGGTCGAAGCTGCGGTCGGCGAACGGCAGCGACTCGGCCTCGGTCACCGCGGTATCGGCCTCGACGCCGAGGCGCGTGGCCGAGTCGCGAAGCGAGTCGAGCATCCCCGGGGAGATGTCGGTCGCGGTCAGGCGCCCGATGGTGCCGGACTGCAGCAGGTTCAGCCCGAAGTAGCCGGTGCCGGCGCCGATCTCGAGGGCGTCGGCGAACGTCCCGGGCGGCTCGCCGGTCGCCTTTCGCAACTTGCCCGCCACCTGCCGCTGCCCGATCTCGCCGAAGTCGATGCCCCACTTGGCGTCGTACTCGGCCGCCGCGGCGTCGTGATAGCGCGTGTTGACGTCCTTGATGTGCTCGGCTGTGGCCGAGGGCGAGGCGGGCATGGGGCCCGAAATCGTAGCCACGCCTCTACCCTCCCGCGCCATGCCTCACCTCCAACAGGACCAGCCCGCGGGCGTCCCACCGCTGGAGCTGACGGGCGAGCGCACCCTCCCGGACGTGCCCGAGGAGAACTACTGGTACCGGCGCCATCTGGCCGTCTACGAGTGGATCGCGGAGCGCGTCGCGGGCCTCAGCGTCGCCGACCTCGCCTGCGGCGAGGGCTACGGCTCCGCGGTCCTGGCCGGTTCCGCGGCCGAGGTCGTCGGCGTGGACGCGAACCCCGCCGCCCACGAGCACGCCCGCCTGCGGTACGCGCGCCCAAACCTCGACTTTCGCCGGGATCTGGTCGAGTCGTTCGCCGGCCCGTGCGACGCCATCGTCTTCCTCCAGACCATCGAGCACATCGCCGACCCGGGGGCGCTCCTGCGCGGGTTCGCCGCTGCGGCGCCGATCGCCTACGTCTCCACGCCCAACCGCCTGACCCTCGCGCCGAAGGGCGCCGAGAAGTCCGACAACCCCTGGCACCTGCGCGAATACACGGTGGCCGAGTACCGCGACCTTCTCGAGCCGTGCTTCGCAGAGGTCGAGATCCTCGGCCTCTTCCACGCCCGCAAGCTGCACGTCCACGAGCTGGCGCTGCGGGCCGGCTGGGACCGCGTCCACAAGGCGCTCGGACTGACGAAGCCCTTCTACGACCGCTTCACGCCGGCGATCGCGGCTTCGGACTTCGTCCTGCGCCCCGAGGCCGACGCCGACCTGGACAGGGCGCTGGACTTCATCGCCGTATGCCGAGCCTGAGCGGCCCGGGCGCCGGCGCGGAGCCGGTGGGCGACCTGGCGATCGTCCTGCACAGCCACATGCCGTACGTCGAGGGCTTCGGCACCTACCCGTTCGGGGAGGAGTGGCTCTTCGACGCCGTGTGCCGCTCGTACCTGCCCGTGATGGAGGTGGCTCGCGACCTCACGGCCACCGTCACCCCGGTGCTCGCCGACCAGCTCGAGGCTCCAGGGGTGGCGGAGCGCCTGCGCGCGTTCGTCTCCGAGTACCGCGTGGGCTCCGCCCGTGCGGACGCCTCCGACGCGGACGGCGAGCTGCGCCCGGCGTGCGCGGCCGAGGCGTCGCGCTACGGCGCGGCCCAGGCGCGGCTGGAGGGCCTGGGAGACGACCTGCTCGCGATCTTCACCAGGCCCGCAGCCCGCGCCGGGGTCGAGCTGGTCAGCTCGGCGGCGACGCACGCGGTCCTTCCCCTGCTGGCGTCGACGGCGGGAGCGAGGCTTCAGGTGGACGCGGGCCTGCGCTCGCATCGCCGGCGCTTCGGCGAGCCGGCGGGGTTCTGGCTGCCCGAGTGCGCCTACGAGCCGGGGGTGGAGCGCCTGCTCGCCGAGCGCGGGTTTCGGTACTTCTGCGTCGATCAGTCCGCGCACGAGGGTGGCCTCGCGGCGCTCGCGCCCGTCGCCACGCGTGAGGGGCCGGTGGCGTTGACGATCGACTGGGAGGCGATCGGCTGGCTGTGGGAGATGGACGGCTATCCCTCGGATCCCGGTCACGCTGACTTTCATCGCAAGTCGCTGCGCGGCACCCGGCCGTGGGCCATCTCCGGCGAGCCGTACGAGCCGTCAGCGGCCGCGAGCCGGGCACGGGATCAGGGCCGTGAGTTCCTGGCGTCGATGGCCGAGCGCCTCGGCGCCTTCCGGGCTGAGCGCGGGCGGCCGGGCCTCAGCGTCTTCGCGATCGACACCGAGCTGCTCGGGCACTGGTGGTGGGAGGGGCCGGAGTGGCTCGCCGCCGTTCTCGACGGGGCGGCGGGCGCGGGCATCCGGCTGGTGACGCTGAGCGATGGGCTCGCCTCCCACCCCGGAGAGGACCGCGCCCTGGCGGCCTCGACCTGGGGCGAGGGCAAGGACCTGCGTACCTGGGACTCGCCTTCGGTCGCCGACCTCGCCTTCGCGGCGCGGCGACTGGAGCTGAGGCTGCTGCGCGGCGTGCGCAGCGGCGCCACCGCGGGCGCGGCCGCCGAGCGGGCCACGCGGGAGTTGCTGGCCCTCCAGGCGAGCGACTGGGCGTTCCTCGACAGCCGGGGGCAGGCGGGCGACTACCCCTACGCACGCGCGGTCGCCCACGGCGAGGCGCTGCTGGAGGCCATAAACTCCCCGGCCCTGCAAGACGGGCGCCTGCGGAACCTGGCGCCGGATTTGAGCCTCACCCCCCTTTTCGAGCCTTGAGCCGCGTTCTCATCCTCTCCTGGGAATATCCGCCGCTGATCGAGGGCGGACTCGCGCGGCACGTGCGAAAGCTCTCCGAGGCCTTGGTGGAGCTGGGCACCGAGGTCCACGTGCTCACTCGCGGGGGGGAGGAGTCGCCCGCGGCAGAGCTCAGCGCGGGCGTGCACGTGCATCGCGTGATCGAGCCGACCCGGCCCACCGACCTCGGCGAGTTCGTCGCCTGGGTCGAGCGCATGAACGCGGACATGCTGGCCGCCGGCGTCGAGCTGGGCGACCGTTACGACTTCGACATCGTCCACGGCCACGACTGGCTCGTGGCGATGGCCTGCGACCACCTGGCGCGCCGATTCTCCGCTCCCCTGGTCACGACGATCCACGCGACTGAGCACGGGCGCCACCAGGGCTGGGTGGACAAGCACCCCCAATCCCACATCCACGGGGTCGAGCGGTGGATCACGAACCGCGCCGACCGCGTCATCGCGTGTTCGTTCTACATGCGCGAGCAGATCGCGGACATCTTCCGGGTGCCCGAGGACCGCATCGACGTCATCCCTAACGGGATCGACCCCGGCGACCTCCAGCCGCAGCCCCGCGCCGAGCTCGATCGCCTTCGCGGGGAGTTCGCCGGCCGCGACGAGAAGCTCGTGCTGCTGATCGGGCGCCTCGTCTACGAGAAGGGCTTCCAGCTCGCCCTCGAGGCGATGCCCGGGGTGATCGAGCGGGCGCCGGGGACCCGCTTCCTGGTCGCGGGGTCCGGTACCCACGAGGAGGAGCTGCGCTCGCAGGCGCGCTCGCTCGGCCTGCTCGAGCACGGCACGTTCCTGGGCTGGATCGGCGACGACGTGCTGCACTCCCTCTACCGGATCGCCGACGTGTGCGTGGTCCCCTCCATCTACGAGCCGTTCGGCCTCGTGGCGCTCGAGTCCATGGCGTCCGGCTGCCCGTGCATTGTCGCCGACACCGGCGGGCTGCGCGAGGTCGTCCCCGACGAGGGAGCGGGCCTGCGCTTCCGCGCCCGCGACCCCGAGGCGCTGGCTGACGTCGCCGTGCGTGTCCTCACCGACCCCGCCCTGGGCGACCGCCTCGTCGCGGAGGGGCTCGAGCACATCCGCGGCTTCGACTGGGCCGACGTGGCGGCCCAGACGGCCGAGCTCTACGGCGAGCTTGCGGGCGTCCGCCGAGCTTGACGCGCGCCGGGCCTGGCGTGGCGGAGGCGCCGCCCGCGTCGTGGGGGGTCCCAGCGGGTAGCTTGCGCCCCAGACCATGCCGGAGGCCCAGCAGCTGAACCCGCTCACTCGCGCCGTGCTGTTGGCAGCCGCGCTGCTGCTCTTCGGGCTGCTCTTCCAGCAGCTCGTGACGCTGCTGATCGCGATCCTGGTCACGATCCTGCTGGCGATCCCGCTCGGCGCCTGCGCGACCCGTCTGGAGGCCTACCGGGTGCCGCGGGCGATCGGCGCCCTGGTGGGGCTGCTTATCGGCGTCGGCGTTTTCGTCGGCCTCTTGGCCCTGATCATTCCCTCTTTTGCCGATCAGGCCCAGGAGTTCGTGGACGAGGTGCCCGCGATCCTGGGCGACGTCGAGCAGGGCGTGGCCGACATCACGGGCTCGCAGCCCAGCGAGGTCGGCCTGGAGGTCCAGCAGTTCCTCCGGCGCTACACCGACGACCCGGGCGAGTTGATCGGGCCGCTCGCCTCCCTTGGCCTGAACGTCGCCGGCGTCGCCGGCGCGTTCCTCCTGATGCTGATCACGGCCTACTACATGGCGGTCCGCCCGGACCCCCTCACGAGCGGCGTCGAGTCGCTCTTCCCCCCAGAGCGCCGGGCCTGGGCGCGCAACGTCATGGACCGCCTGCGGGCGAGCTGGATCGGCTGGATGGAGGGGGTGGTCTTCGACATGGTCCTGACCGGTGTCCTGCTCTTCGCCGGCCTGTCGCTGATCGGCCTCGACTTCGCGATCTTCTTCGCCGTCTTCTCCGCGATCCTCGTCCTCATCCCCTACTTCGGGGCCATCCTGGGCGCCGTCCCACCGACCCTGTTCGCGCTCACCGACTCGCCGGAGAAGGCGCTCATCACGCTGGCGATCTACGTGCTCGTCCAGCAGATCGAGTCCAACTTCACGATCCCGCTCGTGATGGCCAATCGGGTCAAGCTCCACCCGGCGCTGGTCGCGATCGGCGTGGTCGTGATCGGCCAGCTCTTCGGCTTCCTCGGCCTGTTCGTCGCCGTGCCGATCGTCTCGCTGGTCGTGATCCTCGTCGACGAGGCCTGGATCAAGCCCCAGGAGGCCGAACGGGGGGTGGTGGATCCACGGGATTCGCCCAGCGCATCCGCTCTGGTGCCTCCCGCATCCTGATCACGCGGGCCGGGACGCCCCCCGCGACGGCGTTGGCGGGGATGTCGTTCGTGACCACGCTGTTGGTGCCGAGCACGGCGTTGTCGCCGACGGTCGCGCCGCGCAATACGCAGGCGCCGTAGCCGATCCACACGTTCGAGCCGATCGCGACCGGCTTCATGTAGATGCCCTGCTTGCGAATCGGGCGGTCGACCTCCACGATCCCGTGGTCGAAGTCGATGAACATCGAGCGGTCGGCGATCACGCACTCCTGCCCGATCCGGATGCGCTCGAAGCCGGAGATCGTGCACTCCTGGCCCAGAACCGTCTTGGCGCCGATCTCGACCTCGCCCTCGTGGCAGCGGATCTTGGTGCCGTCGCCGACCCACACGAAGCGCCCGAAGCGCACCACGCCCTGCTTCCCGATCTCGAGCTTGACGCCGCGGCCGAAGAAGACGGGCCCGTCGGTCTGGAAGCGCCAGCCCGCGGGCGTGAGCAGCCGGCGCCACAGGTAACGCCACAGCAGGCGCGCGTAGCTGAGGTTCAGCATGTCGTTGGCGGCGAAAAACCGCAGCGAGCGGATCACGGGCGCGTGGAGCCTAGACTGCCTCGCCCCATGGCCGACCAGACCGAGCAAGCCGAGCGCCCGCTCGCCGAACGGGTCGTGGCGGGGGAGGGGCGGGCCCTCGCACGAGCCATCAGCCTGGTCGAGAACCGCGAGCCCGCCGGCGACGAGCTGGTGGCCGAGCTGTACCCGCGGACCGGCAACGCCCGGATCATCGGATTGACGGGCCCGCCCGGGGTGGGCAAGAGCACGCTGATCGGAGCGCTGACGGCAACGCTGCGCGAGGACCAGAGCGAGGTCGGGGTGCTCTCCGTGGACCCTTCGAGCCCGTTCACGCAGGGCGCGGTCCTGGGCGATCGCATCCGCCTGGCGGACCATTTCCTCGATCCCGGCGTGTTCATCCGCTCGATGGCGACCCGCGGCTCCCTGGGCGGCCTGGCCGAGGCCGCGCTTCAGGCCGCGCTGCTGATGGACGCGTCGGGCAAGGACTACGTGCTGGTCGAGACCGTCGGGGTCGGCCAGGGGGAGATCGACGTCGTCGACCACGCCGACACGATCGTCCTCGCGCTGATGCCGGGCTCTGGGGATTCGATCCAGGCGCTGAAGGCCGGGATCATGGAGATCCCCGACGTGATCGTCGTCAACAAGTCCGATCATCCCCTCGCCGACACGATGGTCCGCGAGGTCCGGGCGGTGCTCGCACTCGGGCCCCCACGCTCCTGGCGCGTGCCCGTGGTGAAGACGGAGGCCACGAGGGGAGAGGGGGTTGCGAAGCTTCGCGAGACGATCGACGAGCATCGTCGCCATATCGAGGAGGAGGGGACCCTGGCGGAGCGACGCGCTCGCAACCTCCGTGCCGAGGTGATCGGGATCGCGGTCTCGCGAATGCGCCGCGAGCTCGAAACGAAGGCGCTGGCCGATCCGGAGTGGGCCGGCCTTCTCGACGGCGTGGTCAGGCGTGAGACCGATCCCGCAAGCGCCGCGCGCAAGCTGCTAGAAAGGATGGAGGATGGTTGAGCAGTCCGCTGAGGTCGTGGCCGGCCCCTCGCTGGAGGAGGTCCTCGCCTGGACGGGCCACCGCCTCGACGAGATCGCGGGGGGCAACGTCGGCAAGGTCGAGGGCGCCTACGTGGACGCCGAGAGCGGACGCCCCGAGTGGCTGCTCTCGCGCATGGGCCGCTTCGGTCACCACTGCCTGGTCCCCGCCCGCGACGCCGTCTGCGGAGTGGGCCACGTGTGGGTTCCCTATACGCGCGATCAGATCCGGCGGGCGCCGAAGATCGAGCCGAAGGCCGGGCTCACCCGCGCCAGCGAGGCCGAGCTGCTCGCCTTCTACGGGATCGGCGGCGAGGCCGGGCGCGCGGCCGAGATCGCCGAGGGCGCGGCGCAGGACATCACCGCCCGGCCGGCGGCCTGACCCCCCTCCGGCGGATCTCGCGTCAGGCTGCTGCGGACCAGTCGTAGGGGTGGTGCGCGGACCCGACCGGGCGCAGCGGCGCGACGATCAGGTCGCGGCGGCCGAACTCGTTGCGGATCACCTTCACCTCGGACCACTCGTCCAGGGCGGCGAACGCGTCGGTTAGCTGCAGCGCGAGCCGGGAGGGCTTGCGGTTGCGGGACGATCTCTCCTGGGGTGCTGCCATGGGATCCCTCTCGTGGGAGGCAGGAACGCGATCACTCTAAGCCGGTGATGGGACGTCAAACCCGTGCTGAGGCCGGAAACCGCTTGAGAAAGCCGCAAACAAGGGAAAAAATCGCGGTTTGGAGCCCGCACCGGCGGGCAGCGCGGGCCCCCCAGCGCAGTCGATTGTCACCTGAAGGGCGCTCACGGCACCTGAGCCGACAACGGAGGGGGGCGGTGGCTCAGCAGCCGAGCTGGCGTGCGATCACCATCTGCTGGATCTCGTCGGTGCCCTCGCCGATCGTGAGGATCTTGGCGTCGCGGTAGAAGCGGCACACGGGGTACTCCTCGATGTAGCCGTACCCGCCGTGGATCTGGACGGCCTCCTCCGCCGCACGCACCGCGAGGCGGCCGGTCTTGAGCTTCGCCTGCGCCGCCGTCAGCGTGAACGAGTCGCCGCGGTCCTTCTGGATCGCTGCCTTGTAGGTGAGCAGCCGCGCGGCCTCGATCTCGGTCGAGATGTCGGCGATCTTCGCCTGGATCGCCTGGAACTTCGAGATCGGCTGGCCGAACGCCCGGCGCTCCTTCGCGTAGGAGATCGCCTCGTCCAGCGAGCCCTGGGCGAGCCCGAGCCCCATCGCCGCGACGCCGATCCGCCCTCCGTCGAGGATGCGCAGGAACTGCTTGAAGCCCTCGCCGCGGCGGCCCAGCAGGTTGGCCTCGGGGACCCGGCACTCGTCGAACGTGAGCGGGCGCGTGTCGGAGGCGTTCCAGCCCATCTTGCGGTAGGCCTCGCCGACCTCGTAGCCCGGGGTTCCGTTCGGCACGACGATGTTCGAGATCTCGGGCGCGCCATTCCCACGCCCGGTGACCGCCGTGATCGTCACGCAGCGGGTGATGTCGGTCCCCGCGTTCGTGATGAACTGCTTGGCCCCGTCTATGACCCACTCCCCGTCCTTAAGCTTGGCGGTCGTTCGGGTGGCACCGGCGTCGGAGCCGGCATCGGGCTCGGTCAGGCCGAACGCGGCCAGCCGACGTCCCGCGCACAGTTCGGGAAGCCACTCGGAACGCTGATCGTCCGTGCCCCAGAGGTGGATCGGCATCGTGCCCAGCGAGGTGTGCGCCGCGACCGTGATCCCCACCGACGAGTCGACGCGCGCCAGCTCCTCGATCGCGAGGGCGTAGGAGAGCGTGTCGGCGCCGCCTCCGCCGTACTCCTCGGGGAACGGGATGCCCATGAGCCCCAGGCCACCGAGCTTGGCGACGATCTCGTAGGGGAAGCTCTTGGTCCGGTCGAGCTCCTCGGCGACGGGCCTCACCTCCTGGTCGGCGAAGTCTCGGACCGTTGCGCGCAGCAGGCGCTGCTCGTCGGTGAGGTCGAAGTCCACTAGCCCGCGAGCTCGCGCGCGAGCGAGACCAGCAGTCGCACGCCGTAGCCGGTCGCGCCGTTGCCCACGTACTCCCGCCCGACGTCCCAGGCGGTGCCGGCGATGTCGAGGTGCACCCAGGGCTTCGAGTCGACGAACTCCTCGAGGAACGAAGCGGCGTAGATGGTGCCCGCCTTGCGCTTGGCTGACGCGTTGGTGAGGTCGGCGACCTTGCCCTTGGTCAGCTCCTTGAACTCCTCGTGCAGCGGCAAGCGCCAAGCCAGCTCGCCGGTGCGCTCAGCGGCCGCGCCCACCTGCTCCGCCCATGCGTCGTCGTTGGAGACGAGCGCCGCGTAGGTCGAGCCGAGGGCGATCAGGACGGCGCCGGTGAGGGTCGCGAGGTCGACGACGCGGTCGGCGCCCAGCTCGCGCACGCAGTAGGTGAGGGCGTCGGCCAGGATCAGCCGGCCCTCGGCGTCGGTGTTGTTGACCTCGACGGTCTTCCCGTTGAGCTGGGTGATGATGTCGCCGGGGCGGGTGGCGGTCCCGCTCGGCATGTTCTCCGTGGACGGGATCGCGGCGACCACGTTGATCGGGAGGCCGAGCTCGGCGATCGCCGCCACGGCCTCGAGCACCGCGGCGCCCCCCGACATGTCGAACTTCATCTCCTCCATCTTCGCCGAGGGCTTGATCGAGATCCCGCCCGAGTCGAAGGTCACCGCCTTGCCCACCAGGCCCACCGGCGCGACCCCGTCAGCGCCGCCGGAGTAGCGCAGAACGATGAGTGCCGGCTCCTCGGCCGTTCCCTTGGCCACGGCCACGAGCCCGCCCATCCCCAGCTCCTCGGCGCCGGCGCGGTCGATCACCTCGGCGCTCACCGGCTCGAAGGCGACCGAGATCTGGCGCGCCCGGTCGGCGAGGTAGGTCGGGTTGAGGATGTTCGCGGGAAGGTCCTGCAGCTCGCGCGCGCGGTTGGCCCCCATGGCGCCGGCGCGCGCGAAGCGCACCTCCGTCTTGAGTGGATCGACCTCGACGCCCTCCGGAGCCACCAGCGCAAGCCGATCGACGGCGCCGGGCTTCGGCTCGTCGTCGCTGGTGCGGAAGCGGTCGAAGCGATAGGAGGCGAGGATCGTGCCCTCCACGATGGCGCCGGCCGCGGCGGCCAGCGCGACGCGGGCCGAGGCCTCCGGGAGGATCCATGCGATCGATGCCGCCTCCACCGACTGCGCCCCGCGCAGCGCAACCGCCGCCGCGACCCGCAGGCGCTCGGGATTCAGCTTCTCGCGGTCGCCGAGGCCGACGATGAGCACCCGCTCGGAAGCGCTGGGGCGCAGCAGCGTGGTCTTCTTGAACGCGGTCTTGACGTCGCTCGCGCCCGCAAGGGAGGCGAGCTCCGCCGGCAGCTCCTCCCCGTCGGGAAGGCCGACGACGTCGAGGTCGGCCTCCACGGCCCCGGCGATGACATCCACGTGCATCCACCTGTGTTCTAGCATTGCCACCCCCTCAGCCCCGCTTCGCCGTCCTGGGGCCCTCACCCACAAGGAGTAGCTCCATGCCGCAGACCGTGATCCTTGGAACCGCGCGGACCCCGTTCGGGAAGATGGGCGGCGCGCTCGCGCCGAAGAGCGCGATCGAGCTCGGCGGCCAGGCATTGAGCGCCGCCCTCGAGCGCTCCGGGGTGGGCGCGGATCAGGTCCAGCAGGTCATCTTCGGGCAGGTGCTGCAGGCGGGTCAGGGTCAGATCCCGTCTCGCCAGGCGCAGATCGATGCGGGTATCGGAAAGGAGGTTCCCTCGGAGACCGTCAACAAGGTCTGCGCGTCGGGCATGCGCACGGTGGGCCTCGCCGACCAGGCGATCCGTGCCGGCGACCTCGAGGTTGCCGCCACCGGGGGGATGGAGTCGATGAGCGGGGCGCCGTACCTGCTCCCGCAAGCCCGCTTCGGCTTTCGCATGGGCGACGCGAAGGCGATCGACGCGATGACGCACGACGGGCTCACCAACCCCTTCACCGACAAGCAGATGATCAACGAGGCGAGCGAGGTCTCCAACGAGCTCGAGATCACTCGCGCCGACATGGATCGCTGGGCTGCGCGCTCGCACGAGCTCGCCGCCAAGGCCACCGACGAGGGCCGCCTCGCCGAGGAGATCACCCCCGTGACGGTCAAGTCGCGCAAGGCCGAGAACGTGATCGAGACCGACGAGGCGATCCGCCCCGACTCGACCGTCGAGTCGCTGGCCAAGCTGCCGGCGATCGGGGGCGACGATGCCACGCACACGGCCGGCAACGCCCCCGGGGTAAACGACGGCGCCGCCGCGGTCGTCGTCGCCTCCGAGGAGTGGGCGCAGGCCGAGGGGCGTGAGCCGATCGCCCGCGTGCTCTCCTACGGCGCCGTCGCCGACGACTTCCCCTACCTGGCCCGCACGCCGGCCAAGGCGGCCGCCCTCGCGCTGGAGAAGATCGGCAAGGCGCCCGAGGACGTCGACCTCTGGGAGATCAACGAGGCCTTCGCCTCGGTCGCGATCAACTCGGTGCGGATGCTGGGCGTAGACGACGAGAAGGTCAACGTCAACGGTGGCGCCATCGCCCTCGGGCACCCGATCGGCGCCTCGGGAGCGCGCATCGTCGGCGCCCTCGTGCACGAGCTGCGCCGCCGCGGCGGCGGCCTGGGGTGCGCCGCGATCTGCTCCGGCGGAGGCCAGGGCGACGCGATCGTGCTCGAAGTCAACGGGGGCTAGCACCATGGCCGCGCGCGCGGCTGCCTTCTTCGATCTGGACAAGACCCTCATGGCCGGGTCGTCCGGCATCGTGTGGGCGCGCGTCTCCTACGACGCCGGCGAGATCTCCAAGCGGATGATGGCCCGCTGGGCTCTCGATCACCTCCGCTACCGCCTGCGCGGCTCGAGCGACGAGGCGGCGGCGCGGGTGATGGCCGAGGTCCAGGACGTGCTGCGCGGGACCCCTGCGCGCGACCTCGAGCGGCTGGGCCCCCTGGTGCTGGCTGGTGTCCTGCCCCGCATCTACCCGCAGATGCTCGACGAGGTCCACGCCCACCAGGACGCCGGCCGCGCGACGTTCATCGTCTCCGCCGCCGGGGTCGAGCTGGTCGAGATGCTCGCAAGGGTGCTCGGCATGGATGGGGGGATCGGCACGCGCTACGCGATCGACCCCGAGGGACGCTTGAGCGGCGAGCTGGACGGGCCGTTCATGTACGGGGAGGGCAAGGTGGTGGCGCTTCGCCGCTTTGCCGCCGACCACGACCTGGACCTCGGTGAGTCGTTCGCCTACTCCGACTCGGTCTCCGACCTGCCGATGCTGCGAGCGGTGGGGAGCGCGGTGGCGGTGAATCCCGACGAGGAGCTGCTCGCCGTCGCCAGGGCGGAGGGCTGGCGGGTGATGCGCTTCGAGAAGCTCGGGCGGCGGCTACTGGTTGCCGGGGCAGCCGCGACTGCCCTCGCCGTCGGCGGCATCGGGAGCATGCTCGTGACCCGCCGGCGGCCGGCCAGGAAGCGCGCCCCTAAGCGTTAGGTGCGGGATCGCGCGCGAAGTGGCACCGTCGCCCCGGCGGACCGGCAGCGCCTGTGGCGTAGGGTCAGAGCCGTGGACGAGCAGCTCGCATTCGCCGGTAGCGCCCGCCTGGCGGAGCTCCTGCGCGCTCGGGAGATCTCCTCGAGGGAGCTGACCGAGCTTTACCTCAGCCGGATCGAGCACCTCGACCCGAAGCTGAACTCGTTCCTCTACGTGAGCGCGGAGAAGGCTCTGGTGCAGGCCGACGAGGCCGACCGCCGCCTCGGGGCGGGGGAGGAGGCGCCCTTTCTCGGGGTGCCGATCGCCATCAAGGACGTGGAGGACATGGAGGGCGAGCCCACGCGCCTGGGCACCGACGCCTTCGACGGGGTCGCCGATTCGGACTCGCCCATGGTCGCGAGCCTGCGGCACGCCGGCGCGGTGTTCCTCGGCAAGACCAACCTCCCCGAGCTGGCGATCTGCGGCTTCACCGAGTCGAAGACGACCGGGGTCACCCGCAACCCGTGGGACGTCGAGCGCACGCCCAGCGGGTCCAGCGGCGGCAGCGCCGCCGCGGTGGCGGCGGGCCTCTGCGCGGCCGCGTCGGCCTCGGACGGCGCCGGCTCGATCCGCAACCCGGCCGCGTTCTGCAACCTCTTCGGCCTCAAGCCCCAGCGGGGCCGGATCCCGATGGGCGCCCGGGAGCACTGGCGCGGCCTCTCGGTGACGGGAGCGGTCACCCGGACCGTCATGGACACCGCCATCTGGCTCGACGCGACGATGGCCGCCGGAGGGGCCCCGGGCGCCCCGCCCCCGCCGAATCGCCCCTACGCGGAGGCTGCCGCGACCCCGCCCGAGGGGCTGCGCGTCGCCCTCTCCACCAAGCCGGCACGCGTCGTGGCGCCCCCGATGGTCAACGACGAGGCCAAGCGCGGCGTCGCCGACGCCGGCGAGCTGCTGCGCTCGCTGGGCCACGACGCGCGCGAGGCCGATCCCTCCTACGGGCTCGCGGGGAGCCACCTGGCCACGCGCTATCTGGGAGGCATCCACGACGACGTCGAGGCGGTGCCGTTCCCGGAGCGCCTGGAGTCCCGCACCCGCGGGTTCGGCCGCCTGGGCTCGCTCTATCGCGAGTCGATGGTGCGCTCGGCGGTCGACGCGGCCGAGAAGGACGCGCGGCGCATCAACGAAATCTTCTGCGAGTTCGACGTCCTGATCACGCCGGTGGTCGGCGAGGTCGCGTTCCCGGTCCGCCGCTGGGAGGGCAAGGGAGCGCTGCGGACCCTCCTCGGTATGAGCCGCTCCTTCTGCTTCGCCGGCGTCTGGAACCACACCGGCCAGCCCGCCGCGGCGGTCCCGATCGGCTTCACCGACGCGGGCCTGCCGCGATCGGTGCAGATCGTCGCGCCCCCGAACCGCGAGGACGTCCTGCTCTCCGTGGCAGCCCAGATCGAGGCCGAGAAGCCCTGGGCCACGCTCCGGCCACCCGTCTCGTAGGGGCGGGACAGCCTGCCGACCGGTAGCGTTGACGCCAATGGGGGGCTTGCGCGACACCCTGGGCAAGGCGATCAACCCTCTCGCCGGGGTCGGCGCCGAGCTGCGCAAGGGGCCCAGCGTCCTGCTCACCGAATGGGCCGACGGTCACGGCCTGGAGTACCTGGACCGCGAGCTCGCACCCGGCTTCAGCGTCGTTGCGGACGAGGACGACAACCGCTTTAACATCTGCCACGGGATCCTGCCCGGCGGCGCCCTCGGCGCGCTCGCCCACGTCAAGGAGCGGATCGATCGCCAAACGTCGATCGGCCACGTTGGCCCGCTCTCGATCGGGACGCACAGGGAGGCGTTCACGCAGCCCTACACCCTGGTGGGCGTTTCGGCCCCCGCGGCGGGGGCGGCCCTCTACCGCTTCATCTTCGATCGCCACACCCCCGACAATGAGTACGCGTCGCTTGCCGAGGCGGACCTCTCGGCTGCCCAGCTTCCAGGGTGGCGACTCTGGCACGCGCCACAGGCCGAGCAGCAGGTGCTCGTGCGGCTCGCGCAGGGATCGCTGGCCGAGTGGCTTCGTGTTGCCCCGGCGGAGGCGACCGCGATGCTTCGCTACGGCGTCCTCGTCTTCGCCCACCCCGGCTATCTCGAGGGCGCCGAGCTCGATCCGCTCTGCGAGCAGGCGTGCGCGATCACGAAGGAGCTCGACGAGGCTTCCGCCGCCCTGTTCGCTCCTCAGCGGTTCTCGGAGCCCGTCCCGGCTTGGTCCGGACCACCGATCGAGCCGGTCTCGGCCGGCATCGCCGGTGCCGCGATGCCTGGCTTTCAGAAGTGGATGCAGCTTCCAAACGAGCTTGCCGAGCGCTTCGGGAATCTCGAGAACGAGGATACGTTGTCGTTCATCCGGGCGTACCCGTGGTTCGGGGTGCCAGGGCTGCCGATGACCGTTATGCGGGGAACGTTGCCGGAGACCCAGATCCAGGGCCGGATCGTGATCCTCAACGACGTCGATCCGACGTTCGGCAGCCGGGGATATGACTGTGTGGCGTTCGAGGCGCCTGGGGCGGCGGCCTGCGAGTTCGAGTACGACCTCACCCACGACGTGCGCTACACGATCCGCGAGGGCGTACTCGCCGCCTACCGAAAGCGCGACCTGAACGCCAAGCTCAGCGATCTGCTCGTCGTCCTCTCCCGCGACGCCCAGGGCCTGGCGCAGAAGCTCGGCGTGGCCGCGATCTAAGCTTTCCGCATGGCGATCGAGCCCGATGCCCATGGCGATCGAGCCCGAGGCACGCCGCCGCGCCCACCAGTGGCGCGACGAGGCCTACTCGGCTACGCCCGAGCGCGAGGCGTCGAGAAAGCCCATTTCACGTCTCCGCTGGTTGTAGTTACCCCGACTGGAAGCTCGCGACGGCCCGGCGGATCGGCTTGCGGCCGACCTCGCCGGTGATCGCGTTATAGCCGTCCGCGAGCAGCTTGCCCTGCGGGCAGCGCGCGTAGTAGGCCGAATCGCTCTCCATCTGGCCCTGGTACGAGCAGGGCAGGAAGTCCTCGACCCACCACTCGAGCGCGTATGTGCGTGAACGGATCTTTCCGTCCTTGCGCAGGAACGGGAGCTGCAGGGTGCCGGCGAAGGACCGTTCCTCGAAATGCCCGTTGCCGCAGTCGGCGGGGGCCGGCAGGCACCACCCGAGGCCGCCGCCCTTCCACACCCCGTCCATGGCGGACTCCACATACAGCTCCGTCTGCTGATCGCCTGCCGCCTCCTCGTGGACGACGCCGGTGAAGAGGCCCCAGCTGGGCGACATGATGCTTTTGAGAAACTTGACGCTTTCGCCGTCCTTGAGGATCGACCCGTCGAGTGCCTGCTCGTAGAGATCGACCGCGTCTCTCGAGCTCCAGTCCGAGCGTCCGCTCTCGATCCCGCAGCCGCGGATCCGCATCGTGCGCCAGCCTCTCGCCTTGGCGAACGCGTTGATCGCCGAGTTCCCGAAGTGGGCGACGACCCCGTGCGTCGCGCTGTTGTTGGACTGCTGCATCATCGCGCGCAGCGCGTCGAGCAGGCTCGTCTGCTGCCCGGCAGTGCAGGGGGTGCCGTAGTCGATCCAGCGGACCTGGGTCGTGTTGAGGTCGGCGAGCCCCTTGTCGACCTGCTTCAGCGCGTAGAGCAGGGCCAGGACCTTGACGGCGCTGGCGGGTTCATGGACCGCGTCGACGGCGTACCCGGATACGGCTTTACCGCCGATGCGCTTGGCGTAGAACCCGTACTCGCCGCCCGGGAAGAAGTGCTCCATCCGCTGCGTGAGCCTGGTCGATTCGGCGGCATCGCCCTGGTCGTCGGGGGGGTTCATCGAAAGCACCGAGTAGGCCTCTGTGACCGCGCCGGTAAAGAGGTCGAGGTCGTAGGGTCGCTCGCCCGGGGCGCTGCCGTTGGCCACGTCGGCCGGGGTCGTCGTGTACCAGTCCCACTGCTTGCCCTCGTCGGGGACGGCGATCGCGTCGTAGCTCGACGCGTAGGGGCCGCGCGGCTCGACGTCGATCGGCCGCAGGCGCTGCTGGCGCATGGTCTGCTCGAGCGTGGTCTGCGAGCCGCCGAAGTACAGCTCGCTCGGCGCGTAGTCGGCCCCGGTGTTGGAGATCATCACCACCGAGGAGGTGTCGTTGGTCATCGGGTCGATGTCGATGGCCCGGGCGTTGTTTGCCTGCTCCAGGGCCTCGATCTGCGCCGGCGTCTTGTCGTAGTACCACCACCAGGCCTTCCCGGCGTCGCCCTGGTTCTTGACGAAGGCGGCGGCGAACTCCCAGTCGCCTCCAGCCCGGTAGGGCTCGAGGTCGATGATCCGATAGCCGCCGAAATCCAGGAAGGAGGAGAGGGCGATTCCTGTGAGGCCCTCGACCCAGCCTCCGTCGCGGGCGTACGGCCCTTTGTACAGGTCGCTCCCGAGCCCGAAGTTCGTGACGGCCGTGTAGTCGAATCGCAGCGGGTCGGTGCTGTGGATGTCGATGTCGGTCACGCGCTGGCCAGCGGCGTCGGTGGCGTCGTAAATCTGATCCTCGGTCTTGTTGATGCCCTCGGAGTGCAGGACGACCGTGTCGCTGGTGCGCTCGGGATCGACCGCGGCGAAAGCGGCGCCCGGCAGCGCCAGGCAGGCGAGGACGAGCGCGGGCAGCCACGGGCGCGACCGCGCTCCTCGATGCAGGTCTTCGTCTGTTCCCGTCAACAGCCCCCCATTTGGACCCGTCGGAGTTCGGCTCGCGGGAGCTTAGGCCAGTCGCCACACGCTCGTCAAGTGACAACCCACGGCATCTAAACTGCGGCCATGGCAATCGAGCCCGATGCCCGCCGCCGAGCGCACCAGTGGCATCAGGAGGCCTACTCGGCCCAGCCCGAGCGCGACGCCCTCTTCGAGACGATCTCGGGCCAGCCGATCGCGCCGCTCTACACCGACGAGGACCTTGCCGATTTCGATGCCGAGCGCGACCTCGGCCACCCCGGCGAGTTTCCCTACACCCGGGGTGTCTACCCCTCGATGTACCGCGGGCGGCTCTGGACCATGCGCCAGTTCGCCGGCTTCGGCACCGTCGAGGAGACCAACGAGCGCTTCCGTTACCTGCTCGAGCACGGGCAGACCGGCCTCTCGACCGCGTTCGACATGCCGACGCTGATGGGCCTGGACTCCGACCACGCCCGCTCGCTTGGCGAGGTCGGCGTCGAGGGAGTCGCGGTCGACACCGTCGACGACATGGAGACGCTCTTCTCCGGGATCCCGCTCGACGAGGTGACCGTCTCGATGACGATCAACGCCCCGGCGGCGATCCTGCTCGCCTTCTACGTCGTCGCGGCCGAGGAGAACGGCATCCCCGCCGAGCGCCTCGGGGGCACGATCCAGACCGACATCCTCAAGGAGTACATCGCCCAGAAGGAGTGGTGCTTCCCGATCGACCCGGCGATGCGCCTGGTCACCGACATGATCGAGTGGTGCTCGACGGAGATGCCCCGCTGGCACCCGATCTCGATCTCGGGTTACCACATCCGCGAGGCGGGCTCGACCGCGCAGCAGGAGCTGGCGTTCACGCTCAAGGACGGCTTCACCTACGTCGAGCGTGCGATCGAGCGCGGGCTCGACGTCGACGACTTCGCCCCCCGCCTCAGCTTCTTCTTCAACGCCCACCTCGACTTCTTCGAGGAGATCGCCAAGTACCGCGCCGCCCGCCGGATCTGGGCGACCGAGCTGCGCGATACCTACGGTGCGACCACGCCCGAGGCATTGCGGATGCGCTTCCACACGCAGACGGCCGGCGTCTCGCTCACCGCACAGCAGCCGCTGGTGAACATCGTGCGGACCACGATCGAGGCGCTCGCCGGTGTGCTCGGTGGCACCCAGTCGCTTCACACGAACTCCTACGACGAGGCGCTTGCGCTGCCGACCGAGGATGCGGTGCGGATCGCCCTGCGCACGCAGCAGGTGATCGCGCACGAGACGGGCGTGACGAACACGATCGATCCTCTCGGCGGTGCCTACTTCGTAGAGAAGCTCACCGACGAGATGGAGCAGGCGGCCCGCGAGTACTTCACGCGCATCGACGACCTCGGGGGCATGGTGGAGGCCGTGAAGCGCGGCTACCCGCAGCGCGAGATCGCCGACGCGGCCTTCCGCTACCAGCACGAGGTGGACCAGCGCAAGCGGATCGTGGTCGGTGTCAACGAGTACAAGGTCGACGACGACGAGCAGATCCCGACGCTCAAGATCGACCCAGCGATGGAGCGCAAGCAGGCGGCGCGGCTTGCGGCGACCAGGGCGGCCCGCGATTCCGAGTCGGTGGAGTCTTCGCTCGTCGCCCTGAAGGCTGCGGCGGCAAACGCGGGCGAGAACCTCATGCCGCACTTCATCGTCGCCGCCCGGGCTCGGGCATCCGAGGGCGAGATGGTCGCAGCGCTCCAGGAGGTCTTCGGGACCTACACGGAGCAGCCGGTGTTCTAGCGTGATGTGCTCGAGGAGTAGGACCGCGCGTCCAGGGTAGTGAGCGCCCATGGCTGACTTGAAGGTCGTCCCGAACGAGGTGGATGGCTGGGATGTCGTGAACGTCGAGGACGGCGTCGCGGTCACCAACTACCCCGACCGTGAGTCCGCGGAGAAGGCTGCGCACCTGCGTGCCTCCGAGGACTCGATCAGCGAGGACTCGGAGGGGGACGTGATCGTCGATCCCGAGGGCTCGCACGGCATCGACGACGAGGACCGCGGCGTGAAGGCCTATTTCTTCAGCGTCGGGGGCCTGCTCGCGATCGTCACGGTCCTCGCGATCGTGATCGCACTGATCGCGTCGCTTACGGACTTCGGCGCCTAGCGCGACCGCTACGCTTCCCGCGCCGTGAGCGAGGAAGCCTCCCGCAAGATCCGCGTCGTCGTGGCCAAGCCCGGCCTCGACGGGCACGACCGCGGCGCCAAGATCATCGCCCGCGCGCTGCGCGACGCCGGGATGGAGGTGATCTACACGGGCCTCCATCAGACGCCCGAGCAGATCGCGGCCACCGTCATTCAGGAAGACGCCGATGCCATCGGCCTCTCGATCCTCTCCGGCGCGCACATGACTCTCGTGCCGCGGGTGGTCGAGCTCTTGAAGGAGCAGGGAGCCGAGGACGTGGTGATGACGGTGGGGGGGACGATCCCGAACGACGACATCCCGGAGCTCAAGAAGCTCGGGGTCGACGAGATCTTCACCCCGGGTTCGTCCACCGACGAGATCGTCGAGTTCATCCGCGGCGCCGTCGGCGCCAACGCCTAGCCGCCGGCGCCTACTTCTTGCAGATGGCGATCCCTGTAGCGGTCTCGCCCTGGGGGATCTCAACGCCCGAGTCCCAGCGATCGTCGGGCACCTGGTCCGGGTCGACACCGTCCTGAGGGCTGCTATGGGTGATGGACGCTCCAGGGCTGGATCCGCTCACCGTGACGCCGCCGCCCGTCGTCGACTCGTCCTCCTGGCAGGTCGGCTGCGGGATGGCCAGGGTGTCGCTGGGAAAGGGCCCGATTGTGTCGGTGCGGTAGGCGAACGCGCCAGGGGCACAGACGGCGGTCGCCGTGATCGTGGAAACCTGGTCCGGGTAGGCGGTGACCTTCCAACCGTCGTCGGGCCTCGCGTCGCTGTCGCCGCCGGAGTCGAACGGCGCGAGCCCGCGCGACTGCGAGCTGTCGCCGCTGAACTCGACGCCGCCGCCGGTCACGTTGGTCCCCGCGGGGCACCGGGCGCGGAGTTTCACCTCCTGCAGCGCGGATGCGTCCTCGATCGTCTCCTGGCGCAGAGCACGGCCATCGAGCTTCCCGCAGACCGCGTACGCGTGCAGTTGCTGGACGCCCCCGGACTCGTTCGTGAACGTCGCCCCCCACGATTGGCGTTTCGAAAAGCCGGCTATGGGACCCGAGTCATCGAACGGGACTCCGCTGGTGCCTTGAACCACCGCCCCGCCCCCCGTCGTGGTGCGGTCGCCGGGGCACTCGGCCACAACGCCGCGGGCGGCCCCAGGCGCCGTGAGTTCGGAGCTGGCGCGCATGTAGGCGAGGCCGTGGGCCGCGCCCTGTGTATCCGTGCCCTCGTCGATAGGCGTCACGACGATAGTCGTCGTCCCGGCAAGAACGACCGTCGCGATGAGGCCGCTCCCGAGCACCGCGCCGATGGCAGCGATCTTTATTCGAACCCCCCACATATGGATCACGGTACCACGGTCTTGGGCCTGCCTCGCCGGGCGACCGATTGACTCGTCAGTCAAAGGGGTAATCGACTCGATAACATGCGCGACCGTCGGCAGTACACCAACCCCCGCCGGCTCTTTAACCACCCCCCGAGGGCGCCCCAAGGAGGCTCGACTTGAAGATCTGTTGCCTCGTCAAAGAGGTTCCAGACGCCGCCGTACAGAAGCGGATCGACCCGAACACGAAGCGGCTCGATCGCTCCGGCGAGAAGAACCTGAACCCGTTCGATACACACGGCATCGAGGCTGCGATGCAGATCCGCGAGGGCGGCAACGCCGAGGTGGACGAGATCGTCGCCGTCACGATGGGCCCCGAGAGCGCGGTGCGCGCCCTGCACAAGGCCGTCGCGCTCGGCGCCGACCGCTCGCTCCATCTGACGGATGGCAGCCTCGAGGGCTCGGACGTCTGCGCCACCGGCTACGCGCTGGCCAAGGTGCTCGAGTCCGAGAGCCCCGATCTGGTGCTTTTAGGGCAGCAGTCAGATGACGGCGAGTGCTACACGATCGGGGCGGTCGTGGCCGACCACCTGAAGATGCCGTCGCTGACGCAGGTGATCAAGATGGACGTCGCCGACGGCAAGCTGACCTGCCAGCGCCAGGCGGAGTACGGGTACGACACCGTCGAGATTGACCTGCCGGCCGTGATCAGCGTCGGCGACGCGATCAACGAGCCTCGTTACCCCAGCCTGAAGGCGATCATGGGCGCGAAGAAGAAGCCGCTCGACACCAAGGCCGGCGGCGACGTCGGCATCGAGGCCGACCGCGTCGGCGAGGCCGGCTCGAAGACCGCGGTCCTCGCGATCAACCCTCCTGCCGAGAAGCAGGCCGGCGAGATCATCGAGGACGAGGACACCAACGAGACGGTCGAGAAGATCGTCGCCTGGCTCGACGAAAGGAAGCTGATCTAGATGGGTGGCATTCTCGTCTACGCCCTCCACTCCGACGAGGGCGAGTTCAACAACAACTCACTGGGCGCGATCAGCGAGGCAACGAGGCTGGCGGGCGAGATCGGCGGCGAGGCTGCGGCGCTGGTCGTCGGCGACGTCGACGACGCTGCGGCCGCGGGCCTCGGCAAGTACGGCGCGGCCAAGGTTTACCGGGCCAAGTCGGTGCCCGAGGGCCTCGCGCAGCCGATCGTCGACGCGATGGCCAAGGTCATCACCGAGAACGACTACTCCTACGCGCTCTTCGGCGGCGGCCTGCTCGGCTTCGAGATCGGCGCCGGCCTGACGGCCCGCCTCGGCGCCGGCGTGACGATGGAGGTGACCGCGGTCAAGGCCGACGGCGGCAAGCTCGTCGCGGAGCGTCCGGTCCTGCAGGACTCGGCCATCGTCGACGTCGGTTACGTCTCCGAGCCTGCCGTGATCATCGGGCGCCTCAACGCCTTCGACACGAAGGAGAGCGGGTCCGGCGACGCCGAGGTGATCGACATTGAGGTCGAGCTCTCCGAGTTCTCGACCAAGGCGCGGATGGTCACCCGCGGGGAGTCGGGCGACGAGGGCGGCGTGGACATCACCGACGCCGACATCCTGGTCGGCAGCGGCCGTGGCTTCGGCGGCGAGGACAACCTCTCGATCGCCCGCGAGCTGGCCGCCTCGCTCGGGGGCGAGGTCGCCGCGACCCGGGCGATCGTCGACGCCGGCTGGATCCCCTACGCGACCCAGATCGGGCAGACGGGCAAGACCGTCGCTCCGAAGCTGTACCTGGGCGCCGGCGTCTCCGGGGCGATCCAGCACAAGGTCGGCATGCAGAACTCCGAGAACATCCTCGCGATCAACAAGGATCCGAACGCGCCGATCTTCGAGTACTGCGACCTCGGCGTCGTCGGCGATCTCCACAAGATCCTGCCGAAGCTGACCGAGGCGATCAAGGCCAAGAAGGGCTGAGGCAAGCGCCATGCCCGGCGTAGCGCCAGCGCAGTTCCCACCCCCGGTCTCGCCGACGGAGGAGTTCGTCGGCGAGATCACCGACCCCGAGGACGAGCGGATCGAGGTCGGGGTCGCGATCGTCGGCGGCGGCCCGGCCGGGCTCGCCTGCGCGATCCGGCTGATGCAGCTCCTCTCCGACGAGCCGGAGCTGGCCGAGTCCCTCGGCGAGGTGCCGGTCGCCTTGATCGAGAAGGGCAAGACGCCCGGCGCGCACACGCTCTCGGGCGCCAACATGCGCCCGTCGGCGATGCGGGAGCTGTTCCCGGACCTCGACCCCTCCGACTGGCCCGTCTACCAGGAGGTCGACAAGGACGCCGTCTACCTCCTCACCGAGAAGCATGCGCTGCCGCTCAAGCCGATGCCGCCCAACTTCCGAAACCACGGCAACTACGTCACGTCGATCGCGAAGCTCTCGCGCTTCCTGAACGAGAAGGCCGAGGAGGCCGGCGTATACGTCCTGCCCGAGACGGCGGCCACCAAGCTGCTCGTCGAGGACCGGGTGGTCCGCGGCGTGCGCTCCGGCGACAAGGGCCGTGACCGCGAGGGCAAGGAGCTGGGCAACTTCGAGCCCGGCTCGGACCTGGTCGCCAAGGCCACCGTGCTCGCGGAGGGGACGGCGGGCCACCTGACGGGCGCGGCGCTCGACTACTTCGACCTGCACGGGCACCTTCCGCAGCGCTGGGAGCTGGGCGTCAAAGAGGTCTGGAAGGTCCCCAAGCCGCTCGACAAGGTCATCCACACGATGGGCTGGCCGCTTCGCAAGCGCGCCAAGTGGAACGAGTTCGGCGGATCCTTCATCTACCCGATGGGGGAGGACCGGCTGTGCATCGGCATGGTCTGCGGCCTCGACTACACGGACGCGACCTTCTCGGTCCACGACGTCCTCCAGCAGCTCAAGACTCATCCCTTCGTCCAGAAGCTGCTCGAGGGCGGCGAACGCGAGGCGTGGGGGGCCAAGACCATCCCCTCCGGGGGCTACTGGTCGATGCCGCGCAAGCTGGCGGTCCCCGGCATGGTGATCGCCGGCGATTCCGCAACGATGGTCAACATCCCCGAGCTCAAGGGCATCCACTACGCCATGCACGCCGGGATGTACGCCGCCGAGGAGATCGTCGCGGCGCTGAAGCGCGACGAGGTCGACTTCTCCGCCTACGACGAGCGCGTGCGCTCGAGTCTGATCGGCAAGGACCTCTACAAGTGGCGCAACGGCCGCCAGCCCTTCTCGAAGGGATTCTTCGTGGGCGGCGCAATTGCCAGCGCGATGACCGTCACCCAGGGATTCTTTCCCGGCGGCATGTGGAAGCAGGTGCCCGACGCGGAAGAGGAGATGGTCCTGGGCGGCGCGAGCGATCGCTATCCCAAGCCCGACGGCAAGCTCACCTTCGACAAGCTCTCCTCGGTCTTCGCTTCCGGCAACGCCACCCGCGACGACGCACCCAACCACGTGCGGATCCAGCGGCACGTTCCGCGTGAGGTCGCCCAGACCTGGGTGTCCATGTGCCCCGCCCAGGTGTACGAGATCCCGGACGAGCAGCTCGAGAACGGGGCCGCCGAGGTGGACCTGAACATCGTCCCCTCGAACTGCGTCCAGTGCGGCGCGATCACCGCCAAGGGCGGGCGCCTGACGCCCCCCGAGGGCGGCGACGGCCCGCTCTATACGGAGGTCTAGCCGCCGAGGGCCGCCGTGCCGGTGGTCTCGAGCCCGTCGAGGGCGCGGAGCGTCACCGCCGAGTTGGTCACCGTGACCAGGCGCTCGCCGGCAACCAGCATGCGCCGGATCTCGCCGCCGTCGTCCTCGAGGCGGCCCAGCTCAGCGAGTGTGCCGTCGGCCCCGACTCGCATCGCGACCGCCCCGCGGAACCCGCCGGGCCCGTAGGAGGCCACCGGGGCGACGGCGAGCCGCTCGCCGGGCCAGTAGAGGAAGGCGTGATGGTCGGACTCGGCGGCGCTCTGGCCCCAGTCGCCTCCGGCCAGGTCCAGCTTCGCTGCGCGCGTGGGGTCCGCGGGGTCGGAGACGTCGAACAGCGAGGCCTGCGCGCCGGTGGTGAGCCCGGCGGCGGTGCCGGCCTGGCCGATCCCGAGGAGCTGCCCGTCGCCCACTGGATGGAGGTAGGCGGAGTAGCCCGGGATCTTCAGCTCGCCCGTCGTCTCCGGGGCCGTCGGGTCGGAGAGATCGACGGCGTAGAGCGGGTCGGTCTGCTCGAAGGTGACCACGTAGCCGGCGTCGCCCAGGAATCGCACCGCGTAGATCTCCTCGCCGCGGCCGAGCCCGCCCACCTCGCCGACCGTCTCCAGCCCCTCGCCCTCGATGTCGAGGACGCTGATGCCGCTTTCGCTTTCGCCTTGGCCCTCGGCCCAGGCATCGCCGGTCGTCGTCGCGACGCGCAGGTGGCCCTCGTGCTCCGACATCGAGAACTGGTCGAGCAGGCGCCCCTCGACCTCGCCGCTCGCCGCGTACTCGGTGCCCTCGGCCTCGGTGGTGTCGAAGCGGTGGATCAGGGTGCGGGCCTTGAAGCTGGGGGGCACGACGACGTCCGAGCCGACGACGTCGGAGCCGATTGCCCGAGCGATCTCGCCCACCGGGTCCGGCTCGGGGATCGACTGGGTCGCGACGTACAGCCCGGTGGGCGAGGCGTAGACCGTCTCGCCGTTGGTCATCACCACGTCGGTATCGGCCGCCTCGGTGGCGCCTACGTCGAGCGTGAGCACCGACAGCAGCCCGAGCCCGGCGAACTCGCGCGGGTATGCGACGGCGTCGCACCCGAACAGCGCGGCCGTTGCGCTCTCGCCGGTGGCCGCGTCGGTCACGGTGACCTGCGGGAGCCAGCCGGGGTTTGACGGATCGGGGCCGACGGGGCCGGTGGCGCCCGTTGCCCCGGCCTGCGGCTCGGACGGCTCCTCGCCCTCGCCGGCGGGCCGGGGGAAGTCCACTTGACTGGTCAGCACCAGGCGTACCACATCGCCCGTCAGCCGCCCGCTCACGAAGGCGCCCTCGATCTCGCTCGTCCGCACCAGCTTCAGGGCGGCGGGGTCGGAGATGTCGATCTCGAGCAGGCGGGTGGCGGGGCTCCATTCGGGGCCGGTGGCCTCCGCTGTGATCACAACCGCGCGGTCGCCCGCCACCAGCAGCTGGGGCTCCGCCCCGTAGACGTGCCTGTCGCCGCCCAACTCGAGCCGGCCGAGCGGCTCGGGGCTCGCGCCGGAGACGTCGAGCGCCTCCAGCTTGCCGCGGGTGAGCACGAAGAGCGTCTCGTCCTGGAGCTTCGCGAGGTCGGGCTCGTCCACGCCGGCCTCCTGCACGTTGGTGCCGGTCTCGCCGGGGCCGACCGGCGCGGCCGTCTCCGCCGCGCCCGCAGCCATCGCGTCCACCGCGACTCCTTCACGCGCGACGGTGTCCTCGAGGGCGATCGGGCCGCCGGGGTAGTAGCCGCCTGCCGCCCAGCGATGGTCGTCGGCATAGGCGAGCAGCTCCTCGCACGAGTCGAACGGGCGCAGGTCGGCGGCCGCAGCGGGGTCGGGCCCCAGCCCTGCCGGCTCGAAGGCGCCGGCGGCCCAGGCCACGCTCGCCGTCGCGGCCGCGCCCGCCAGCAGGAGGCTTCCTCGCTTCGCATTCGTTTCCATGTCCGCACTACGGGCCGGCGCGCCTTTCGTCACACCCTTGGGCCGCAATCGGCGGTCGCTACCGTGCGTCGATGGGCCCAGGGCCTCCGAGGACCACGCGAGTCGTCCTGCGCGACGGGCGCGTGGCCCTCGTCGGCCCGCTCCAGCCGACCGACCGCGAGCGCTATCTCGCGGGCCTCGAGCGGGCGAGCCCGGACTCGATTTTCAAGCGGTTCATGACGCCGATCGTGCGCCTCTCCGAGGCGCAGCTCCGTTACCTGATCGACGTCGACCACACCGACCACGAGGCATTCCTCGCGATCGACGAGGACTCCGGGACGGCCGTTGCGGTGGCGCGCTTCGTGCGCGCCGATCCCGGCTCGGAGACCGCGGAGGCGGCGGTGATCGTCATCGATGACTGGCAGGGGAACGGGCTCGGGAAGGCGCTCAGCGTGATGCTCGCCGAGCGCGCGCGGGAGCTCGGCGTCGCCAGCTTCGAGGCGACGCTGCTGCTCGAGAACCGGGCGATGATGGGGCTGCTCGAATCGCTCGGGCGCGTGCGCACGATCGGCCGCGAGGGCGCCGCGGTCGTCGTCACCCTCGAGCTACCGGACGCCGGAATCGGCGATCCGCTGGCGGGCGTGCTGCGGGTGGCGGCCTCCGGCGAGGTCGAGGTGATGCCGGAGACCGCCGAGCTCGGCTTCCCACCGAACGTCCCGCATCCCCACCTATAGAGGGGGCTCGGGGACGTTCGGCGTGGCGGCCTATGCGGCCGCGCGGGCGCCCGCGGTCTCCCGCATGAACGCCCCGATCACCTCGGCCAGCCGCTCGGGCTGATCGAGCGCGACGAACGTCCTCGCGTCCGCGATCCGCTCCAGGCGCGCGTCGGGGATGTCGCCGGCGAGGCGCTCGGCGTAGCGGAGCGGGAAGATCCGGTCCTCGGTTGCCCAGGCGAGCAGGGCCGGGCGTTCGAAGTCCCGCAGGCGCTCGGCCGCCTTCAACGTGTGGCGCTTGTTCATCCCGACCGTGACCTTCCTCGTATCCCGGCGGATGTCCGCGTCGCGCAGGCCCGGCTCGGTCCACGCGGCGAGCAGGTCGTCGGGGATCCGTTTCTTCGCGAACGGCGCGAAGGCGATTCGCCTCACGGCGCTGAAGCGCAGCGGCATGCCGATGGCTCGCACCGCGCCAGGGAGGCGGGCGATCGCCGGCAGCGCCTTGAAGATGCCGGGTGGGAAGTTCTCGTGCGTGTCGCAATTCGTCAGAACCAGCCGTCCGATGCGCTCCGGATGACTCGTCGCGGTCACCTGGCACATCGCGCCGCCCGAGTCATTCCCGACCAGGGTCACGTTCTCCAGGTCGAGCTCCTCGAGGAAGCCGGAGATCAGCCTCGCCATGCCGGGGGGAGAGAGGTCGGCGCCGGGGTTCATCGCGGTGCGATGGGATCCCAGCGGCCAGTCGGGCTGGATGCAGCGGAACTCGCCGGCGAGTGCCTCCGCGGTCCCCTCCCACAAACGGCTGTCCACGAGGAATCCGTGGACGAACACGATCGGCTCGCCGGAGCCGCGCTCGCGGTAGCGAATCGGGCCTTGGGGAAGCTGGGCGGTCTTGAGATCGGTCATGGGGTCAGGTTCCTTTCGAGTCGGTTTCGAAGTTGCGCGAGTTGGATCCGGGCGAACGGCGGCCGAGCTAGGTTGCATACAGACAGTATGTATCTAACATACAGGTGGTATGGATGTCAAGTCGCCGAAGGCTGAGCGCTCGGAGGCCACGCGCGCCCAGTTGCTCGCGGTGGCCCGCCGCCTCTTCGGCGAGCGCGGATACGCCGACGTGGGCACCGAGGAGATCGTTCGCGCGGCCGGGGTGACCCGTGGCGCGCTCTACCACCACTTCGAGAGCAAGCGCGAGCTGCTCGCCGCGGTCTACGAGCAGGTCGAGAGCGAGCTGACCGAATGGATCGCCACCGAGGCCTTCTCCGGCGAGGACGTTCCGAACGATCCGCTGGAGGCTCTTCACCGCGGCGCCGAGCTGTTCCTCGACGCCTGTCTCGAGCCCGAGGTGCAGCGGATCGTCCTGCTGGACGCCCCCTCGGTACTCGGCTGGGACCGCTGGCGCGAGGTCGCGTCGCGCTTCGGGCTCGGGCTGATCCAGGCCTCGCTTCAAAGCGCGATCGACGCCGGCTCGATCCCGGCCCAGCCGGTGCGCCCCCTCGCCCATGTGCTGATGGGGGCGCTCGACGAGGCGGCGATGCTGGTGGCCCGCGCCGACGACGACGGCGCCACGCGAGCCGAGGTGGGCGAGACCCTCTCGCGCCTGATCGACGCCCTGGCCGCCCGCTGAGGCGCCGCTAGACTTCCGGGCACGATGAAGACCGGTATCCACCCCGAATACCAGCTCGCGCACGTGCGCTGCTCCTGCGGAAACGAGTTCTACACCCGCTCCACGGAGTCCGAGCTTCACGTCGAGATCTGCGCGGAGTGCCACCCGTTTTACACGGGGAAGCAGAAGCTGGTCGACACCGGCGGCCGCGTCGAGCGCTTCAAGCGCCGCGCCGCCAAGAGCGGCTCCAAGAGCTAGACCGGGCAGCTCGGGATGAGCGAGCTGAACCTCGCCGACTCCCGGATGCCCGACGGCCTGGCGGTGGCGGGCCGCGACGCGCCCGTCGGCGGCCAGGCGGTGCTCGAGGGCGTGATGATGCGCGGCATCTCCACCTGGGCGGTTGCGGTGCGAAAGCCGGGACCCGACGGGCCGGAAGGCCCGCCCGGCGAGATCGAGGTCACCTCCGAGCCGCTCGTCTCCTGGGCCAACCGCAACCGCCTGCTGCGCCTGCCCGTGGTGCGAGGGGTGGTCGCCCTCGGGGAGTCGCTCAAGATCGGGTTCCGCGCGATGGCGATCTCCGCCAACGCCCAGCAGGTAGCCGAGGAGGGGGAGCCCCAGCCGCCGCCGATCGGCGGCCTCGCGTGGGGGCTCACCGTCGCGGGGTCGCTCGCGCTCGCCATCGGCCTCTTCTTCATCGTCCCGGTGGGGCTTACGAGCCTGATCAAGGACGAGCTGGGCTCGGCGTTCCTCTTCTGGCTCGTCGAGGGGATCCTGCGCACGGCGATCTTCATCGGCTACATCGTCGCGATCAGTCGCATCCCCGACCTCCGACGCGTCTTTGAGTACCACGGAGCCGAGCACAAGACGATCTCGTGCTACGAGGCCGGGGACCGGCTCACGCCCGCCCGCGCCGAGCGCTACTCGCGCCTCCATCCCCGCTGCGGGACCAGCTTCCTGCTCGTCGTGATGGTGCTGGCGATCTTCGTCTTTGCCCCGATCGGGCTTCCCGAGTGGTACTGGCTCGTCGCCTCGCGCGTGCTGGGCATCCCGCTCATCGCCGGCCTCTCCTACGAGGTCATCAAGTGGGCGGGCCGCAACCGCCGCAAGGCGTGGGTTCGCGCGCTGATGTGGCCCGGCCTCATGCTCCAAAACCTCACGACCCGCGTGCCCGACCGCGAGCAGCTCGCCGTCGCCATTGGCGCCCTCGAGGCCGTCCTCGCGGTCGAGAGCCACGAGCCGCGGCGCGAGGCCGACCGGATCGAGATCGTCGCCTAGCCTCGGCGCCCTCCCACCGCGCGCCCCCGCACCCGGCATCAGCCTCCGACCGAAGCATTCGACCGGCCCTAACCGGCCTGATCCTTCGATCGGCGGGACAGGCGGGCCCCGACGGCTCGTAGGTCGCCTCGACCCGCCTGGGCTCGTAGCGGACCTGCTCGTGCGTAAAGCGCAGCGGCGTCAGTCCGGCGGCGGCGTGGGCCTGGTCGCGGCGGCGATCGCGCGACTGAGCGGCCGGGGTGCGGTGGTACCGAAGCCCGTCCGTCTCGACCACAAGCCCCAGCTCTGGCCAGAGGAAGTCCACCGTGAAGCCGTTGACGTCCGCCCCGGTAACGGGCACCGGGAGACCCGCCCGCCCGGCGATCGGGATGAAGCGGCGTTCGAGCTCCGAGTCGGTGAGAAGGAATGTGTTGCGGTCGATCAGCCTGCGCAGTCGCGCCAGGCCGGGCCGGCGCGACATCCGCTCGGCCACCGTGCGCAGGGTCTCCGGATCGATCAGCCCGGCCTTGTCGGCGTCGTTGATCGCCCGCTCCAGCCGGGACGTGGGGAGCGCTGGAGCGATGTCGACGAGCGTCGTAGCCGGGTGAGTGATGGGGATGCCGCCGACGTCGACGATCTCCCATGCCGCAAGGTTCGACCGGCGATGGGCGCGGATGCCGGCGAGACGCCGGACGATGCCCTCGGGTACCGACACGTGAGTCACTGAGCCCTGGTCGGCCGGAATCCCGTGGAGCATCGCCGCGCTCTCGTGGCTCAGTGCTGCAGATGGACCGCAGGCCAGCACAGCCGCGCGCCATCGACCTCTCCTCGTCACCGTCCTTCGGCCCACCGCATAGACACCGGGCCACAGGCGGTAGAGCCGACCGGTCGCGACCCGGTGGCGCACGGCATGGCGGGTGAATCCCAGATCACGCAGCTGCTGCCAGGTCACAACGTCGTCCTGCTCCTCCGCGAGCGCCCAAGCCTGGCGCGATCGTGCGCTGATGCCGCTCATTACCAGCATGAGCGCACGACGGGCGCAGGTTCGCCCCCTCAGGGCGGCGTCCCGGCGGCGCGGCTGACCGGGCCGTCACACTTACGCGTGTGATCGAGCAGCTCGTCGAGCAGATCGAGGGCCGGTTCGCGGAGCTCGAGCGGCAGATGTCGGACCCCGGGGTGATCTCCGACCGTGAGCGCTATGCCGCGGTCGGGCGGGAGTACCGCGAGCTCGAGCGGGCCCGGGTGCTGGCGCGGGAGTACAGGACGCTCAAGGACGACCTGGAGGGCGCCCGGGAGCTCCTCGAGGAAGGCGGTGAGGACGCCGAGCTGCGGAAGGTGATGAACGAGGCGCCGGGCCGGATCGCCGAGCTGGAGGAGGAGATCCGCCTCGCGATGGTCGAGCGCGACCCGCACGACTTGAAGAACGTGATCGTCGAGATCCGCGCCGGGACCGGCGGCGACGAGGCGGCCCTGTTCGCGGGAGATCTCTTCAAGGTGCTCACCCGCTACGCGGAGGAGCGCGGCTTCGAGGTCGAGGTGCTGTCCCAGTCGGCCGCCGAGCACGGGGGGTTCAAGGACGTCACCTTCGAGATCAAGGGGGAGGGCGCGTACTCGGTGTTCAAGTTCGAGGGCGGCACGCACCGCGTCCAGAGGGTCCCGAAGACCGAGTCGCAGGGGCGCATCCATACCTCGACGGCGACGGTCGCGGTCCTGCCCGAGGCCGAGGACGTCGAGGTCGACATCCAGGACGGCGACCTGCAGATCGACGTTTACCGCTCCTCGGGCCCGGGCGGTCAGTCGGTGAACACGACCGACTCCGCTGTGCGGATCACGCACAGGCCGACCGGGATCGTGGTCGCGATGCAAGACGAGAAGTCCCAGCTTCAGAACCGCGACAAGGCGATGCGGGTCCTGCGCGCGCGGGTCTACGAGCGGGCGCTCGAGGAACAGATGGCGGAGATCTCGGCCGAGCGCCGTTCCCAGGTGGGCAGCGGGCAGCGCTCGGAGAAGATCCGGACCTACAACTTCCCGCAGGGCCGCGTGACCGATCACCGGATCAAGCTCACCGCGCACAACCTCGACGAGGTGCTGGGCGGGAACCTTCGCGAGTTCACCGACGCCCTGGCCGCCGAGGAGAAGCGGGCACGTTTGGAGGCGCAGACCGCGGCGGGCGCGTCGGGCTGATGGCGGGCCCGGGAGGCTGATGGGCCCCCGCACCGCCGGCACGGTCCGCGAGGCGCTCGAGGCCTCCACCGCGGCGATCGCGGCGGCCGGGGCCGGGCAGCCGCGCCTGGACGCCGAGCTGCTGCTGGCCGACGCCTTGGATCTGGACCGCGCCGCCCTCGTTGCCGACCCGGACCGTGGCGTCGACCCGACGCAGGGCCGGCGATTCGGCGAGATGGTGCGCCGCCGCGTCGCGCGGGAGCCGGTGGCCTACATCCTGGGGCGCAAGGGCTTTCGGCATCTCGAGCTGCGCGTCGACGGCCGGGCGCTGATCCCTCGCCCGGAGACGGAGCTGTTGGTGGAGCTGGCGCTCGAGCTGCGCCCCAAAGTGGTGATCGACGTGGGGACCGGATCGGGGGCGGTGGCCCTCGCGATCGCCGACGAGGTGGAGGGCACAAGCGTGGTGGGGACCGATATCTCACAGCTCCCGCTGGAACTGGCGCGCGAGAACGCCCGGGCCCTGGAGCTCGACACCCGAGCCAGGTTCCTGGAGGCCTCGCTGCCCAACGGCGCTGCCGCCGACCTGCTCGTGGCCAACCTGCCCTACGTCGCGGAGGCCGAATGGGAGGGCCTCGAACCCGAGATCACGCAGTGGGAGCCCCGCCCGGCTCTCGTGTCCGGGCCGACCGGCCTGGAATCGATCGAGCGCCTGCTGGGCGAAGTCGCGACGGGCGATGGGTGGGTCGAGGCGATCGGGTTGGAGGTGGGGGCCGGGCAGGCAGCCCCGGTTGCCGAGCTGGTCCGCCGCGCCGGCTTTGAGCGGGTGGAGGCCCGCCGCGACCTCGCCGGCATCGAGCGCGTGGTGGTGGGGCGGAGGTGAGCGACGTGGCCGAGTTCGAGGCCTGCATCCGTGCGGGCGGCGTCGGGCTGTTTCCCGCCGACACGCTCTACGGCCTGGCTTGCGAGGCCTCCAACGAGGCCGCGATCGAGCGGATCCATGCGCTCAAGGGCCGCGACGACGGCAAGCCCTCGGCGGTGATGTTCTTCGCCCCGCTCGAGCTCCGCGAGGTGCTCTCGATGTCGGGCCCGCGCACGCGCGAGGCGATCGGGTCGCTCCTGCCCGGCCCGGTGACCCTGGTCGTGGCGAACCCCCGCGGCCTGTACCCGCACGCGTGCCGTGAGCAGCGCGAACGGCTGGGCATCCGCCTGATCGACGGCCCTCTGGCCGGCTCGGGGGTGGCGGTCTTCCAGACCAGCGCCAACCTCAGCGGCGCGCCGCCGCAGCAGCGGCTGGAAGATGTGGATCCAGGCATCCGCTCGGGCGTGGATCTCGAGATCGACGGCGGGGCGGTCGGCGGCGAGCCGTCGACCGTGGTTGATCTCACGCGGCTCGAGGAGGGGGAGTGGGAGATCCTGCGCGAGGGGGCGCTCAGCCGGCCGGCGCTGGAGAGGGCTCTTCGGGCAGCAGGAACTCCAGCCGGTACATGAGGTCGTCACGCAGGGTCACCACGCCCCTGGCATCCATCTGCGTCTCGATCCCGCTGGCCCTCCCTCGGGTCCGCACCTTGAAATGCACCAGGACCCGTGCCGGCTGGAGCTGCTCGAGCTCGACGGGCTCGATGGTCACATCGTCCATCACGTCATAGAAGCTCTCGAAGTAGCGGCTGATGCCGGCGTGCCCGCGATAGACCTGCGGCTCCATCGCGATCGCGGCCGGCGTCTCCATCTCGAACTCGGGATGCACGAACGCCAGCATCGCGTCCACGCCACCCGTGTTCAGCGCGTCGAACCCGGCGCGGGCGAGCTGGAGGTCGTGGGTCTCGGCCATGGGCGGGAGTATCCTCGGCCGCGATGCGGATCGCAGTCGGATCGGACCATGCCGGGTACGACCTGAAGGAACGGGTCGTCCCGCTCCTGGAGGAGGCCGGGCACGACGTCGTGGACGTAGGCACCGACTCGGAGGAGTCGACGGACTACCCGGTGCACGCGGCGGAGGCCGCCCGCCTTGTGGCTGGCGGCGAGGCCGACCGGGCGGTGCTGGTCTGCGGATCGGGCGTTGGCGTCTCGATCGTGGCCAACAAGGTGGACGGCGTGCGGGCTGTGAACGCGCACGATGCCGACGAGGCCGAGATGAGCCGTCGCCACAACGACGCCAACGTCCTGGCGCTCGCGGGTCGCCACCTCGAGCCCGACGACGCCCGCGCCATCGTCGATCGCTTCCTCACGACCGAGTTCGAGGGCGGGCGCCACCAGCGCCGCGTCGACCAGATCGCCGCGGTCGAGCGTGGCGACGAGACGTGACCGCCGCGAAGCTCGCCCTCCCGAGCCACACCTGCATCCACTTCGCGGAGTCGGCCCCCGCTCAAGCCGAGCTCGCCGGCCAGGGCCTCTACGTCGCCGATATCGGCGGCGGCGCCGTCCACACCGACGAGGAGCTGTTCGAAGCGCTCGCCCGGGCCCTGCGCCTGCCCGACTCCTTCGAGGGAAGCTGGGAGGCACTCGACGAGTCCCTGCGCGCGCTCGAGTGGCTCGCCGGCGAGAGCGGCTGCGTGCTCATCATCAGGAACTCCGAGCACACCTGGAAGGGCCACCAGCGGATGGCGGGCAGGCTTCACGCCTCCTGGTCGCAGGCCGGGGAGGAGTGGGTGCGCCGCGAGAAGCCCTTCCACCTCGTCTTCGAGTGGTGAGCCGTCCCGTTTGGCCCAGCGGCCGCTGGGCCCTCCGGCTAGCCGAGCTCGGTCGAGGCGGCGCGGATGAACAGCTCGCGCGCCCGGCGCACCTCCGCGGTGTCGCCCCGTTCGATTCGCTCCAGGCACAAACCCTCGAGGCCGGCGATCACCAGCACGGCGGCGGTCTCGTTGGGCTCGCCCAGCAGCTCCGTGAGCACGCGGCGCCAGCCGGTCTTGATCTCGCGCATCACCTCGCGGATGTCGTCCTCCACGACCGACACGGCGTTCAGGTCGAAGTAGACGCGCGGTAGGCGCTCGTCTCGGTCCATCAGCGCCCACAAGCCGTCGGCGGCCCCGCGCACGACCTCCTCGGTCGAGGCGGCGTCGGTGAGCCCGCCCAGGATCTCCTCGCTGATCGACTCGCCGAGCTGGCCCCCCGCCGCCGCGACCAGGCCGTGCTTCGACCCGAAGTGGTACGAGATCAGCGCCTTGTTCTCGCCGGCCTTGGCCGCCACCTTGGCGATCGAGAGCCCGGCGTATCCCTCGGCCTTCAGGACCTCCAGACAGGCGTCGAGGATGCGTTCGCGGGCGCCTGTTGAGGGGCGCCCGCGCCGCGCAGGCGCCGCTGTCGCGCTACTCACGCCGCCGCGCCCTCGGCGAGCATCGCCGGGTCGAGGCCCATCGCCGCCAGCTTCTTCGAGAGCGCCTTCATCGCGTACTCGAAGATCTCGGACGAGTGGTAGAAGGGCGTCTGGAAGTCGTACGGGTCGTCCACCCACGGCGGCACGAACACCAGCGTCGCCACCGGCAGGCACTCCTTCAGAGCCCCCTCGATGATCTTCGCGTTTGCCGGGTCGTCCTTGATCGCGTCGGCGAGGAACTTGATCCCGAAGCCGACGTGGCGGGACTCGTCGCGGTTGACGGCGGTGAACCCTGCCGTGAAGCCCGGCAGCCAGTCGCGCTCCTTGAGCGACTTGATGATGAAGCGGGCGCCCGTCAGCGCCAGCGTCCCCTCGATCACGACCATGTAGACCGTGATCCCGCGGACCAGTGCCGCGAAATCGCTCGGATCCCTGCGCAGGCGCTCGGCGCACTCGTGGAGGATGCCGTCGAACAGCGTCTCCCAGTCCTTGTTGACGTGCGTGCGCTGCGTGTCGAGCATCGCGCCGATGTCGGCGGCCTTCATGCCCAGCACCTCGCGGTAGAAGCGGTCGAAGAAGACCATGTGCTTGGCCTCGTCGGAGATCTGGGTGGTCAGGAAGACCTGGGCCTCGTGCGAGGGCGCGCCCATCGCGAATGGCAGCAGCTCCACGGTGACCCGCTCCTCGCCGAGGAAGAACTGCGAGAAGCCGAAGAGCAGGAACTTGCGCTCCTCCTCGGTGAAGAAGTCGGGGGTGTCCCACTGCTTCTTGTCCTCGGTGAAGTCGAAGTCCTCGGTTGACCACTGCTGGCGCTGCCAGCGCATGAAGAGCTTCTCGTAGGAGGGAGCCGCCTCGATGATCCGGTCCAGGCCCGACATCACCTTGTCGATGTCGGCGTCCATGAGGACGCTGAGGGCCTCGTCCTCGGTTACCAGCTCGCCGTTGGTGCTGCTGCCGTTCTCGGTCATTCCAGTGCCCTCCAAGGGTGGTTCGCAGGTTGCCGGCTAATTCTTAACCGATCGACCAAGAAATGTCAAGGGCGGCTCGGTTCTAGCCGACCGGGGCGAAGCGATCCGCTTTGAACTGGAACTCGTAGATGCCCGCCGGGCAGTCGTCGGTGGTCGTCCACTCGACCGTGCCCACCACGTGGTTTCGCCTGATGAACCGTCCCTTGACCTTGAAGTCGTTGTTGGCGTGGGTGGTGTCGTCGCGAAGCGTGAACCTGCCCCTGCCGTCGACCACGTCGGACCCGAAAATGGCGGGTCCGCCAAAACCGTTGCAGGTCTGCAGATCGTGGCTGTAGACGCGGGCGAAGGGGATGGAGCGGGAGTTCACGTCGAAGTAGATGTGGAACCGGTCGGCGCCCCCGGCGTACTTGCCGTCCTTCACCGGCGCCTGCCCGCCGCCCGGCGCCGAGGCGGCGAGGAAGAGCGCACCCAGCACGACCAAGAGCGTCAGGGCGCATCGCCTCATGCGCGGCCGTACCGCTTCGCGGTGTACTTATAGACGTAGGTGCCGGGGTCGCCGCAGGAGGCGGCGCTGGGGCGCTCGAGGACGACCTTGCCGCGGACCTTCGTATCGCTGACCCAACGTCCCGTGAGGCGATTGACCTCCGAGTTGGACGACGACGACGTGGTCTCGAAGCGGTTGGGGCCCAGTGCGACGGGCGGGAAGCTCGTGCCGCCGCTGCAAGAGGGGAGGGTGAAGCCTGCCGCCGTGACGGTGACGGTCCCGCCCTTGAGGGTGAAGCCGAGCTGGACGCCATAGGCGGGGCTGCTGACCTCCGCGCCGGCCCCCGAGTAGGTGCCGTTGCGGGGCGTGGTGGGCTCGCCCGCGCCGGCGGACGCAGGAAGCATCGCGAAAAGGCCCGCGGCCGCCGTCGCCAATACCCCTGCCCACCGAACCCCCAGCTTCATCTCCGAGAGCCTATCCGAACGCCGTCTCATGTGTCAACCTAGAACGGATCGACGCGGCGACCCAGAGGATCCACTTGAGCGACCTTCCCGACGACTTCCAGACCGCCCCCCTCGCCGAGGTTGACCCCCAGATCGCGCGCGTGCTCGACCGTGAGCTCGCTCGCCAGCAGTCCACGCTGGAGATGATCGCGTCGGAGAACTTCGTCCCTCAGGCCGTGCTCGAGGCTGCCGGGTCGGTCCTCACCAACAAATACGCCGAGGGCTACCCCGGGCGCCGTTACTACGGCGGCTGCGAGGAGGTCGACGTCGCCGAGCAGCTCGCGATCGACCGCGCGCTCGAGCTGTTCGGGGCGGAGCACGCGAACGTCCAGCCCCACGCCGGAGCCCAGGCCAACAACGCCGCCTATATGGCGATGCTCGAGCCCGGCGACAAGATCCTGGGCCTCGCGCTCGACCACGGCGGCCACCTCACGCACGGGATGAAGCTGAACGTCTCGGGCAAGCTCTACGAGGTCCACGCCTACCACGTGCGGCGCGACGACCTTCGCGTCGACATGGAGGAGGTCGAGCGCCTCGCCGCCGAGCACAAGCCGAAGGTGATCGTCGCCGGCTGGTCGGCGTATCCGCGCCACCTCGACTTCGCCGCCTTCCGCGAGATCGCCGACTCGGTCGGCGCCCGGCTGATGGTCGACATGGCGCACTTCGCGGGCCTGGTGGCGGCCGGGGAGCATCCCAGCCCGGTGCCGCACGCCGACGTGGTCACGACCACGATCCACAAGACGCTGTGCGGTCCGCGCAGCGGCATGATCCTCTGCCGCGAGGAGCTGGCCAAGGACATCGACCGCTCGATCTTCCCGGGCCAGCAGGGCGGCCCTCTGATGCATGTCATCGCCGCCAAGGCGGTCGCCCTCGGGATCGCCGGTTCCGAGCCCTTCGCCGCCCGCCAGCGCCAGACGGTCGCCAACGCCAAGGCGTTCGCCGAGGCGCTCGTCGCCGAGGGCGTCGAGGTCCTCACCGGCGGCACCGACGTCCACCTGGTGCTGGTCGACCTCACGCCCACCGGCCTTGACGGCAAGACGGCCGAGGATCGCCTCGAGCAGGTCGGGATCACGGTCAACCGCAACGCGATCCCCTTCGACGAGCGCCCTCCCATGAACCCCTCCGGCCTTCGCATCGGCACCCCCGCCCTGACCACGCGCGGCCTCGTGGAGGACGACATGCGTGAGATCGCGACGATCATCGGCGCCGCCCTCTCGGAGCGCTTCGAGGACGAGCGCGACGGGCTCGGCGAGCGGGCCCGGGCGCTCATGGAGCGCTACCCCCTTTACCCGCAGCTCTCGCCGATCTCCGCCTGACCTGACAGCATCCCGGCGCTATGCGCGTCTGGGTCGACTGCACCGCCGCCGCCCATCCGCTGGTGCTGCGCCCGATCATCGAGCGGCTCCGCGAGGGTGGACACGAGGTGAACATCACCGCGCGCGAGTACGGGCAGACCGTCGGCCTGCTCGAGCGCCTCGGCATGGAGCACTCCGTCGTCGGCCGGCACGGAGGCGCTTCGATCGCCCGCAAGGCCACGGCCGTAGCCGGGCGAAGCTCGCTGCTCGCGCGGTGGGCGCGCTCGCGGCGCTTCGACCTGGCCCTGGGCCACGGCTCCGTCGACCTCGCGGTGGTCTCGACCCTCCTGCGGATCCCCTCGGCCCAGATGCAGGACTACGAGTTCGCGGGCCTCCAGCGAAAGCTCGCCTTTCGAGCGGCCGAGCGGGTGCTGGCCCCCGACGCGATCTCGGTCGAGGCGATGAAGGCCGCGGGCGCCGCGCCCGCGAAGCTCTTCCGGTACCCGGGCCTCAAGGAGGACTACTACCTGGCCGACTTCGAGCCCGACGCGGCCGTCCTCGGCGAGCTCGGCCTCGACCGCGACCGAGTCCTCGTGGTGGTTCGCCCGCCTCCCGAGACGTCGGCATACCACGCCGATAACCCGCTGTATGAGGGCGTGCTCGACCGCATCGCGGCCGACCCCGGCGCGACGGGGGTGGTGATCCCCCGTACCGAGGGTCAGGGCGAGGCGGTCCGCGCGCGCAGCGATCCGTCGCTCATCGTTCCCGAGGGCGCGGTGGACGCGCAGAGCCTGATCGCCTTCGCCGATCTCGTGGTCAGCGCCGGGGGCACCATGAACCGCGAGGCGGTCGCCCTCGGCACGCCGGTCTACACGATCTTCAGTGGACGGATGGGCGCCGTGGACGAGCGCCTGATGGCTGAGGGCCTGCTGCGCGAGCTATCGGGTGCCGCCACCCTCGAGCTGCACAAGCGAACCCACGAAGCGGGGCCGCGCAATCCGCGCGACCCAGCGGTGCTGGCGAACGCGGTGCTGGGGGCGGCGTGCTGGTAGACGGCCAGCCCGAGCCGATCTTCGCGCTGTACGCCTTCGGCGTCGCGGCGCTGATCGCCTGGACGCTGGTGCCGCTGGTCGAGCGGCTGGCCTGGCGAATCGGCGCGATCGACACTCCCAACGAGCGCAGCCTGCACACCAAGCCCACCCCCAAGCTCGGCGGGCTGGCGATCCTGATGGGGATCATCGTGGCGGCGGTGCTGTTCATGCCGATGGGCGACGAGACCCGCGGCATCCTGATCGGCGCGGCGACGATCGCCGCGATAGGCATCGTCGACGACGTCGTCACCCTCGGGGCGCTGCCGAAGCTGCTCGGACAGTTCCTGGCCGCCTCGATCGCGGTCTTCAACGGGGTGCGCCTGACTGCGTTCACGCTCCCCTTCATCGGGGGCGTCGATCCCACGTCGGTCGAGCTGGTGACCCTGCCGCTGATCGACGAGGTGGACCTCGGCGAGCTGCTCGGAATCGTCGGCATCGTCGCCGCGATCAACGTCATCAACTTCATCGACGGGGTGGACGGCCTGGCCGCGGGGGTGTGCGTGATCTCGGCGGCGACCCTGTCGGTGATCGCGGTCTCGCTGGACCGCGAGACCGCCGCAGTGCTCGCCGCGCTCACGGCGGGCGGCGCGCTGGGCTTCCTGCGCCACGGCTTCCCGCCCGCGTCGAGCTTCATGGGCGATACAGGGTCGAACCTGCTGGGCTACATGCTCGCGGTGATCGCGATCCAGGGATCGCTCAAGACGAACGCTGTCGTCGCGCTGTTCTTCCCCCTGATCATCCTGGCGGTGCCGATCCTCGACACGGGCTTCGTGGTCGCCAAGCGCGTGAAGTACCGGCAGCCCATCTACCGCGCGGATCGATGGCACTTCCATCACCGGATGGCGAACATGGGCTTCTCGCAACGCCGGACGCTCGCCTACCTCTACGGCTGGACCGCGGTGATGGCCCTGCTCGCGCTGGCGCTGCGGTTCGTCCCCTACAGCGACGACCGCGGGAACTTCGACCCGGCCTGGACGGCCGTGATCCTGGCTTTCTTCGTGCTCGTGCTGGGCGCCAGCTTCTACCTCGTCCTCACGCTCGAGATCCTGAAGCTCCGGCGCTCTCGCGCGAGCCCCAATCTGCCGCCGGAGGTGGTGGACGAGGGGGTCAGGCGCGAGCTGGAGACCGGAAGCTTCGAGGTCGTCAACCCCGAGACGGGGGAGTACCAGGCACTCGACCCGGAGACCGGCGAGTTCGACGCGATCGAGCCCGGGAGCGCCTGAGCCGAAACCGCTTGCCGATCGTGCTTTTCGGCACGCCGACGTCCCCGGGTCGCCAGGCGGTTTCGGATATATTCGCCGTCCGCCGCGACGGTCCGGCAATGCCGGGTGCCGTAGCGGCCGTCCGCACCTTAGGACCCAGTTTCCGACCTAATTGCGCAGCCCCGACTACGACACCTCCGATGACCGAGACCCCTCGCGGACCGCGGGCGGATGCGGCCACCGCGGGGCTGACGCTCGTCGGGGCCATGGTCGTCTTCGCGGCAGCCGGCTTCGGGCTCGGCTCGCTGGTGGGCCTTGCGGTTCCACTCGGTCTCATCGGCCTGTTCGCCGGGCTCGCCGGGGGGCTTGCTCTTGTCTTCGCTCGCTTTAGACGGCTCTGACGTGCCCGGCGCGGCCACGCGGGCGCCGCTCGCGCTCCGCTACGCCGACATGCTTCTGCTGGCGCTCGCGCTCCCCATCTTCGTGCTCGCGGACTTCCCGTTGATCGGCTACATCACCGCGGCCGTCGCCTGGGTCGTGCAGCACGTCGTATGGGTGGTAAGCGAGCGGCGCGCCACCGGAGCGCTTCGCCGGGGCGACAAGCGCAGCGCGTTGGGGGCGGTAGGGGTCTCGATGGTCGGGCGCCTTTGGATCGTGACGCTTCCGATCTTCCTCGTCGGCATCATCGTCGAGCGCGAGGCGGGCCTGGCGGCCGCCGTGCTGACCGTGGCCCTGGTCACCGCGCATCTCGGCGCGGTAGCCATGACGCGGCTCTTCCACCCCCAGGAGGCCGAGCGATGAGCATGAAGATGAAGGGGCTGATCGGCCTCGTCGTGTACTTGGCGCTCATCATCGCCCTGATCTTGATCCTCGGCAACGAGGGGAAGAACGATCACTTCCAGCCCCAGAACGAGTTCAAGCTCGACCCGATAATCGAGATCAGCATCGCCGGGATCGACCTCTCGATCAACAAGGCGGTGATCTACCTGATGCTCGCCGCCGTGCTCACGGTCGCGGCGATGACCTTTGTCGCCCGGCGCATGCAGCGCGAGCCCAACAAGGTCCAGATGGCGGTTGAGCTCGCCTACGACCTCACCCGCAACAACATCACGCGGGGGAACATCCCGGACGAGCAGCTCGCCCGCCGCTGGTTTCCGATGCTGGCGGGTCTCTTCTTTTTCATCTGGTTCTCGAACATGATCGGGTTCCTGCCGCTGCCGATCAACACCGAGCACCACGTGGATGTCTTCGGACTCGAGATCCCTTCACTCGCGCTCTACGCGGCTACCGCGAACCTCTCGGTCCCACTGGTGCTGACGATCGTCGTCTGGTTCTCCTACCACTGGGAGGGAATCCGGGCCAAGGGCCCGATCAAGTACTTCAAGAGCTGGATCCCCGCCGGGCTCGAGGACATGAACCCTGCCTTCCGCACCTTCATCTTCGTGATCGAGGCGATCTCGCACTTCGCCCGCCTGATCTCGCTCTCGGTGCGGCTCTTCGCGAACATCCTCGCAGGCCACCTGCTGCTCCTGTTCATGGGCGGCGGCCTCGCGGTGCTGCTCGGCGTCGCCGCGCTGGGCATCCTCACCTTCCCGCTGGCGCTCTTCTTCTTCCTGCTGGAGGTCGGCCTGATCGCCACCCTGCAGGCCTTCATCTTCTCGACCTTGACCGCTATCTACATCGGCGGAGCCACCGCCGAGTCTCATTAGGAAGGAATACAGACCATGGTTGAACTCGTTGACACCATCACCACAGTCGCTCAGGCGTCGAGCGGAGTAACCGACGACGGTCTCAAGGCAATCGCCCTCGGCGTCGGCGCGGGGCTCGGCTCGATCGGCGCCGGTATCGGGATCGGCATCATCTTCGGCTCGGAGATCGAGTCCGTCGCCCGCCAGCCGGAGATGAAGGACGAGCTCCAGTCGATCCGCTGGCTCGGCTTCGCGCTCTGCGAGGCGGTCGCCTTCTACACGTTCATCTTCGGCCTCATCGCGTTCTTCCTCTAGGCCGTTGCGAGCGCTCGCCAACAACGCCGGCCTGCGCCGGCAACTCGGGTTCGCGGCCCTATTTGCGGCCCTCATAGCGCTGCTCGCTCTCGCGCCGGACGTCCTCGCCCAGTCAGAACACGGCGCGAGCTCCTCTGAGAGCAGTGGCTCATCCGAGGAGAGCGGCAGCGGCAGCTTCCTGGTCTCGCCCGAGCTCGGGCTGATGCTGTGGACGCTGCTCCTCTTCGGCGCGACGATGTTCATCCTCTCGAGGTATGCCTTCCCCAAGATCGGCGAGGCGCTCGAGAAGCGCGCGAACGCGATCCGGGAGAACATCGAGGCGTCCGAGAAGCAGCGCGAGGAAGCCGACACGCTGCTGGAGGAGTACCGCCAGCGCCTGACCGAGGCGCGCGAGCAGGCCGATGACATCGCGGCACGGGCGCGCAAGGCGGCCGAGGCGGCCGTCGCGGAGGCCACCAGCGAGGGCAAGTCCAAGCGCGAGGAGCTCGTCGCCGCTGCCCGCAAGGACATCGAGACGGAGACGCGGCGCTCGCTGGAGCAGATCCGCAAGGAGGTCGCCGACCTCACGGTCCTCGCGACCGAGAAGGTCACGCGCAAGTCGCTCGACGACGACGACCACAAGCGCCTGATCGAGGACGCCCTCAGCGAGGTCGACTTCACGGCGCTGTCCGGGGCCGAGTCGAACGGGGAGGGTGAGGGCTCCTAACGTGGAGGAAATCGGAAGGGTCTACGGCGACGCGCTCTTCGACGTCGCCAAGCAGGAGTCGAAGCTCGACGCGATCCACGACGAGCTCGGCGAGTTCGTCGATGCGATGGACTCCAACCGCGATCTCCAGGTCTTCATGTTCAGCCCCTACTTCTCCTCGAGCGAGAAGCGCGAGGGGCTGAGCAAGGTGATCTCGGGCGCCGAGCCCGAGCTGGTCAACTTCCTCGAGCTCCTGGCCGAGAAGCACCGGATGCCGGCGATCTTCCACATGCGGCGGCGCTTCGACAAGCGCTGGGCGGAGGAGAACCGCCAGCTCGACGTGACGCTGACCAGCGCCGTCGAGCTCGACGACGCCGTAGTCAAGCGCGTTGGCAAGGAGATCGAGCGCCAGACCGACCGTACGATCAACCTCACCAGGGAGGTCGACCCCGAGGTCCTCGGCGGCCTCGTGCTGCGGGTCGGCAACCGCGTGCTCGACGCGAGCATCCGCACAAAGCTGGACAAACTCAGGAAAGAAGTCGCCAAGGCGGCGTAGCCCGCGGCGCTAGAGAAGGAGAACCGTGGAAATCAAGCCAGACGAGATCTCGAAGATCCTGCGCGAGCGGATCGAGGGGATGGACGCCGGTGAGGCGGACCTCTCCGAGGTCGGAACCGTGCTGTCCGTGGCGGACGGGATCGCCCGGGTCCACGGCCTCGAGAACTGCATGGCGCTCGAGATGCTCGAGCTGCCGCACGACGTGACCGGGCTCGCGCTCAACCTCGAGCAGGACAACGTCGGCGCAGTGCTCTTCGGCGCCTGGGACAAGGTGGTCGAGGGCGACACGGTCAAGCGCACCGGGCGCCTGCTCGAGATCCCCGTCGGCGAGGCGCTTTTGGGACGGATCGTCGACCCGCTCGGACGCCCGCTCGACGACAAGGGCGACGTGTCCACCGACGAGACGCGCCCGGCCGAGTTCAAGGCCCCTGGAGTCGTGGAGCGCCAGCCCGTGACGACGCCCGTCCAGACCGGCATCAAGGCGATCGACGGGATGATCCCGATCGGTCGAGGCCAGCGCGAGCTCATCATCGGCGACCGCCAGACCGGCAAGACGGCGATCGCGCTCGACACGATCATCAACTCCAAGGACAAGGACCTGATCTGCGTCTACATCGCCATCGGGCAGCGCAAGTCCACCATCGTCCAGGTCGCCCAGGTGCTGGAGGAGCACGGCGCGCTGGACAACACGATCATCGTCGCGGCGGCCGCCGACGAGGCCGCGCCGATCAAGTTCATCGCCCCCTACGCGGGGTGCGCGATGGCCGAGCACTTCCTCTACGACGGCAGGGACGCGCTGTGCGTGTACGACGACCTCACCAAGCACGCCTACGCCTACCGCCAGATGTCGCTGCTGCTGCGCCGCCCGCCGGGCCGTGAGGCCTACCCGGGCGACGTCTTCTACCTCCACTCGCGCCTGCTGGAGCGGGCGGTGCGCCTGAACGACGATCACGGCGGCGGCTCGCTGACGGCGCTGCCGATCATCGAGACGCAGGCGAACGACGTCGCCGCCTACATCCCCACCAACGTGATCTCGATCACCGACGGGCAGATCTTCCTCGAGTCCGATCTGTTCTTCTCGGGCGTGAGGCCGGCGATCAACGTGGGCATCTCGGTCTCGCGGGTGGGGGGCAACGCCCAGACCAAGGCGATGAAGAAGGTGGCGGGCAAGCTCAAGCTCGACCTCTCCCAGTACCGCGACCTCGAGGCGTTCGCGCAGTTCGGCTCCGAGCTCGACCCCGAGACGCAGCGCCAGCTCGCCCGAGGCGAGCGCCTGGTCGAGCTGCTCAAGCAAAACGAGCGCAACGCGCTGTCGGTGGCCGAGCAGGTGTCGTCGATCTTCGCGGGCACCGGCGGCTACCTCGACCGGATCAAGGTCGAGCGGGTGCAGGAGTTCCTGGACACGCTGATCTCGCGCATGAAGTCCGAGAACAAGGACCTCATGGAGCGCATCAACGACGGCGAGCTCGGCGACGAGGACGAGGAGCATCTGTCCGAGGCCATCGCCGAGATGGTCGACGACTTCGGTCCCGACTTCGACCAGGAGGGCAACCCCCTCGAGGAGGGCGAGTCGGATCGCATCAAGTCCGACGACGAGCGCTCGAAGCCTGGGCGCACGGACGAGGAGGCCGAGGTCGAGGCCGATGCCGAGAAGCAAGCCGAAGAGGCCGAGGCCTCCGTCGAGAATGCGGAGGCGGTCGCCAAGTAGGCGCGCACCATGGCCACCCAGAAGGAAGTCAGCACCCGCATCGCGGCCGTCAAGAACGTCCGCAAGATCACGCGCGCGATGGAGATGGTCGCCGCCGCCCGGCTGCGCCGTGCGGAGCAGCGGATCGACAACATGCGCCCCTACGCGCAGGCGATCCGCAAGATGACCCAGCAGGTCGCCGCGGCCGACGAGGGGGTGATCGCCCGCGTCGCCCTGCTTCAGGAGCGCGAGCGGACCGAGCGGGTCGGGATCCTGCTCGTCACCGGAGACCGCGGCCTCGCCGGCGCCTTCAACACCCAGATCATTCGCGAGGGCCTGCGCTTGAAGGACGAGTACCGCGGCGACGGAACCAAGACGATCTTCTCGGTCGTCGGCCGTCGTGGGAACTCGACGCTGGGCTTTCGCGGCGAGAACGTCGAGCACTCCTACATCGGCTTCACCGACCGCCCGGCCTTCACCGACGCGCGCGAGATCTCGCGCGAGCTGACCAGCGCCTACATCGACGAGGAGCTCGACCGGGTCGACCTCGTCTACAACCGCTACGTCTCCCCGCTCACGCAGTACGTGCGGCGCCAGACGCTGCTGCCCCTCCAGCAGGCCGAGGTCTTCGGCGAGGGGATCCCCGAGCCAGAGGAGCCGGCCGACACCGAGCTCGCGGAGGCTCACATGAAAGGCGCCTGGCTTCACGAGCCCGAGCCCGAGGTCCTGCTGCCGATGCTCTTCGAGGAGTACGTGGACCTCTCGGTCTACCGCGCCCTGCTTGAGTCGGCGGCGTCGGAGCTCGGCGCGCGGATGACCGCGATGCGCAGCGCCTCGGAGAACGCTCAGGACATGATCCGCGACCTCACCCTGGAGATGAACCGGGTGCGCCAGTCGGAGATCACGCAGGAAATCTTGGAAGTCGTCGCCGGGGCAGAGGCCCTGGGTTAGGAGAGGAACTGATGGCAGACGAAAACGAAAACGACTCGACAGACGAGAACGAGAACTCCTCGGGCGACGGCGGGAACGTCGGGACGATCGAGTCGATCACGGGCGTGGTCGTCGACGCGCTCTTCCCCGACGAGCTGCCGGAGATCTACTCGGCGCTCGAGGTCGAGCGTCCGGAGGAAGCCGGCGGCGAGGCCGGGACGATCGTCTGCGAGGTGCAGCAGCACCTCGGCGACGACCGGGTTCGCACCGTCGCGATGGAGGCCACCGACGGCCTGCGCAGGGGGGACAAGGTCCGCGATACGGGTGGGCCGATCACGGTGCCGGTCGGTAAGGACACCCTGGGGCGGATCTTCAATCTGCTCGGCGAGACGATCGACGAGGGCGATCAGGTCGAGGGTGACGAGCGCTGGCCGATCCACCGCGCCGCCCCGACCGTCGAGGAGCTGAAGCCCACCCAGGAGATCCTCGAGACCGGGATCAAGGTCGTGGACCTGCTGGCGCCATATGCGAAGGGCGGCAAGGTCGGCCTGTTCGGCGGCGCCGGTGTCGGCAAGACCGTGCTGATCCAGGAGCTCATCCGCAACCTCGCCGAGGAGCACGAGGGCCTCTCGGCCTTCTGCGGGGTGGGCGAGCGCTCGCGCGAGGGCAACGACCTCTGGCTCGAGATGAAGGAGTCGGGCGTCATCGACAAGACGATGCTCGTCTTTGGCCAGATGAACGAGCCGCCGGGCGCGCGTCTGCGGGTGGCCCTGTCGGGCCTGACCATGGCGGAGTACTTCCGCGAGTCCGCCGGCCAGGACGTGCTTCTGTTCATCGACAACATCTTCCGCTTCGTCCAGGCCGGCCAGGAGGTCTCGGCGCTGCTCGGGCGCATGCCCTCGGCCGTCGGCTACCAGCCGACGCTCGAGACCGAGATGGGCCAGCTCCAGGAGCGGATCACCTCGACCCGCGACGGCTCGGTCACCTCGGTGCAGGCCATCTACGTCCCCGCCGACGACCTCACCGACCCGGCGCCGGCCTCGGTGTTCGCCCACCTCAACGCCACCACGACGC
>JBPCKC010000006.1:0-3531 GCA_051004675.1 Solirubrobacterales bacterium
CACGCGTACGGGCCGGACGGCGCCGAGGCGGCGGGTCCCGCGCCGGGACCCGCCGACGACTGGCCCAAGTTCACGGGCGGCTGGCTGCAGGCCACCCCCGCGGTCGGCGACTCGGACGGCGACGGCGACCTCGACGTCACGACGCTCACCCGGGAGGGATGGAGCTTCATGTGGGACACGGGTCAGGACGCGTGCGGCGGCTCGAACGAGGAGTGGTGGACCTTCCACCACGACGAGCACTCGACGGCCAACTACGGTCACGACGCCCGTCCGCCCGGCTCGCCCGAGGACCTCCTCGCCACGCGCGACGAGGGCACCGGCGCTGTGACGCTCGGGTGGACGGCCCCCGGCGACGACTGGCTTTGCGGGACCGCATCGCGCCTTCGCGTGATCGTCGCGAACGGCCCGATCGACGACCCTCAGGACGGCAGCGTGCTCACCGAGCAGGATGTCGCCGACGGCGCCGGCGCGAGCGTCGAGCGCGCCCTGAGCGCCGCCGCGGTGGGCGACGCGACGCACGCGGCGATCCTCTACCGCGATGAGGCCGGCAACTGGGGGATCCTGCGCTCGGTCGCGATCCCGCCGCTCGACCCGCCCGGCCCGCAGGAGTGCGAGACCGAGATCCTGGGTACCGATGCGGGTGAGGTGCTCACGGGAACCGCGGCCTCCGAGTTGATCCTGGGATTCGCCGGCGCCGACCAGATCGAAGCCGGCGCCGGTGACGACTGCGCGCGCGGAGGGCGCGGGCGCGACGACATCAGCGGCCAGGCCGGGCAGGACATCGTCAAGGGGGGCAAGGCCAAGGACCGTGTATCCGGCGGGGCCGACGACGATCGCGTCAAGGGCAACCAGGGCGACGATCGCCTGCTCGGCGGGTCGGGCGCCGACATCATCCGCGATCTCAGCATCGGTCGCGACATCGTGAACTGCGGCGCGGGTGAGGACGTGGCGTTCCTGCATGCGGGCGACCGCGTGCGCAATTGCGAGACGGTGAACCTGCGATGAGGCGGGCGGTGGCCGCGTTCTCCGCGGCGATTGCACTGGCCGCCAGCGGGCAGGCCCTCGCCGCGTTTCCGTATCCGGCCGGGTCCGGCCAGGCCTCCGACCTGCGTTTGAATCCGGGCGACGTGCCCGCGGACCTCTCCGGCAAGGAGACGTGGATGTACGCGGCGACCCCCGAGCCCGGGAACCTGGAGGTCAACCTCAACCCGGCCGAGCTGAACGGGGTCCGCGGCGGGCATATCGCCGACGCCGACCCCTCGGTCGACGCCGCGTGGCAGGTCACCACGGGTCGCCCGGACGTGAAGATCGCCGTGCTCGACTCGGGGATCAAGTGGAACGACCTCGGCGCGATGCGAAACCTCCGCCTCACGACCGCCCTGAACGCCGGCGAGCTTCCGACCCCGGTGAACGACAACCCGCCGAGCCCGGCCGAGCCGGGCACCGACTGCTCGGCCGCGGGCCCGTTCGACAACGCCGGCCAGGACGATTTGAACGGGGACGGCGCGTTCAACATCCTCGACTTCGCCTGCGACTCGCGGGTCAAGGCCGACACGCCGGGCGGGGTCGGCCCCGCCGGGCTGTTCGAGCCCCAGGACGTGCTGATCGCCTTCACCGACGAGGCGGATGATGACGACAACGGCTACACCGACGACATCGTCGGCTGGGACTTCCTCGACGACGACAACGATCCGTTCGACGACGTGCAGTACGGGCACGGCACGGGCGAGGCACAGGACTCGGTCGCCGAGGCCGCGAACGGCCAAAACGGCGTCGGCACCTGCCCCAGCTGCATGGCGTTCCACATGCGCGTCGGGGACAGCTTCATCGCCGACTCCAACCGCTTCGCCGCCGCCGTCACGTACGCGACCGACAACGGCGCGCTGGTGATCCAGGAGGCCCTGGGTGCCGTCAACAACACCAACCTCGCCCGCGAGGCGGTGGAGTACGCCTACCGCCACGGCGTCACCGTGATCGCGTCGGCCGCCGACGAGGCCGCGCAGCACAACAACTGGCCCTCGAGCCTCCCCCACGTGGTGCTGGTCAACTCCGTTACCAAGTACTCCGAGTTCGCCGACCTGCCCGAGCCGCTGCCCCCGGCTCTGACCGAGCAGCCGCGCAGCTATCTCAAGTTCAACGGATGCACCAACTTCTACGCGAAGGTCTCCGTCGCGATCCCGTCCGTCAGCTGCTCCTCGGATGCGACCGGCCGCGGCGCCGGGATCGCGGGGCTTATCTACGCCGCGGCCCTGAACGCCGTGGACCTGGGCAAGCTCGATCCGCACCCCGACTGCACGCTCACGAACGGCGCCCCCTGCCCGATCACCGCGAACGAGGTCCGCCAGCTCATGGCCTCCGGCACGATCGGCGGCCAGGGCCTCTCCGACGACGTGAACTTCTCGGCTCCGCTCGAGCCCTCGTGCCATCCGGTGCCGGCGCCGACCTGCACCGACCCCTTCCTGGGCCGCGGCACCGAGAACCCCACGCTGCTGCCGGTGGTGACGCTGCTGCCGCAGAGCAAGCGTTACCCGGCGCGGGCGGGGCACGACCAGTTCTACGGGTGGGGGCGCGCCAACGTCTCCAGCTCGGTGAACGCGCTGGTGCCGCGCCCCTTCCGGAACGCCGGGGTGGATGCGAGGGTCCCGCCGGAGGTGGAGCTCACCTCTCCCGAGTGGTACTCGCAAAACGACCCCGAGCAGTCCACGCTCACCGTCGAGGGCGAGGTCTACGCGCGAGGCGCCCTCTACACCTGCCAGGTCTCCGTGGCGCCGGGCCACTACCCGAACAACCGCTCCACCACCGCCTCGCCTCCCGGCGACTTCAAGCCGGTTACCTCCTCCCATTGCGACGGCTCCTCGCGCACGGCCTCGTTCGACGGGGTCCTGGCCGAGCTCGACGTCGCCGACCTGCGCTCGCGCTTCCCGGCGACCACAGGCAACTTCGACGGGCGCGAGCCGGGGACGGGCGCCCAGACCTCGTCCGGGCGCCCAAACACGGCTCCCTACGGCTTCGTCGTCAAGGTGGTCGCGCGCGCACCGGGCCCCCCGGCGATGAAGGGTGAGGACCGCCGGGCGATGTACCTGCACCGCGACGCGGACATGCTCGACGGCTTCCCGCGCAAGCTCGCCTCCGACGGCGAGTCCTCGCCCGCGTTCGCCGACCTCGACGGCGACAACCGCAACGAGCTCGTCTTCGGCACCAGCGACGGTTTCGTCCATGCCATGCGCCGCGACGGCAGCGAGCTGCCCGGCTGGCCGGTCCGCGGCGACGTCCCCGCATTCGTCGCCAGGCACGACGCGACACGCGGGTTTGCCTCGGGCGCGATCTCGACGGACCTCGGCGGCGCGATGCTCTCGGCCGTGGCGGTGGTCGACTCGGACCGCGACGGGGTGCCCGAGGTCTACATCGCCGATCTCGAGGGCAAGGTCTACGGCTGGAGCGCCGAGGGAGAGCGGATCTTCACCGAGGAGGCGAACATCGCCTTCTCCGGAAAGCCGCTGTCACCGTTTGACAACGTCCGCTTCCCCGATC
>JBPCKC010000007.1:0-23898 GCA_051004675.1 Solirubrobacterales bacterium
CCGGTCATCTCGACCTCGGCGCCGTCGGGCACGGTTATCTCCACCCTGCCGCAGTAGGCCAGCGCGGTGATGGCCACCGCGGAGGCGTCGAACTCCGCCCGGCGCAGGTCGAGCTTCGTGCTTCCGAAGACCGCCACGGCCAGGCCGTCGCGCGCGACGCGCCAGCGGCCCGAGCGGCTGGAGCCGCCGAGCAGGGCGAGCGTGCGGCCCGCGGGCGGGGTCGAGCGCGTGGGCCCGGTGGGGCGTGTGACCAGCGTCGGGAGGTCGGCGGTCAGGGGCACCAGCTCACCGAGGGTGGCGGCCGCGTAGGCGGCGTCGGTGCGGTCGGAGAGATCCTCGGGGTCGATGCGCCCGTCGGCGGCGTGCTGGAGCAGCTCGGACACCACGCGCTCGCGGTCGGCGTCGGCGGCTCGCGTGTCGGCCGAGACCGGGACAGGACGCGGCCGGGCCGTGGACATCGGGGGGAGCGCCGGGGGGCTACTGCGGCCGGGCGCCGTTCTCGGACGGCTGCGCCTCGGAGTCCTGTACCTGGCGCTGCTTCACCGGCCCGAGCAGCATCGTCATGTTGCGGCCGTCCTGGGTCGGCCGCTGCTCGATCGTCCCGAGCTCTGCGACGTCGTCGGCGAGCCGCATGAGCAGCGCCTCGCCGCGCTCCGGATGGGCCTGCTCGCGACCGCGGAACATGATCGTGACCTTCACCTTGTCGCCGCCGCGAAGGAAGCGCTCGACGTGACCCTTCTTCGTCGAGTAGTCGTGGTCGGCGATCTTCGGCCGCAGCTTGATCTCGCGGACGTTCACCTGCTGTTGGTGCTTTCGGGCGGCCTTGGCCTTCTGCTCCTGCTCGTACTTGTACTTCGAGTAGTCGAGGAGCCTGGCGACCGGCGGGCGCGCGTCCGCCGCCACCTCGACGAGATCGAGGTCGCGATCGCGCGCCATCTCGAGCGCCTTGTCGGTGGCGATGACGCCCACCTGCTCGCCCGTCTCGTCGATCAGGCGCACCTCCTTCATCCGGATGCGCTCGTTGATCCGCGTGGGGTCCCTCTCGGGCATCCGGCGGTCGAACCGTCGCGGGACGGGCACTAGAGACGGATGACGGCAGGCTTCAAGAAGTAGCTAACCGGCGATTGGGTGCAAGAGGCAGATGCGCAAGGCACGGGCGCTCAGCGGCGCGACGTGGTGTGGGTGCCCTGCATCGCGGCGGAGTATAGACGCCCTACGGGCCGCCGCCGGCTGGCGCGCCGAGGCTTCGTGGGACCTCGGCCACGGCGACCGTCCCAAGATCCCCCTGCTCGTGCGAGCGCAGCGAGACCTCGCCCGCCTCCTGCTCGCGGTCGCCCACGACGAGCATGAACGGCACCTTGGCCAGCTCGGCGTCGCGGATCTTGCGACCGACCGACTCGGAGCGTTCGTCCACCTGCACGCGCAGGCCCTGGCCGCGCAACTCGGCGACGACCCCGGCCGCGTACTCGTTGTGACGGTCCGCAACCGGCAGGATCTTGGCCTGCACCGGGGCGAGCCAGGTGGGGAAGCGGCCGCCGTGGTGCTCGATCAGGATGCCGATGAAGCGCTCCATCGAGCCGAGGAGCGCCCGGTGGATCATCACCGGGCAGTGCTCGGCGTTGTCCTCGCCCTGATAGCTCAGCTCGAATCGCTCGGGCATGAAGAAGTCGAGCTGGCAGGTCCCGAGCTGCCAGCTTCGCCCGATCGCGTCCGTCACATGGAAGTCGATCTTCGGTCCGTAGAAGGCCCCGTCGCCGGGGTTCAGCCGGTAGGCGCGGCCCTGGCTGTCGAGGGCGCCCTGGAGCGCTGCCTCCGCCTCGGCCCACTGCTGGTCGGAGCCGATCGCCTTCGCCGGCTTGGTGGAGAGCTCCACCCTCACCTCGTCGAATCCGAAGCGGCCGTAGAGCTGGTCGATGGCCTCGCAGATGGCGTTCACCTCGCCCGGCACCTGATCGAGCGTGCAGTACACGTGCGCGTCGTCCTGGGTGAAGGCGCGCACCCGCAGCAGGCCGTGGAGCACCCCCTCACGCTCGTAGCGCGAGACCAGCCCGAACTCGGCCAGGCGCAGCGGCAGGTCGCGATAGGAGTGGCGCTCGGAGCCGAACGTGAGGCAGGCGCCGGGGCAGTTCATCGGCCGGACGGCATAGGAGCGGGCGGAGGAATCACGGTCGCGCTCGGAGGGCTCGGCGAAGAACATGTTCTCGCGGTAGTTCTCCCAGTGGCCCGAGCGGTGCCACAGTTCGGTATCCATGATCTGCGGCGTCTTGATCTCGTCGTAGCCACCGCGCAGCAGGTGCTCGCGCACCTCCGCCTCGACCAGCCTCAGCAGGACCGTCCCGTGCGGCAGCCAGAACGGCATCCCCGGGGCCTCCGGGCGCAGTCGGAACAGGCCGAGTTGGGGGCCCAGCTTGCGGTGGTCGTTGGCCCGCGCCTGCTCCAGGCGCTCGAGATGCGCGTTCAGGTCGCCCTTCGTAAAGAAGGCCGTCCCGTAGATCCGCGTCAGCATCTGGCGGGTCTCGTCGCCGCGCCAGTAGGCCCCCGCCAATGAGCTCAGCTTGAAGGCCTTGATGCGCCCGGTCGAGGGCCCGTGGGGGCCCCGGCACAGGTCGAGGAAGGGACCGTTTCGGTAGAGCGATACCTGCTCCGTGCCCTCGTTGGCGATCAGGTCGGAGATCAGCTCGACCTTGTACGGCTCCTCGGCGGCCCGAAAGCGCTCGAGCGCCGAGGCCACGTCCTCCTCCGTGCGCTCGAAGCGCTCGTCGGCGGCGATGTGCTCCGCCATCCTGGCCTCGATCGCCGCCAGGTCGTCCTCAGACGGCCGTGCGTCGTCGGGGAACTGGAAGTCGTAGTAGAAGCCGTCCTCGATCGGGGGGCCGATCGAGACCTTGGTCCCCGGGTAGAGCTCCACCACCGCCGTCGCGAGGACGTGAGCCGCGTCGTGGCGCAGCAGCTCGAGGGCCTCGGGGCTGCGATCGGTTACGACCTCGAGCGCAGCGCCGTCGGGCAGCGGCGCGGCGAGGTCGCGCAGCTCGCCGTCCACCTTCACGGCCAGGGCCGCCTTGGCGAGCCCGGGTCCGATCGCGGCGGCCGCGTCCGCGCCGGAGGCCCCGTCATCGAGCTCCAACGGGGTTCCGTCTGGGAGTTTCACCTGCACCGGCATCGGCCGGCCATGCTATCCGGGGGTGGGCGGCCCAAGCCCCGGCCCGCCGGAGTGTCCTGCCCTGCCCGCCGAGGGCGTGGAGAGGCCAGGACGCTCAGCCGGAGGGGTCGGCGCGGGCGCCGTCGGCGATGAAGGGGCACCCCGAGTCTCCCGGCGCGGGGTCGTCGACGCCCCACAGCGTGAACGCACCCGCCGCCGAGCCGGCGTCGGCCCCCTCGAACGGCGCCCGCGTCGAGTGCCCGTAGACGATCACCTGTGCGACCCCTGGCGGCGGTGGGCCCGGCGAGGGCCCCGGATCGATCTCCACGCACACCTCCCCCCCGCGGAGCTCCCAGACCACGAAGTCACGCCCGTGCTCGCCGACCAGGAACTCCTCCGGCGCGAGCACGAGGGTGGGCCCGGGCAGCGGCTTGCGCTCCAGCAGGGCCGGCGACCAGCGCGCGGGGCCGACGGGCCCATTCGCCAGGGCCAGGACGCTGGAGAGCCCCGCGGCTGCGGCGAACGCGGCGGCCAGCGCCGCGACCGCGAGCCGGGCGCGGGCGAGCCGGGCGCTTCGCGGGAGTAGCGTCGCGATCCCCCGGCGGCGGACGATCCGTGCGACCTGCCGCGCGCTCGGAGCGGCAACCGCCAGCGCCCGCGCGCTCACGAGCATGGCGAGCGGCGCCGCCAGGGCGATCGCCTTGGCCTCCTGGTAGGGGGTGCCCGCGAGGTTCGCGTAGGCCACGAGGGCGCCGGCGGTGGCCAGCGTCACCGGGACCGCGAGCTCGCCCCGCCCCAGCCACCACCAGATGCCGAAGGCGAGCGCCGCGACGGCGATCACGGCCCCGGCCCAGAAGGCGAGCGGCGGCGCGAACCCGTCGCCGGCCTCGACCCGGAAGTCGCCCGACGGCCAGATCCCGAGCGCCTCCAGCGGCGAAATCCGGTTGAACAGGTTGCCCAGGCCGGCCCCGTCGGGGTCGAACGTCTCGAACCGCGCGAAGTCGGCCATCCGCGTCAGCTCCGGCGCGAGCGCTGCCCCGAGAACGGCGCCCGCGACCAGGGCGGGGCGGATCGCGCGGATCGCGAGGGCGCGCGCCCGCCACGTACCGCCGCGCGCCGCGAGGATCAGCTCCATCAGAGCCCAGGCTCCCGCGGCCCCGATCAGCCAGACCAGGCCCGGAAAGCTGTACGCGTAGGCGGATCCCACGGCCAGCACGGCCAGGGGGACCGCCCGCCGAAGCCCCGGGGCCGCCAGGCGCCCTCGCGCGAGCTGCCCCAGGCCGAGAGCGAACGCCAGCAGGAACAGCGCCTGGAGCGTTTCCTTGAATGCCCCCTGCGTGAGGTAGGACGCCGTCATGTACGCGAAGCCCACCAGCAACGCGACCGCCAGCCGCCGCCACCCGGCCAGGCGGCCCAGCAGGCCGAGCGGCGCCAGCGCCGTGGCGAGCGCCGTCGCGATCGTCAACCCGCCGAACGCCTGCACCAGGCTGGGCCCAGGCGCCGAGAGCGCCACCGCGAAGGCATGAGGCCCGAGCGGGTACCCGGACGCGATCAGGCGCTCCGAGCCCGACTCGGCGAGGCGGTCCGCGGCGAAGAGGTGCTGGGACATGTCGGGGTTGAGCCCGGTCCCGAGGATCCCGAAGCGACCCTCGACCAGGAAGGGCAGGGAGGCGACCAGCAGCGCGAGCGCGGCGATGGGAGCCCCCGCTCGCAGCGCGTCCGCGAGGCCGAGGGTCCGGCCGCGCAAGTAGACGGCCGCACTCGCGGCCAGCGCCCCGAGGACGATCGCCGCGGCCGTCCCCTCGCCGGGCAGTCGCACCGACCACCAGGCGACCGGCAGCAGGGCGGCGAGGCCGACCGCCGGTGCGAGCCAGGACCAGCGCTCGCGGCCACACAGGCGGAAAACCGCCTGCCCGACCGCCGCGGCGGCGGCGAGCACCAGCAGGGCCGACGCGTAGGTCCCGAGCATGGGCGGCGAGCATACGGCCCGTCGCCGTCGGTCCCCGCTAGGTGAGCAGGACGATCAGGATGATGACCAGAAGTAGCGTGCCAAGACCGATGTACATGTCGTACCTCCCTTCCACACTTCCATGTGCGAAAGGACGGTACCCCGGGCGGCGCCCGCCTAAGCGTGGGCTGAGTCGGAACTCCAACCGTGCTACGTGGAGCGAGAAGGCCTTCAATGACACGTTCACGTGCTACGCCGACTGGGGCGGCCACGACGAAGAGCTCATGCGCTCAGGCGCGACAGGCACCGGCGAGAGGGCCGACTCGCCCCGAGATCGCACTGACCGTAGAGTCCGCCAGGTGCTGGGGACCGACTCGGAGATACCGTCGCGTCCAGTTGTGACGGAGCTTGCGTTCCGCCCGCGACGCCTGCCGATCCGGACATTGGACGAGCGCCTTGCATTGAGGCTGCCGCGCCTACTCGGATTGATCGCGCCACGTGCGGCGGTTCGTCCCGTCGGAGCGACCACAAGCGGCCGTCATGTCGCCATCGTCGTTCACCATCCCGCCCCTTCATTCTGAACTTTCCGCATATGCTCGGGCTCATGCGTGGGAGGGTCGCCGTCCTGGGGATCGTGGTCGGCGTGGGGCTGGTGATTTTCCCGATCGCGTACTCGATGGTCGATCGGACCGCAGACGCTGAACGGATCCTCGATCGATTTGAGTTTCTCACCCTCGGCGACAACCCGGCCCGGTATCTCGGCGAAGCCGAGGTGACGCGAGCCGGCAGCGCCGAGCTGGTCGACAAGGCGATTCCCAAGCTTGCCGCGGATGCCGGCCTGAGCGCCGGCGAGCTGGATCGCCTGGCCGCCACTATGTTCCCGGCGCTGACGACGGCCGCGGAGGAGATCGCCCAGGCGAATGAGTTCTCGGCTCGCTACTCGGAGCAGCTAGCCGCCGTGGACGAGAAGTTCCAGTCCGTGTACGACATCCCGATCAGCGCCGTTCCGCTCACGGCCACACCGTGGCTGTTCCTCGTCGGTGGGCTGGCCTGTCTCGCCGCAGGCCTGATCGCGCTCCGCACGACGGGCCGCGGGCCGACGGTGGCGATCCTGACCCTCGGGGCCGCGATGCTCGTCGGCCCCTTGGTGCTCTCCGGTCCCGGTAAGAGCGCGGACGGCGAGGACGTCAAGGACTTCGCCAGCCGCGGCCTGACGGCGACGGCCGCAACGGCTGCCCAACAGGCATCCGCTGCCTTGGACGCACTCGTCGAGGAGACGGGCGAAGAGATCATTCCGTTTCTCGCGGCCCGGCAGGGAATCCCTCCGGCTCAGCTGGAGGGCCGGCTCGGCAGTGAGTTTCCCGCTGCGGAGCGGTTCCTCTCCGAGTGGGCGGTGATCGGGCCGAGGCTGGGGCAACTCGCCGACGCGGTGTCTGCCAGCGTCGACGAGTTCGAGTCGGCGAAGCAGCTCCCGATCGCGTTCCCGGTCTGGCTGCTCCTGGCGGCGGGAGCGGTGATGATCGCCGCGGCCGGCGTTGCTTTGGCTCCTGCGAGATACGGTCCGAGCGTGACATGGATTGGAAGACAGCAATGAGCACGTCGATGCGCCGAGCACCGTTCGCGGTTGCGTGCGCCGTGGGCATCGGTCTCGTGGCTGTCGTAATCGGGGCTTCGCAGCTGCCCGCCTCGAGGGCCGCCGACACGCTGGTGACGATCACCTCGCCGATCGTCACCGAGGTCGAGCTCGAGCGGCTGCGCGCGGACTTCGAACAAGCAAGCGCTGTGGCTCAGGAGATGGAGCAGCGGGGGCTTCCGTATCTCGCGGAGATCGCGGGTCGTACACCGGCTGAACTCCTCGCCGAGCTCGAAGATCGCGCCCCTGGGTTCAGCGCCGGTGTCTCCCGGTATCCGGAGATCGAGGCGCTCGCGGACGGCGTCATCACCAATCTCGAGCAGCGTCGCGACCAATTCGAGTCCACGGCTTCGCTGCCCGGCCTGGGCCTGACCCTGCGTGATGCGGTCTGGATTGAACTCGTGCTGGGCCTACTCCTGATCGGAGCGGGCGCCGCAGGCGTCGCACGACCCCGGAGAGCTCTCGCGGCCGCCATCCTCGGCGTCGGCGCTCTGCTCGTCGCCGTCCCTCTGATACTCGATCATCCCGAGAAGACAGCGGAGACGGACGCGGTGCTCGATTCGCTCCGCCCGTTTTCGGCCGAGAAGGTCGAAGCTCGAGCAACGGCGCTGGCGACCGCACGCGACCTGTTCGATGGGTTCACCGAGGAAGCGGTTTCTTACGCTGCCTCGGAGGCGGGGAGGACAGCGCCCGAGGTCGCCGCCGAACTCGCCGAAGCAAATCCGGAGCTGTCGTCATCGAGCCTCACCGAAATAGCGGTGATCCTCGACCGGTTCGGAGCGCTCGTCACGTTCAGCGAGCGTCTCCAGCCCCTCCTCGTCACGGCCGACGAGCTCTCGGCGCGGACAACGATGTGGATCCTGATCGGTCCTGGGATTGCGCTCGTCCTGGCCGGGGGGGCCGGACTGATCGCGACTCGGCGGGCGGCCTGAGGTCATCCCGAAACGCAGCTCTAGCGGCCGGTCCCCGAAGTGACTCGTGGTTGCCATGGCCAGTCGGGGCGACGGGATTTGAACCAGCGACCGCGCGCAGCCGGGAGCAGTTGTCCTCCCCCTGGCTGGGGTCGGCAATGGTGTCGTTGTCATCGATACAGTTCTTCGGCGTCAGCGCCCCGACCGCCCCGAAGGCCGATGCGCCGACGATCATCGCCACCGCGAGGCCGAGCGCGATGATGCCCGCGCGAGTGCGCCTTGCCCCGAGTCGCGCTCTTGCCACCCCCAAAACACACCTCCCCTGCACGCCGTACAGGTTTCGTTGGTGTAACGGGTGCTTCGATCTCCTGCCGGATGGCGGGTGCGTTCTGGTGGCCTCCGTGAGAGCCCCTTGCGATTCCGACCGACCTCGGCTAGGGTGGCGATCGACGACGATTTGGGCGGGAGGGCACGGATGCGCGGCTCGACGGTGGAAACGGCTACGGCGGCGGGGGCGACGACGGGATCCTCGGTGAGGAGGGCAGTGACCTCATCCGCGGGAACGAGGGCACGCACCGTGACGGTGGCGGTGGCGGTGGGCCTGTTTGCTTCGGTAGCGACGGTGGCGTCCGCGGCCGTCATCACCGGTAACGCCGGCGACAACACTCTCAGGGGCACTAACCGAGCCGACCGTATTGACGGTCGCGCAGGCGACGACACGCTGCTCGGTCGGAGGGGAAGAGACCGACTCACCGGTGGCCGGGACGACGACCGCCTCAGAGGTGGACAGACGGGCGGCGAGAGCTACCTCTTCGATGACAACTGGGGAAACGACACCGTCTCCGACCCTGCGGGCACGGACACCCTGGACTTCTCGGCGGTGAGCTCAGGCATGCTCATCGACCTGGTCCCGAGTGCGAGCAACGAAGCCAATGCGGGCGCCCCGAATACGGTTGACTTCCCCGCTTCCACGGTGATCGAGGACGCCATCGGCGGGTCTGGCCCCGACTCCATTTTCGGCACTGAGGACAACAATGCCCTGTCGGGCAACAGCGGAGGCGATGAGATCCACGGTCGCGGCGGGGACGACGCCCTAAATGGCGGCGATGGCGGGGACTTCTACGCCTTCGACGAGGGCTGGGGAAGCGACACCCTTACGGACCTTTCGGGTGACGACACTCTCGACTTCTCGGCTCTTTCTTCGGGCTCCCCTGTCCAAGTCTCTTCGGATGCGTTGGGAGAAGCGTCTTCAAGCACCGACATCCTGGCCTTCTCCCCAGGCCAGATAGAACGAATACAGGGCGGCGCGGGCAGCGACCGGATTTTCGGCAACAGCCTAGGCAACTACATCTCCGGCAACGCCGGTGATGACGAACTGTATGGGAGCTCAGGCGGCGCTCTCAGCGATGTCAATACGCTGGACGGCGGGGTGGGAAACGACACACTCCGATCGAACAGCCAGGGCTCGAATAGCCTGATCGGGGGACCCGGCAACGACAACCTCGGCGGCACGGGAACGCCGGAGACAGTTGACGGGGGCACTGGTACCGACGTAGTCGAGACCTTCGGCGGCGGCGACACCGTCGACGTCTCGGACGGGGACGCCGGCGACACGGTCGACTGCGGCACCGGCACGGACACGGTCGTCGTCGACGCCGTCTCCGGGTCGCCAATCGACTCGACGACCAACTGCGAAGCGGTTATCCCGCAGGGATTCTAGGCAAGCCCTAGGTGTAGCTCCTAAAGACGTTGTTCCAGCTCGGCGAGCCGAGCGGCGGGCGTTTTGTGGCCGAGGGAGCCATGTTCTCTCTGGAGACGACCCCTAGCCTTGCCAGATCGAATCGCGCGAATGGCGAGTTCTGTCTCTGCCGTTGTCGTGGACCCGATCGCGATGGGCGCTACTGGGCTCGAACCAGTGACCTCCAGCTTGTCGATCCGGCGCGCCGCCACGCACGCGGCGTGCCTGGATAGGCCGATTTTTTCGGCGTCCGGATACGACCGGATCACGCACGATCCGACGGGATAAAGGCAGCGAGAGCGTCCCGCTGCCCATTCACGCACGGCCTGCGAGCCGTCGCCGCGAGTAGGGCCAACATGGGTTCATGCAACTCACAGAGACCGCTGCAAACGAACTCTTGACCGCCGATGAGGTAGCGCGGCAGCTGCGCGTCCACCCGAGCTGGGTCTACCGACACATCGCCTCCGGCGAACTCCCAGCCCTGCGCCTCGGCGACGAGCGCAGCCCTCTGCGGATCGACGCCGCCGACCTCGACGCATACCTGGTGAGCTCGCGGATCGGGATCGAGCAGAGATGAGCAAGCGAGTTCAATCCGTGAGGCCGATCGAGATGAGCGGCGGGCTCCCCGGCCTAAGGCGCCGCCGGGGCGTCCTGCGGGGCACGTCCATGGTCACGCCGGTAAAGCCGCTCATGCTGAAGGAGGGGTCCCGCAGCGAGCGGCTCCTGCCCAAGCGCCATCGCCTGGCGCCCGACCACCCGCTCGTGCAGAAGAACCCGGAATGGTTCCGGCCTGCCGATCCCAGCGACCTCGCCACCACCCGCTTCCACCGCACCACCATGGATCGCAGGGCTCGCGACCTGCGCCGCAAGACCGGACGGGGGCCCATCGCTCGCCGGGGCTTCCGGCTCCCTTCGAGCGCGCCGCGCCCGTACAGGCTCCCCTAGATCCCCCGCCAGAAAGGACATCCCAGCCAATGCCAGCCACCAAGCCAAAGCCCGAGCAGCTCTACGTCTGCATCGAGACCTTCGCCAGCGCCGAGCACGTCGCCCGTCAAGGCACCCGACTCCGCGGTGGCCACCCGATCGTCAAGAAGCACCCGCAGTTCTTCGCCTCGGCCGATGCCTCCGACGACGAGCTGCACGACCTGCGGATGGCGCTCAACCCGCCCGAGCCCGAGCCCGAGCCCATCTCCGGGCGCGTGAAGCTGCGCGTGATCCCTGGCCAGAGGGTCATCCAGCCGAAGGGCAACACCATCTCCGAAGGCGAGACGTTCGAGGCCGAGGGCAAGGATGCCCAGGACCTGCTCCACGTCGGCGCCGTCGAGGTCGTCGGCAAGGCTCGCCGGCGGCGCAAGGCGGCCTGAACTTGTGGGGGCTCACTCCTTTGGCCCCACAGGAGCGAGCGGCGGGGGAATCTCAAGCCCCCCGCCCGCTCGCTTTACCCCAGGGGGGGGCGCATGGGCAACGAGGATCGCCCCAAACTCATCATCGCCCCAGCACCCCTTTTCCCTCCCCGACGTGTGAAAGCTCGCTGATGCCCGAGGCCCCGAGGCCCGTATCGCGCCACAAGCGCGGCTACGGCACCCGCCATTACAAGCTCCGCGCTCGGCTCGCGCCGACGGTTGCGGCCGGCGTCACGCGCTGCGCCCGCTGCGGCAGACCGATCCTGGCCGGCCAGCTCTGGGATCTGGATCACCGCGACGATCGCCGCGGCTACCTCGGACCAAGTCACAGAAAGTGCAACAGGTCGACGAACCGCCGACGCCAATCGCGGCAATGGTGAGCGTGGAGAAAACCTGCCCCGACTGTGGCGAGACGAAGGATGTCCGCGCCTTCGCCGTCGATCCCTCCAAGGCCAGCGGCCGGCGGAGCTACTGCAAGCCCTGCGATCGCGCCAGGGCGAGGGCCGCCTACGAGGCGAACGCCGGCGAACGCAGGGCGAAGGCCAATGCCCGGAACGCTGCCGCCGGCTGAGGACGTCTCGGAGCCACCACCCAGGCGGTCCAGCTTCGCTTTGCTGAGCAGACAGCCGCTTTGGACGGAGAAGCGGGTATGCCGCTTGCATTCGAAGAGCCGTCGAAGCAAACCAGCGCCTGCACCAAAGCGCCTACGCCACCCTGACTACTCGCACCCGGTGGACGGCCGGCGTAGGATCGGTGTTGCCACTGATCGTATGAGTGGCGCGCGCTTCGAGCTTGTAGCGGCGGCCAGCACGAAGTCTCCGTTCAAACGAGTCAACGCACGGCGCAAAGGCGCGGTCCTCAAACGAGCACTCAAATGTCGCCTGCGAGAAGGCGCTCGATCCGAGATTGAGGCTCACCCGGGCCCATCTCCTTCGCGTCTCTACCCGGGTGGGGCCGTGGATGCGGGTCTGTGGTGCGAACCAACTGATCACAACTCGCGGGTAGCTCTCGGAAGAGGCATCCAAGACTCGATCCCCCAGGGAGCTGCCTCCGCCGCCGCCTCCGCCGCCGGCGTTTTGCGGGCAGGCCAGGGAACTCTCACTTGTGCCTCCGCCACCCCCAGCACCTCCGTAGAGGCCACCTCCCCCGCCCCCGCCGTCGCCAGCGGGATGATTCAGCGGGCTTGCTCCACCATCACCACCCTGCCCGAGGGAGCCAGCGTCGCCCGGACTTGCGTCGTTGCCCCCGCTCTCGGTGCCGCCAGCGCCTGCCGTCCCCCCCAAGCTGCTCGTACCCGGACCTCCGCCGCCCCCAGGGGTGGTTTCGGGGGAACCAGCGCCAGAGCTTCCAGCCGTCACCGCCGCGCCACCGCTTCCGCCGACTCCCCCAGGCACCGTTGGGCCTGGTGGACAGGCCGTCGCGCCGCCGTTTGAGCCGGCGCCGCCTCCGCCGGCGCCAATGACGATGCGCGAGGCGAGTGTCCCGCTCTCAGTGCGGGAGATGGTCCGAACGTCCGTTGCCCCGCCGCCGCCAGCGCCCATGCCTGCGCCGTCGCCGCCGCCGTTGAAGCCACCTTCACCGCTGTCGGGCAAAAACCCCCCACCGTTTTCGCCATTAGCGCCGACGTTTACGTAGAGAGTCATTCCCGGCGTGACTGCGGGGCCGTCTAACTCAGCACGATGCGGGCCGCCGCCCACGGCGAACCCGTTATTACCCCCGCCCCCGCCAACCGCATTCATTTGGGAGAGCGTCCTGATCCCCTTGGGAACCGTGTAGGTCTGCTCAGAGCCCGTTGACTCGAAGATCGTGACGTCGGTCTCGTCCACAGGTCCCCCAGAGCTTCCAGGCGCCCCTGGCGGAATCGCGGCAACGAGCACAGCCGCGAGCACGCCTGCCGAGATTAGCCCCCTGCGCACCGGGACAACCGCCAGGATGTACGCGTGCCGGGGACGCATGCCTGCGGCGAGGCTACACAGACACGGTGAAGGTTGCGCCGGTTCTCAAATACCGGTGTAGCTTCGGACGAGAAGCGGCTAAGTCGCTTTGCATGGAGAGCGACTAAGTCGTCAGAGTTCGCAATTGGACACGTTTTCGCCTTCCAAGCACTCATCGATGCCCCTACGGCCGTCGAGTGTGTCCGTGCCACCTCCACCGTCAAGAAGGTCATCGGTATCTCTCCCACGGAGGTGGTCGTCGCCGGCTCCCCCTCTGGCAATCCCGCCTCCCTCGAGCTGGTCGTTCCCTGCTCGTCCGTGAAGACGATTAAAACCACCGCTCCCAAAGAAGCGTTCCCCCGCGCTCGAGCCAATTAGTACGTCGTCATGTGCTGAGCCGAGCACGTCGCGTATGCCGATGAGCGTGTCGTTCCCCCAGCCGGTAGCGGTTTCCTTGCGGAGGTCCGCGTGTACCGGGCGTGGCGCTCGGCCATAGCGGATTGAGCCCTGGCCGGTTCGGTTTACGATCAAATCGTCGCCGGGATCAGCGTAGGTACCGGCCGGTCCTTCCCCTCTCACCACGTCATCGCCTCGGCCAGGCCAAAAGTAGTTCCCCCCGTAAAGCTGGTCGTCACCCGGGCCGCCAAGGAGGTGGTTCGTACGCCTCGGCCGGTCGATCAGCCGATCACGACCGCGTCCGCCGAGGAGAACATCGAAGGTCCCGTTCCCTCGAACGATGTCGTCGCCCCGCCCACCGCAGGCAAAATCGAAGCCTTTTCTAGCCCGAATTCGGTCATCGCCGCCGAGCCCGACAATGATGTCTTGATCAGTCGTGCCCTCAATCACGTCGTCATCCGGCGTGCCGACAATCGTTGCTCTGATTCCGTCGCAGGTCGGATGGCCCCCGGTCCCTCCGTTAGCAGTGCTCTGAGCTCCGGCGAGTACCGCGATCACCGCAAGGACACACGTGTGCCCACTTATCTTCTTCCCGCGCATGCCAGGGGAAGGTTAGGGCGTTCTCCCCGATGTGCGCTTAGGACGAGAAGCGGCTTATCCGCTTTTACATGGAGAGCGGCGGCCCGCCCGACCGTGGATACCTGCTCGACGCCGCAAGCAGTAGCGGACCCGCCGGTCCAGCAGCGGCTTCAACGCATCGTCCCTCCTCACCCCGTGGGATCAATCCCGGCCCAGAAATCGGCGTCGCCCCTCTCGTAACGGACGAAGACGTCGAGGCGGTTCGCGTTCTGGAGATCGGCAGGGAGCCGAAAGCGCCAGCGGTGCGGGCCGTCCCCGACCCGGCGAGCCCTCGCTCGCCAGTCGCCGTGGTTGATCGCGCTGCCCTCGACCCGCAGCAATGAGACGTTCACCCGTCGCGCGTGGTCGGGCACGTGCAGCGTGACCCGGTCGCGGGGCTGAACAGGCAGCCTGCCACGGACATCGATGGGGTACGCAGCGTCGGCGCAGAAGCCGTTCCAGAAGCCGGTCCCCTCTTCCCGCCGAGACCAGCAATAGCTCCCGAGGCTCGCACGCACGTAGAGTCCACCGGAGCCGACCCAGATCTTCTGGGGGTGTGCGCGTGGCTCGTGCGCCGTCGCGGCCGACAGCCCAATCGCCGTCGCCGCCAGCAGCACGCCGGTCGCGACGATCGCGAGATTTCTTGGTCTGATCATGTGACCTCCCTCGGTTCCGACGGCGCAGCCGTCGCGCGACTGTCTCTCAGCGACTCTACGGCCACCGCTCGCGTTCATCACAGAAGTATCACCGGTCTTGGGCGACGAGCGGGCGTGCGCACGGCCCCGCCCCAGGCGCTCGCTTAGGACGAAAAGCGACTGACTCCGCTCGTCTGTGCCTTAGCGACGCGTCATAGGGCGCGCCAGGCGCTTGCGGCAGGCATCGCAGAGCTCTCCGCCACTGCGAGGGCCGGCCCGACAAGGGGTGCCGCCGCAGGGCTGCGGGATAATTGGTGGTGAGGACGCTTTGCAGTGGAGGCGTCTCGGTTCGCGGAGCGGCCCTTCGGGGCCGTTTTGCGTTCCCCCCGGGGTGCTGTCCTGGGCGTAGTTCATTCTCTCCGGTAACCGAGATGACCGACCTCACTGCAAGATGCTCCGACTAGCGCGCCGCCCTGATCGCGGACGGGTTCGAATCGCACCGCGCGATCCCAACGAAGACGGTGGACCCGTACTGGGCGGGCGCGATGGCATCGTCGTTGGCTACGGGCCCTCGCGAGACGAGTTCCTCGACAACGTTCGCGAGTACGTGCGGCCGGTCGAGCCCCTTCATGCATCTCGTACAGCGGCGGCCCAGACCTGCGGCGCGCGATCCCGCGCGCGCCGCCCAGCGCCGGTGCGACGCCGCGGATCACGCCGGACTGCCGCGCCCACTCGCGCCGGCCCGTCTGACCCTGACGAACCCCCGCCGCCAGGGCTAAGGCTCTGGCGGCACCCTCGCTTCGGTAGCTGCTCGCCGAACCTACTGCGCATCCTCGTGAGGGAAGCGGACTCGTGAGCGCCGTCCAGCTCACCCTCGACGGACTGCCGCTCGACCCGCGCGAGCTGGCCCAGCTCTCGATCCTCGAGCGGGCCGACCTCTACGAGGCGCTCGACTTGCACCCGCTCCAGCGGGCCGCGGCCGAGGAGGCTGCGCGCCTGGTACTCGCCCGCCGGTACCCAGGGAGGCGGCCCGCATGACCGGGAAGGCTCCGCGCCGACCTGAACCTGAACTAGCGATGCCCCGTGGGCTTCGCGGCAAGCACTGGCACCCGCGGTTCGGCTGGATGTCTGCGTCGCTGCGTCGCTTCCTCGAGCGCCAAGGGGAATCGTGACGTGAGCCTCGAGGCCCAGATATGGGCGTGGGACCAGTGCGAGGCTGCGAAGAAGACCCTCAGCTCGGCGACGAAGCTCGTGCTGCTTCAACTCGCCGACCACGTTGGGACCGACGCGCGCACCTGCTGGCCAGGGCAACAGCGGATAGCGAACCGCACCGGGCTGACCAGGCGGACGGTCATCGCCGCGATCGCGGACCTCGAGCGGAGGGGGTTGATCCGCCGGCGCAAGCGGATGAGGAACGGCGGCCGAGGCCGCTCTTCAGACCTCTACGAGTTGTACGGGCCCGCCTTCGAGGCCGACGGGAACGCGGAGTGGCAGCCACCCAAGGCCGCTCGACCAATGGGAAATCTGCGACACGACCAATGTGAAACCCACGACGACCAATGTGAAGAACCTGCCGACCAATGTGAAAACCCTTCACCCGAACCTACTGAAGAACCTCTAGAGAGAACCTCCTTATCTGAAGCTCCTAAGAGGCTGCCCCGCAAGAAAGCATTGAGAAAAGGGGCACTCCATCGGTTCGAACCCCCTGAAGGGTTGGGGGTGGGGCAATGAAAAGCGGCGACCGTGCCCGTCCCTGCCACTGCGAGCGCCCGACGCTGCAGCTCGATCCCGACACCCGCGTCGTCTACTGCTTCGACTGCGGCGCCGAGGTCCGCCCGCGGGCCGGGGCGACCGTAATCGACGCGGTCCGAACCGCCGCCGGCGAGGGGGTCCAGCTCGATCCCTCCGCCGTCGAGGCCGTGGCCCAGCGCGTGGCCGAGCTGCTCGGGGGCGCCGCGGTCGCGGACCCACGACACCACGCCGAGGACGGCGCCCTGGTCGACGCCGCCACGATCGCGACCCGCTTCGGCGTGAGTCGGGATTACGTCTACCGCAACGCCGAGGAGCTCGGGGCGATCAAGCTGCCCACCCGCGCCAAGCGCACCGACCCCGACCCCGATGCCAAGCCCCCGCCCGAACCCCGGCCCCGGCTTCGGTTCGACCCCGAGAGGGTGGCCGAGTTGCTCGGGCGCAAGGCTCCGGCCGCGTCGACGCCGCCACGGAACGGGAAGCCCGCGCTGCGCCGTGCGCGCCCCGAGCTGCTCGAGATCCGGGGGCGTTCAGGGTGATCGCCAGAACTGGGGTCCCAGTTCACGCCACAGTGGCCGCCAGCGGGTGTAGGGTCGGCAACGCAAATGCCCCGGCGAGCGATGAAACCGCTCCCGGGGCCGGCGCCGAAGGGATTAGCTTCGACGCGCCGCGCAGGCTATCTGCGCCACGCGCCGGAACCGGGTCCCTCGGCAGAGAGGAGCCCCACATGGGCGAAGTCACGAAAGAGGAGTTCCGGCGGCTGCGGGATGAGGTGCGCGAGACACGCGACCTGGCCCAGGCGGTGCTGCTCGCATTGGTCGGCACCGATCGTGCCCTCACATGGAAGATCGAGGCACGAGTCGAGCGGCACATGGACGCGGAGAAGGCCGGCAGGCCGCTGCGCGAAGTAATCGGCTACGACAAGGCGCGGCGGATCTGGGATGAGTTCGAGGTGGCCGCTGTCCGCGGGTTGCAGCGCCTACACCGCGAGGACGTGGCAGCCATTCGCGGGATCGGGTCGGGGACGCTCATTCGGCTCGACCATGAACTCGCCGAGCACGGCGTGGCCTGGGGCGCTATGGCAAGGGGCGCGGCCTGATGCCCCGCCAGGCAACCGGCCAAGTGGTCGTGCCCCAGGGCGGCCGGGGCTGGGCGCTCCGGTTCCGCGCCTACGGCAAGAGGCGATACGTCACGCTCGGCGCGGACGGCTGGGACCGCCAGCGCGCCGAGGCCGAGCTGCGGTACGTCCTGGCCGACGTCGAGCGCGGCACCTGGCAGCCGCACGAGCCCGAGCCCGTCGACGCGCCGCGGGAGGTTCCGACCTTCCACGAGTTCGCGAGCGAGTGGCTGGCTGCGCGCCGTGGCGAGTTAAAGCCGCGGACGGTCGAGGACTACGAGTGGGCGCTCTCCTGCCACCTGCTCCCGTTCTTCGCCCGTCACCGGCTCGACGCGATCACGGTCGAGGATGTGGACCGCTATCGGGCCGCGAAGGTGCGAGAGGGCCGCCTGACGCCGAACGTGATCAACAAGACCCTGACGCGGCTCGCGCAGGTTCTCGAGGTCGCGGTCGAGTACGGCTACCTCGAAAGCAACCCGGCCCGGGGCCGGCGACGCCGCCTCAAGGCGACGATGCCGAAGCGGGCCTGGATCGAGCCCGAGCAGGTCGCGCCGCTGCTCGACGCGGCCGGGGCGATCGACGCGGAGCGGGTCCGTTCCGACGACCCCGGCGGGCGCCGGGCGATGCTGGCGACGCTCACGCTCGCGGGCCTGCGGATCGGGGAGCTGCTCGCGCTGCGCTGGCGCGACGTGGACCTCGCATCGGGCAGGCTGCGGGTCGGGGAGGCAAAGACGGACGCCGGCAGGCGAACCGTGGACCTCTCCCCCGCCCTGCGCGACGAACTGGCGGCGCACAAGGCCGGGGCGCGTCGGGCTCAGCCGGAAGAGCTCGTGTTCTGTACGCGCTCGGGCAAGCCGCAGAACCGCAACAACGTGCGGCGCCGCGTCCTGCTCGCCGCGGTCGAGCGGGCCAACGCGGCGCTGAGCGAGGCCGGCGAGGAGCCGCTGCCCGGTGGGCTCTCACCGCACGCGCTGCGCCACACGTTCGCTTCGCTGCTCGTGCTCTCCGGTGCCGATCCCGCCTACGTGATGGCCCAGCTCGGGCACACCGATGCGAAGTTCACGCTGCGCGTCTACGCCCACGCGCTGCGCCGCCAGCACGACCACGGCGAGCGCCTGGACGCGCTCGTGAGCGGCGTTGATTGGGCAGCAACGGGCAGCGGGAGCGTTTCCGAGGCCCTGAACACCGCCGCGACCGCGGCGCCTGGGCACGAAAAAACCCCGCGTTAGCGGGGCTTTTCCTGAGTGGGCGCTACTGGGCTCGAACCAGTGACCTCCAGCTTGTCGAGCTGGCGCTCTCCCAACTGAGCTAAGCGCCCCCGATAGCGAGTTTATCCCGCCGTCAAGCCCTTTCAATCACCACGGCGGGAGCCGGCTCTCGGGTCTGAGAGTCGTCCGAATCGCCCGTGGTGCCCAATAGTGCCCATTCAAGGGCGCTGTCGTAGGCCTTGAGGTACTCGCCGGAGAGTCGCTCCCGGCGCTTCGCGGCTTTCGCATAGACCCCCATCGTGAAGCGCGGATCCGTGTGCCCGATCTGATCTGCGATGTACACCGGGTCGTCTCTCAGCGCAGAGCGCAGTGACGCGTAGGTGCGCCGCAGGGAGTGTGGGCTGACGCGTTCGCCGATCGGCTCAATGCCGAGCTCGGCCAGCTTGACGTTCGCCCGCTTGATCGTTGCCTTGAGTCGCCTCCCGGCGTTGTCCTTGGTCTGGCGACTCTGCTTGCCCTTCCGTGCGCGGCTGAGGAACACGGCATCGCCCTGGCCTGTCAGAGGGCTCCGTGCCTTCCACTCGGCTAGCTCGTCAACCAGGCCGCCGGGTAGATCGACCTGCCGCCCGGTGCCGGCGTCTGTCTTCGACTCTCGGACCGTCAGCGTGCCCGTGGCCAGGTTTACGTCGCGCCAGTCCAGGGCGCACGCCTCCCCCACCCTGAGACCCGCGCCCGCGAGAGTGGCGATCAGCGGACGGTGCCATCCATCGGCTGCGTCGAGCAGGCCCATCAACTGCTCAGGCTCGACCCAAGAGCGCATGGAACGGGCGGCCTTCACCCGTCGCTTGCGCCCCCGGACCCTCGTCGCCCTACGGAGCCCCTACGCACAGTTGTCGTGGTCGTTATGCGCCTGAGAATGGGCTTCCTCGCGCTTTCTAAGCCGGGTGAGGATCGACCCTGACTGCTCCCTCATGTGGAGTCCCAGTGGGGCGGGCTCTAGGTGATCCGCCGCGCCGGCGTTCCAGCTTGGCGCGCAGGTCGGGAATCGTCTTCAGGATCAAGAGCAAGCGATTGTGGTCGCGCTCCGAGAGCGGCTGATCGGTTCGCTTCTAGATTCGCTCGATGCGTTCGAGCTCAGCCGCCAGGATCCGCGTGGCCCGCTTGGGAATGCGCTCCAGATCGTCCTCGGTGAGCTCCTCGACGGTTTTCGGCACCGGCTGGGCTCGCTCGCGGGCGATGCGCGTGACGATCTGCTGCGCGGTGCGCCGGGGGATCTCGAACGGGGCCACGGACGCGAGTCCTTCTTCGCAGCGGCGAACGATCTCAGCCACTGAGTAGCCCTGCTCGTAGAGCGAATACATCGCTGCCCGCTGGGCATCGGAGTACTTCCGAGGGGCCGCCATCGTTATTGCCTAGAGGCGGGTTTCACCTTCCCATTGTCGGCGGTGCCGCGGCGTCAAGGTGCCAGTCAGTTCGTCGCTTACTGAGCCTGTTCGCATGACTGGAATAGCTCAACCACCGGCTTCACAAGTCGCCACCGGCACCATTGCGCCCTGGGGCGACGCAGAAACAAAGTTGGGCATCAGTCGCTCTGGGCCTCCGTGATCTCAAGATCGGCGTCGACATTGAGAACCCTCACCGTGGCTCAACGAAGACTCAGGCTCACTGAGGCTGCAGTGAAGGTCCCCCCCTTTACTGGCTCAATGTTGTCCGGACGGTTCGCGTTAGCGGGCACCGCGCCTCGGAGGCTCGGCCAAAGCCGACGCGTCTCACACGTCGCACTCGCGGCGGTCGCACCGACCGCGACGAGATCGAGATGCCCCCCGATCAGCGGACGCTCAGCAGCCGCCCCTGAAGTTCGGGTTCGAGACCGACCTCACGTCGTCGCGCGGATCGAAGCGGCCTTTATCGGGGCTCGGGCCGCCCTTCACCTCGTCCCTCGTGCCGTCCTTGGCAAGGAGCTTGTCGTCGCCGGCTTCGCCCTTCAGGACGTCCTTGTCGGCTCCACCGTCCAGACAGTCGGCCCCGTCCGCGCCCAGGAGGCCGTCCCTCCCGCTGCCACCGTCGATCGTGTCGGAACCACCCTCGCCGTAGATGGTGTCGTTGCCTTCGAGGCCGAAGACGGTGTCGTCCCCGGAGCTCCCGCAGATGACGTCGTTCCCGGAGGTGCCCTGGGTGGTCTGACCCGGCTGGGTGATCTGGATCGTGCAGGCGAACTCGTCCAACAGGAGACGAAACTCGTAGCTGCCGGAAGCGAAACCATTGGGGTTCACCTGGCTCGTGCCGTCCGCACGGACGTTCGTGCCCATGGAGTAGAAGCCGGGAGCGAGGGTGCCGCTCTGGTTGAAGCTCATCGTCGCTGGGGCTCCGCAGCCCTGTGGAGATCGCACGACGAACTCGAAGATGGGTGCCTCGGCAACCGGGTCCAAGAACAGCCTGACGTTGCTGCACGCAGAGTCGGGATCCCCGGAAACGCGCATCGATCCCAACACGGAATAGGCGACGAGCGAGTCGACGCTGAAGCCGACGTCCAGACGGCCACACCCGCAGGCGCTGAACCGGTGGTCCGGAGGCTCTTGCCTGTACAGGGCGTCCCCCGCTGCCCGGGACACGACCCGGCTCAGCTCCCCGGTGGGCGCGAACAGCGAGGTGTTCTGGGAGCTGTGGGCCGTGATCTTGCCGTGCGCAGCCTTGAAGTGGGCCGTCACGCGCCTGTCGAAGCGATTGAACCCTTCATCAGACTTCTGGTCCTCGTCGCATTGCTGGTCCCCGCAGCCCTCGGCTTCAATGAACGCCGCGGAGGTGATCGCCGCCGTGGCGGCCGGGGCTGTGCTCGCCAGTGATGAGCATGCGAGCGACACGGTGAAGAGTGCGACAGCGAGTGCATGTCGACTGACCACGCTCATCCGTGCTGGCGAGCCTACCATTGAGCTTCGTGGCATGGGCTCAGACTGCGGAAGTTCGCTTCCCCGAGCGGGTTTCCTAGCAATCTGGCTAATCAGACGGTATTTGAACCGGGCCACCGTTCGGTCGATCCGGGAGCTACACCGATCGCTGCCTTGAGCGGCTCACTTGAGCAGCTCCCGGAACTCCTCGGGAGTGATGCCGGCGTCCTTCAGGATGCGGCAGGCATCCCGCGCTTGAGGTCGCGTCCATGAACGGGGACGGTCACGACGAGTCGCTTCGTGCCGCCGCAGCACGGCTCGCGGCGGCGATCCGGCGCATGGACGGAGCCGCCGGAGTCAGTTGTCCAAGCAGTACGCCTCGGCCGTAAGATCCGTCGGGGTCTGGGCAAATCCGGTTTGTGCGATGCCCCCGACATTTCCGACCACGGTCCAACCGTTGTCGGAGCTTCTCTGCGCGTCGATGATGTTCGTCGGCTCGTCGCCGACGCGACCGGGATTCCAGTCCCAACCGCCGCTGAGGAGCCGCTCACCTAGGTTGCAGGAGGCGGTAACGGCGAAAAATCCGCTGGTGCTAATCGTGATCGTGCTCGTGCGCGTGACGACCGGGGTAACATCGGCCGCGCCGACGCCGCCGTTGAGGATGTCTTCACTACGGACCGCCCCGGGGGCGATCTCGTCCGTCCCGACCGCGGAGGTGGCGATCTCGGCCCCCCCGACCCCTGAGCTGGCGATCTCATCTTGACCGACGGCACCCGTGCCGATCTCGGATTTGCCGACGGCGTCATCGGCGATGTCAAGGGCGGTGATCGTCTCGCTGGCGATGTCCGTGCCGGTAAGCGCGCCGGCCGTCGTGTCATCAGCGATATCCGCAGAGGTCAGGGTGTTGTCCAGCACCTTGCCGGTTCTAACCGCGTCACTATCGAGGTCGGCTGGCTTCACCTCGCCGTTGATGATGTCGGCCGAGCCGACCTGATTCTGGCCGGGAAGCGGGCCATCTGCAGCGTAGGCGGTTCCGCCCACCGCGATGAAGATCGCGATCAGGCCATAAACGTTGCTGCGCAAATGGCTTCGGATCGCCGTCGAGATCGGTTGCTTAGTCGCGTGCGTGCCGTGACCGCGTGTCTCGTCCATCAAGTTGTTCTCCTTCGATCGGCTTCCGCGCCGCAAGAACTTGCGAGGCGCCAGGCAAGCGCAGGTGATCTATCCGAAAGAGAACCCCCCGAACCCCAGATGACGATTGTAGCGTGCGTAGCAAGGGCGAGAGCCGTTAACGGACCCCGTCAACGTCACCACGGCGTTTTTTGGCGGGCGCAGCAGGACAGTGTCCAGCGCGGCGCTCTCAAAAAAACCGCGTGGGGTGCCCTACTCCGACAGCCCGGCGACTTTGAGGGCTTCGCCGTGGTCGGAGTAGCCCTCGCTGCGGTACGCCGTCGTGCCCCGTGTACGCATCGTCGACGCCGGGAAAGGCTCCGGCCTTGTAGTCGATCTCGATCTCCGGATGCATGACCAAGAGGATGGAGTCAAGGTCCCCCTGATTCCATGCCTCGTAAAGCCGCCGAACAATCTCAACGTTCTCCTGCGACATCGTTTACTCCGAAAGCCCGGCGGCTTCGAGGGCCTCGGCCTCACTCGCGAAGGCGTACCACCATGTGCACTTCGCGTCCCGCCATTCCACGGCTTCCCAGAGCGCCCGCTCGAAAGCTGCGTCGCTGCCCGCGCCGTGACCGTGAAGACGCCCACGCACGAACACCCGCGCGGCGAAACCTCGTACCGCATGCACCTCCACCGTCAGGTCCGGAAAGACGTCGAACCCGTTTCTCCACCACTCCCGCACTCCGGCATGGCCGCGATAAGGCCCGCGGCCTTCGACCGCACGCCCGTACGGGGTGAACTCCACGTTGGGGTCCGTCCGTGCCAGAAACGCGTCCAGGTCGCGTCGATTGAAGGCGTCGTGCATTTGATACGTCAGCTCCACGTTCTCCTGCGACATCGCCTACTCCGACAGCCCGGCGGCTTCGAGGGCGTCGACCTTGTTCTCGAAGGCCTGCCACCAGACGATCTTTCCGTCGCGGCACTCAAAGACCTGCCACAGCGCCCGCTCAAAAGGGGGCCCACTCCCCGCGCCGCGCCCGCGAAGGCGGCCACTCGCGAACACCCTGTCGCCGACATCTCGAACTTCGTACGGCTCTACGTGAAGGTCAGGCAGGACCCCGAGCGACTCCCTCCACCAGCTCCGGACCCCGTTGTGTCCGCGATAGGGGTCGCCGCCTTGGACCGAAACCTCGTAGGGCACAAACTCCACGGCGGGGTCATGCAGCGCCAGGAAGGCATCGAGGTCGCGCCGGTTGAACGAGTCGTGTCCTTGGTGGATGAGTTCAACGTTCTCCTCCGACATCGCCCGCGCAGTATCTCCGAAGGCGGGAGAGATGCGCTCTCCATTGCGGACTCAACCGGTCGCTGCACCACCCTGATGTCTTTCATCCTTCCATCTAGTCCGAGCGCTGTCGAGCGAAGGCCGTAGGCCGAAGCGAAGTCAGCGCTCGGCGACGGCTTCGCCGAGGCT
>JBPCKC010000008.1:0-20043 GCA_051004675.1 Solirubrobacterales bacterium
GGGCCGCATCCGGATGGACATCGACCGCTCCAAGAAGGCCGGTATCCGCGCCTCGGGCAAGTTCACGCTCTACAACGGGCGCACGGGCGAGCCGTTCGAGCAGCAGGTGACGGTCGGCTACATGTACATCCTCAAGCTCCTGCACCTCGTCGACGACAAGATCCACGCTCGCTCGACGGGGCCCTACTCGCTCGTCACGCAGCAGCCCCTGGGCGGCAAGGCCCAGTTCGGCGGCCAGCGCTTCGGCGAGATGGAGGTCTGGGCGCTGGAGGCCTACGGCGCGGCCTACACGCTGCAGGAGATGCTCACGATCAAGTCCGACGACACGGTCGGCCGCGTGAAGGCCTACGAGGCGATCGTCAAGGGCGAGAACATCGCCGAGCCGTCGATCCCCGAGTCCTTCAAGGTGCTGCTCAAGGAGATGCAGTCGCTGGCGCTGGACGTCAACGTGGTCTCCGAGGAGGGAGCGCGCGCCGAGATGCGCGACGAGGACGACGATCTGCTGCGCGCTGCCGAGGAGCTCGGCATAGACCTGTCCGGTGTGCGCGCGGGCAACGGCGCCGAGGCCGATGTCGAGAGCGCCGACGAGGTCGAGATCGACGCCGTGACCGACGCGGCCGACGAGGGCCTCGCGGAGAAGGTCGAACCGCCGGAGGCCGAGCTGGCCGACGTGGTTGACGCCGGCATCGACGCCGAGGCGGAGGTACCGGCGCAGGACGAACCGCTCGCCGAGACCGAAGCGCCTTCGGCCTAACCCCCAGATAGAGGACTCACCTTGATCGACATCAACAACTTTGACGCCATTGAGATAGGGCTTGCGTCCTCAAAGCAGATTCGAGGCTGGAGCTCCGGCGAGGTCACCAAGCCCGAGACGATCAACTACCGCACGCTCAAGCCCGAGAAGGATGGGCTCTTCTGCGAGCGCATCTTCGGTCCGACCAAGGACTGGGAGTGCTACTGCGGTAAGTACAAGCGCGTCCGCTACAAGGGCATCGTCTGCGAGCGCTGCGGCGTCGAGGTCACCCGCTCGAAGGTCCGCCGTGACCGCATGGGCCACGTGGACCTCGCCGCGCCCGTCTCCCACATCTGGTTCTTCAAGGGCGTGCCCAGCCGCATCGGCTACCTGATCGACATGGCTCCGAAGGAGCTCGAGAAGGTCCTCTACTTCGCCGCCTCCATCGTCACCTGGATCGACGACGAGGCCCGCCAGAAGGACCTCACCAAGCTCGAGAAGGAGGTCCAGAAGGTCCTCGACGGCTACTCCGCCGACAAGCAGCAGCGCATGCAGGAGCTCGCCGAGGCGCTCAAGCGGCGCACGGCATGGCTCGAGGGAGAGGGCACCCAGAAGGACTTCGACCCCGACGACGAGCTCTGGGCCGAGGGCCTCCCGGTCAAGCCCGAGAAGCTCGACGACGCCGAGCGCACCAAGCTCATCCGCGAGACGAAGAAGGCCCTCGACTCGGAGATCGCCGACACCGAGGCCTACCTCGACGACGCGATCGAGCGCATGGAGCAGGTCTGGGAGATCTTCCAGAAGATGGGCGTCAAGGAGGTCATCAACGACGAGGCCGTGTTCCGCGAGCTGAAGGACCGCTTCGGCTCCCCCTACGGCTGGGGCGAGTACTTCCGCGGCGGCATGGGCGCCGAGTCCATCCGCGACCTCCTCGACCAGGTGAACCTCGAGGCGGAGTGCGAGGAGCTCGAGGTTGTGATCAACACCTCCAAGGGCCAGAAGCAGTCCCGCGCCGTCAAGCGCCTGAAGGTGGCCTCGTCGTTTTTGAACTCGACGAACAAGCCCGAGTGGATGGTTCTCGACTGCGTCCCGGTGATCCCGCCCGAGCTGCGTCCAATGGTCCAGCTCGACGGCGGCCGCTTCGCGACGTCCGACCTGAACGACCTCTACCGGCGCGTCATCAACCGCAACAACCGCCTCAAGCGGCTGCTCGACCTCGGCGCGCCCGAGATCATCGTCAACAACGAGAAGCGGATGCTCCAGGAGGCCGTCGACGCGCTCTTCGACAACGGCCGACGCGGGCGCCCCGTCACGGGCCCCGGCAACCGGGCGCTCAAGTCCCTCTCCGACATGCTCAAGGGCAAGCAGGGGCGCTTCCGCCAGAACCTGCTCGGCAAGCGCGTGGACTACTCGGGGCGGTCCGTGATCGTCTCGGGCCCCTCGCTGAGGCTGCACCAGTGCGGCCTGCCGAAGCTGATGGCCCTCGAGCTCTTCAAGCCGTTCATCACGGCCCGGCTCGTCGAGCGCAAGGCCGTCCAGAACATCAAGGCGGCCAAGAAGATGGTCGACTCGATGATCCCGGAGGTTTGGGATGTCCTCGAGGAGGTCATCCGCGAGCACCCGGTGCTGCTGAATCGCGCGCCGACGCTTCACCGCCTGGGGATCCAGGCGTTCGAGCCGGTGCTGATCGAGGGCAAGGCGATCCAGGTCCACCCCCTGGTCTGCCACGCGTTCAACGCCGACTTCGACGGCGACCAGATGGCCGTCCACGTGCCGCTCTCCGCCGAGTCCCAGGCCGAGGCGCGGATCCTGATGCTCTCGTCGAACAACATTTTGAGTCCCGCGCACGGCGCGCCTCTGGCGACGCCCACGCAGGACATGGTGCTGGGCATCTACTACCTCACCTATGGGAAGGACGACGACGAGCTCCAGGCGATCGATGCCGAGCTCCGCGACGGCAAACGCGCCAAGGGCGAGCGGCCGAAGGCCTTCCGCACGGCGCAGGAGGCCGAGCTCGCCTACGAGAACCGGCTCGTCGAGCTCCACGACCAGGCGGAGTACCGCCGGCCCGGGCACGAGCACTTCCTTACCACGGTGGGGCGGATCATCTTCAACGACCGCATCGAGCGGTCGCTGGCGGACGCGCTCGAGGATGAGTACGACCCCGAGAAGTACGAGTTCGTCAACCGCTCGCTGAAGAAGCGCGACATCAACGAGATCGTCACCGACCTCGTCGAGGCCTATGGCGCCGCCGCCGTGTCGCTGGTGCTGGACGCGTTCAAGGAGCTGGGCTTCCACTTCGCCTCGCAGTCCGGGGTGACGATCTCGAAGAACGACGTGATCTCGCCCCCCAACAAGGAGCAGATCCTCGACCGCTACGAGGGCGAGGCCGCCAACGTCCACTCGCAGTACGACGACGGCTACATCACCGCCGAGGAGCGAAAGGACGCGGTCACCAACCTCTGGAACCGCGCGACCGACGAGGTCGCCGAGGCGATGCAGGACAACCTCCACCACCTCAACCCCATCTTCATGATGGCCGACTCGGGCGCGCGCGGATCGTTCAAGCAGATCCGCCAGCTGGCCGGGATGCGAGGCCTGATGGCCAATCCGAAGGGCGAGATCATCGAGCGGCCGATCAAGGCCAACTTCATGGAGGGCCTGTCGGTGCTGGAGTACTTCATCTCCACCCACGGCGCTCGGAAGGGACTTGCCGACACGGCGCTTCGCACCGCCGACTCCGGCTATCTGACGCGCCGCCTGGTCGACGTCGCCCAGGACGTGATCGTCCGCCTCGAGGACTGCAAGACGAAGGAGTTCGTCGAGATGCCCCTCCGCAACGAGGAGGGCGAGCTCAACCCCAACCTGCTCGGGCGCACAGCGGCGAAGAAGCTCGCCACCAAGCGCGGCCGTGAGCTGCTGAAGAAGGGGCGGGAGATCGATCTCGCGGACGTCGAGAAGATCGCCGAGGCATTCGGCGACGAGGAGGTCGGCGTCCCCGTCCGCTCGACGCTCAAGTGCGATGCGGCGACCGGCGTGTGCCGCGCCTGCTACGGCGTCGCGCTCGCGACCGGCTCGATCGTCGAGATCGGCGACGCGGTGGGGATCATCGCGGCCCAGTCGATCGGCGAGCCGGGCACGCAGCTGACGATGCGCACCTTCCATACCGGAGGCGTAGCCGGGCTCGACATCACCCAGGGCCTTCCCCGCGTGGTCGAGCTGTTCGAGGCGCGCAAGCCGAAGGGCCTCGCCCAGATCGCCGCCGTCCCCGGCAAGGTCGCGATCGAGGAGGGCGACAAGGGCACGACGATGATCATCACCGACGCGAAGGGTGAGGATCACAAGCACACCTTCCCGCCTCGCTCCGTGCTCCTGGTGAGCAACGGCGAGCGCATCGAGGAGGGTCAGCAGCTCAACGAGGGTTCGCTGGACCCGAAGGAGTCACTCGAGGTCCGCGGCCGCGACGCGACCGAGCGCTATCTCGTCGCCGAGGTCCAGCGGGTCTACAAGGCTCAGGGCGTCGACATCAACGACAAGCACATCGAGCTGATCGTGCGCCAGATGATGCGCAAGGTCTCGATCGACTCGAAGGGCTCGACGATGCTCCTGCCCGGCCAGCTCGAGGACCGCTACAAGCTCAAGGAGCTCAACCGCAAGGTCAAGGAGGACGGCGGCACGCCCGCCAAGGCCTCCGAGGTCCTGCTGGGGATCACGAAGGCCTCGCTGGCGACCGAGTCGTTCCTCTCGGCGGCGTCCTTCCAGGAGACCACGAAGGTGCTGACCGACGCCGCCCTGGAGGGCAAGCGCGACAAGCTGGTGGGGCTCAAGGAGAACGTCATCATCGGCAAGCTGATCCCGGCCGCGACCGGGCTGCGGCACTACCGCTCGCTCGAGATCGAGCCGGTCGAGCCCGCTCAGCGCCCCGACGAGGACATCCTCGACGAGGACGAGCTGGCGGCCGAGCTGGGCCTGGGCGGCGAGGCCGAGGCCGAGTCGCCCAACCTCGAGGGGTTCGGCCCCTCCTTCGCGGACGAGCTCGAGGAGCTCGCCCAGGAGATCGAGACGGGCGACGGCTCGGCCACCGAGTCGAGCTAGCGCTCAGCCGTTAGACGCGCTCGGCTGCGCCCCGGCTGCGGGCGCCGGTGCGTGCGGGAGCGGGGCCCCTGGTGAGGCGGTCGCGCCCGCCCGGAGGGCAGTCGGGGAGCGGCCTGGCGTCGGGCGCGTGCGGTCCGCGCCGCGGTCCGCGCGGCTGGCGCGGCTGGCGGCCCCAGCGGCGGAACTCGTGCTCGTCGGCGTTGCCGCCAGGGGCCTCCTCGGGCGCCGGCTGCTGGCGAAACGCCCACCAGACGAGGTAGAGCAGCAGGGCGACCGGGATCTTCAGAACCACGCCCAGGAAGAAGATCGGAAGGAATCCCTCCACGGTGCGTGAGTTTAGCCCGCTCCGCGGGTGCACCCCGTCCCGGCGGGCACGTCCGTCGCGGCGTGGACAGCCCTCAGGAGCCCTGCTCGGCCGCCCAGGAGATCATCGCCTCGACCTGAGCGTCGGTGAGGCCGATGTCGGAGTCGCAGGGCACGAGCAGCGTTGGTGTGTCGCGCTCGGCCGCCCACGCATGGCAGCTCTCGTCCATCGAGTCGTCCACCCAGGCGAGCGGCCGGTCCCCGGCGTACTGGGCCAGCGCATCGAGCTTCCAGTGCGCCGTCCCGAACCGGGCGCGTCCGCCGAAGGTCAGGGCCGGCAGCTCCTCGGGGAGGCCCAGGATCAGGGGCAGCCGGTCGTTGGCCCGCTCCTCCCAGCCGGTGGCCCAGATCAGGTCGAAGTGCTCGGCGAGGCGGAGGATGCGCGGGCCCGTCTCGTCGGGGATACAGTGGGCGACGCCGTCGATCAGGTGAAAGCGGCCGGGGACCTCCTCCGGCGGCCCCTCGAACCCGAACAGGCTGATCACGCCATCGACGTCGAGGGCGAGGATGGGCTTCCGGGCGGGCACCGGCGGCAGCCTAGCGATGGCTCGCAGCGACCCCGCTACTATCCCGCGCTGTGCCGAGCACCAATCAGCTTGTACGAAAGGGGCGAAAGCCCCAGAAGAAGAAGGTCACGACTCCCGGCCTGAAGTCCGGCCAGGGACGCAAGGCTCGCGTCTCCGCCCCGCAGCGGCGGGGCGTGTGCACGCGCGTGGCCACGGTCACGCCGAAGAAGCCGAACTCGGCGCTTCGCAAGATCGCCAGGGTCCGCCTCACCAACGGGATGGAGGTCACCAGCTACATCCCCGGTGAAGGGCACAACCTTCAGGAGCACTCCGTGGTCCTGGTTCGCGGCGGCCGCGTCAAGGACCTGCCGGGCGTCCGCTACAAAGTGGTCCGGGGCACGCTCGACGCCGCCGGCGTCTCGGACCGCAAGCAGGGCCGCTCGCTCTACGGCGTGAAGAAGTAACCGCCGGATGCCCCGCCGCGCACGCGCAGCCATCCGCCCGGTCGAGCCGGACGCACAGCACCGCAGCCGTTTGGTGCAGCAGTTGATCAACAAGGTCATGCTGGGCGGCAAGAAGTCGCTCGCCGAACAGATCGTCTACGACGCCCTCGCCATCGTCGGCGAGCGCACCAGTCGCCCGCCCGTCGAGGTCCTCGACGATGCGATCAAGGAGCTCACCCCGGTCCTCGAGGTCCGCTCCCGGCGCGTCGGCGGCGCGACCTACCAGGTGCCCGTGGAGGTCATTCCGCGCCGCGCCCGCACGCTCGCGGTCCGTTGGCTGGTCCAGTTCGCCCGCGGCCGCCGCGAGAAGTCGATGGCGCAGCGCCTCGCGAACGAGATCACCGACGCCACCCAGCAGCAGGGCAATGCCTGGAAGCGGAAGGACGACATCTACCGCATGGCCCAGGCCAACAAGGCCTTCGCCCACTACCGCTGGTAGGCACTGCGTAGCGGCATCTGTCGTCCGCCGGGCTTAGGCCGGCGTCGCCGGTCGTTTGCCGGCCGGGTCGAGGCCGGGTGGCGTGGCGTTGCCTGGGCTCGGGACCTAAACGGTCGTCCGTGTCGCCTTGGTCCTCCATATGAGGACCAAGGCGCCACCGGCGTGGCTTTGGCCCGAGAAACGCCGCGCGGCGCACCCGGGCCCCTCCCCTCCTTCGTTGCCAATCGCGGCCCCGAAGCGCCGCCACGGCCGGGCCTGGACCGCTAAGCGCCGCCACCGCCGGGTCCCCCGGCCGTTAGGGCGTCCCGCGCCTTACGGCTGCGCGCCCGTTCGTGGGCTCTTGGCCGCCGTGGCCGCCTCGGCGCCCTTGGCCGGGACGTCGGTCGGGGCGTCCGCCCGGCGGCGCCGGGCCGGCTCGCGCCGCAGCTTGGGCCTGCGGCCGCCGCCCGGGCCCAGGGCGCTGATCTGCTCGGAGGTGAGCGTGGCGAGCGCCGCGCCCGTCAGCGCGAGGCCCAGGGAGCCCAGCAGGCCGAGCCAGAAGCCGGCCTGCGGCACAGCCTCGGCTTCGAAGAACGACTGGCGGGGGTCGTCGAGCGTCCCGATGTTGTTGGCGTCGGGGAGGTCGAGGAGCAGGAAGATCAGCAACGCGATCACCCCGCAGGCGGCGACGGCGGTCGCGGCGGGCTTCGAGCCGGCCGCGACCGCGACGAAAAGCGCGATCACGGCGAACGCTGCGAGGACCATCTGCGCGTAGGAATGACGGTCACCGGCGGACTGCTCGGCGAGGGCTTCGCCCCCCGGCGGAGTGAACTCGAAGGTGATCATCAGCTCCGATGCGAAGAGCACCGTGGCGGCGGCGACGATCGCCACCGGCAGCAGGCGCTCGAGCCAGGGGCGCCGCCCAGCGCCGTCCCCGGTCAAGACGCGGCCCCCTGCACCCGGCCGCGGCCGACGGCCGATCGCCCTCGCGACGCGTCGGCGCCCGCTCGCCGCCGTCGGACCTGCGGGCGGAGGGCCAAGGCCAGCAGCATGCCGCAGAGCGTGATCACCGCCGCGGCCCAGACCTGGACCCAGAACGGCTCCAAGAGCCGCGCCTCGGCGCCCTGGAACTCGATCGCGTTGGCGCCCTCGTCCAGCCCCGCCGGGGCATCGATGAAGACCGCGATCGCGAGGGCCGCGAGGCCAAGCGGGACGAGCAGGCGTGCAAGGCGCCAGCGCCCCAGCATCGAGAGCACGACGAGTGCGCCGGCGGCGATCGCCAGCAGGAGCACGGCGTAGAGGTGGGCGGAGCCGGTGGTCTCGGTGCTGCCCGAGATCCGCGGTGGCGGCGCGACCTGCTCGACCTCGGCGTAGGCCGAAACGCCGGCCCGCACCTCGCGGTAGTCGAGGAACTGCGAGATCGCCAGCAGCAGGCACGCGGCGAGGGCCACGGCGGCGATCGCACGCGCTGGAGTGGCCTCCCGGGCGGCCAGGTCGAGCCCGCGCCGGGCCGCGGCGAGCGCGGCCAGCACGAGCGGCCACGCGAAGCGCAGGACCGCGAGGATGATCAGGCCCAGCCGCTCCGCGAGGCCAAGTGCCATCGCGGCCGGGATCGCGAGCATCTCCCTGCCGATGGCGAGAATCTCGCCCGTTCCCGCCAGGAGGGGGCCCGAGGCCTTGCGGGCGCCGGCTCGGACATCGGCCGCCGTTCGCCTGGGATCGCGCCGTGGCGCCTCCTCCCGCTCGTCCTCAGGGACCCCCTCGGAGGCCCGGCCGGAAGCTCCTCGGCGAGGGCGCCTCAGCGCCATTCGACCCCCTCAGAGGCCCAGAACCCTCTGCTATAGTCACGCGTCGCTTGCGCCTGGGTTGCGCCTGGACGGCGAGTGGGAATCCTTTCCATGGAGAGCAGCACAATATAGGCGTCGTCGGGCTGGTTCAGCGGTAGCGCTCGGGCCCGTTGCGGGCCTTTTTTGTGCGCCGACACCGAAAGCGCAGCGAAGTCCAGGCCCTCGACCTCACGAAAGTCACGCACCCATGCCACGCACATTTCCACTCGAGCGCACCCGAAACATCGGGATCATGGCGCACATCGACGCCGGTAAGACGACGACCACCGAGCGCATCCTCTACTACACCGGGCGCACCCACAAGATGGGCGAGGTCCACGAGGGCGCCGCCGTCATGGACTGGATGGAGCAGGAGCAGGAGCGCGGGATCACGATCACCTCGGCGGCGACCGCCTGCGAGTGGAAGGACCACCGCATCAACATCATCGACACGCCCGGGCACGTCGACTTCACCGTCGAGGTGGAGCGCTCCCTGCGCGTGCTCGACGGCGCCATCGCCGTCTTCGACTCCGTCGCCGGCGTCGAGCCACAGTCGGAGACCGTCTGGCGCCAGGCCGACAAGTACCGGGTCCCGCGCATCGCCTTCATCAACAAGATGGACCGCGTCGGCGCCGACTTCGAGAAGAGCGTCCAGACGATGATCGACCGCCTGGGCGCCAACCCGCTTCCGATCCAGCTTCCGGTCGGGGCGGAGGACGGCTTCCGGGGGGTCGTCGACCTGATCGAGAACAAGGCGCTCGTCTGGAAGGACGAGCTTGGAACCGAATTCGAGTACACGGAGATCCCGGCCGAGCTGGCCGACGCCGCCCACGACGCCCGCACACATCTCATCGAGGCCTGCGCCGACTACGACGACGAGCTCATGGAGGCCTACCTCGACGACCAGGAGATTCCCCACGAGCGGATCGCGAAGTCGCTGCACCGCGCGACGCTCGACCTGAAGGTCACGCCGGTCCTCTGCGGCTCCGCGTTCAAGAACAAGGGCGTGCAGCCCCTGCTGGACGCGATCGTCGAGCTTTTGCCCTCGCCGCTCGAGGTCGAGCCCGTGATGGGACTCGAGACATCCGGCAAGGGCGCCGACACCGAGTCAGGCGACGAGGTCGCGCGCCCGGCCGACGAGGACGTTCCCTTCGCCGCGCTCGCCTTCAAGGTCATGACCGACCCCTACGTCGGCAAGCTCACCTACTTCCGCGTCTACTCCGGCAAGGTGGCCGCGGGCGGCCGTGTCCTCAACGCCACCACCGGCAAGACCGAGCGGATCGGCCGCATCCTGATGATGCACGCCAACTCGCGCGAGGAGATCGACGAGGCCTACGCGGGCGACATCGTCGCGGGCGTCGGCCTCAAGCAGACCTCCACCGGTGACACCCTGACCGCCCCCGACGCGCCGGTGCTGCTGGAGAACATCACCTTCCCCGAGCCGGTGATCGCGGTCGCCATCGAGCCCAAGACCAAGGCCGACCAGGAGAAGCTCTCCGAGTCGCTGGCCCGCCTGGGCGAGGAGGACCCCACCTTCCGGATCCAGTCCGACGACGAGACGGGCCAGACGCTCATCCACGGGATGGGCGAGCTTCACCTCGAGGTCATCGTCGACCGCCTCCTGCGCGAGTTCAACGTCGACGCCAACGTGGGCCGCCCCCAGGTCGCCTACCGCGAGACGATCAAGGAACGCGTCGAGAAGGTGGAGGGCCGCTTCGTGCGCCAGACCGGCGGGCGTGGCCAGTTCGGCCACGTCGTCATCAACTTCGAGCCCGCGCCCGAGGAGGGCTTCGACTTCATCAACAAGATCAAGGGCGGGCGGATCCCGAGCGAGTTCATCCCCGCCGTGGAGCAGGGCATCGAGGAGGCCCTCGGGTCCGGCGTCAAGGCCGGGTACCCGATGGTCGACACCCGCGTCGAGCTGATCGACGGCTCCTACCACGACGTGGACTCCTCGGAGATGGCCTTCAAGATCGCCGGCTCGATGGCCGTGCAGGAGGCCGCTCGGCGCGCCAAGCCGATCCTGCTGGAGCCGGTCATGGCGGTCGAGGTCGTGACGCCCGAGGAGTTCCTGGGCGACGTCATCGGCGACCTCTCCCGCCGCCGTGGCAAGGTGCAGGGCCAGGAGCCGCGCGGGAACGCGCTCGCGGTCCAGGCGTTCGTCCCCCTCGGGGAGATGTTCGGCTACGCGACCGACGTCCGTTCGTCGACGCAGGGGCGCGCGAGCTTCACGATGCAGTTCGAGCGCTACGAGGAGGTCCCGGCCAGCATCGCCGAGCAGATCGTGGAGCAGGGCGCCGGGGAGCCCGTGGGAGCGGGCGCATGAGGAGTTCGGCCCCGTATTGCCTATATTCACTGGGTTCGCCCGCGGAGTACCGCAACGAGCACGCATCCGCGTGAGCGCCTGAACGACCTAAGCAACCTAAACCAGATTTCAGACGGAAAGAACGAAGGAGCGAGATGTCCAAGGAGAAGTTCGAGCGCGATAAGCCGCATGTCAACGTCGGCACGATCGGTCACATCGACCACGGCAAGACGACGCTGACCGCGGCGATCACGAAGGTGCTCGCCGAGAAGGGCGGGGCCGAGGAGAAGAGCTTCGACGAGATCGACAACGCGCCCGAGGAGAAGGAGCGCGGGATCACGATCGCCACCTCGCACGTCGAGTATCAGACCGACAACCGCCACTACGCGCACGTCGACTGTCCCGGCCACGCCGACTACGTGAAGAACATGATCACGGGCGCGGCGCAGATGGACGGCGCGATTCTGGTCGTCTCCGCCGTGGACGGGCCGATGCCCCAGACGCGCGAGCACATTCTGCTCGCCCGCCAGGTGAACGTGCCCTACGTGGTCGTCTTCCTGAACAAGATCGACATGGTCGATGACGAGGAGCTGCTCGAGTTGGTCGAGGAGGAGGTCAAGGACCTGCTCAAGGAGTACGACTTCCCGGGCGACGACACCCCGATCATCAAGGGGTCGGCGCTGAAGGCGCTCGAGGGCGACGAGGACGCGAAGGGCGCGATCGTGGAGCTCGCCGAGGCGCTGGACTCCTACATCCCGGAGCCCGAGCGGGAACTCGACAAGCCGTTCCTGATGCCCGTCGAGGACATCTTCTCGATCACCGGTCGCGGCACGGTCGCCACCGGCCGCATCGAGCAGGGCATCGTCAACACGGGCGACGAGATCGAGATCGTCGGGATCAAGGACACCGAGAAGACCGTGGTGACGGGCGTCGAGATGTTCCGCAAGATCCTCGACGAGGGCCAGGCCGGCGACAACGTCGGCTGCCTGCTTCGAGGCACCAAGCGCGAGGACATCGAGCGCGGCCAGGTGCTGTGCAAGCCCGGCTCGATCACGCCGCACACCAAGTTCAAGTCAGAGGTCTACTGCCTCAAGAAGGAGGAGGGCGGTCGGCACACACCGTTCTTCAGTGGCTACCGGCCTCAGTTCTACTTCCGGACCACCGACGTCACCGGGGTCTCGAACCTCCCAGAGGGGACCGAGATGGTGATGCCCGGTGACAACGTGGAGATGACGATCGAGCTGATTCAGCCGATCGCCATGGACAAGGGCCTGCGATTCGCCATCCGCGAGGGTGGTCGCACCGTAGGTTCGGGGGTCGTGAGCGAGATCATCGAGTAGCGACCCGTACGGGGGCCGGTCTTCCGACCGGCCCCTCCTCAATTCAGATGTTGGATACGACTGGGGCGCAGCCCCGCCAATGGGGGCGGCGCCCCGACTGCGCAAAGAGAACGAGAGAGAAAGAAAGCAGCAGATGGCCTCACTGGCCGCAACGAGAATCCGGATCCGCCTGAAGGCGTACGACCACGACGCGATCGATCGCGCGGCGCGCGAGATCGTGGAGACGGCCACTCGCACGGGCGCGACGGTGTCGGGCCCGGTCCCGCTGCCCACGGAGAAGAACGTCTACTGCGTGATCCGCTCCCCGTTCAAGGACAAGGACTCGCGCGAGCACTTCGAGATCCGCACCCACAAGCGCCTGATCGACATCCTCCAGCCGACCCCGAAGACGATCGACTCGCTGCAGCGCCTCGACGCGCTCCCCGCCGGCGTCGACATCGAGATCAAGACCTGAGGTGCTTTCGGGATGGCGGCGATCATCGGCAGGAAGGTCGGGATGACCCAGGTCTTCACCGAGGACGGCACCCGCGTGCCCGTCACCGTGATCGAGGCGGGCCCGTGCACGGTCACGGCGCTTCGCGTTGCCGACCGCGACGGCTACGAGGCCCTGCAGCTCTGCTTCGACGAGGTGCCGGAGCGCAAGCTCACCAGGGCCGAGCTGGGGCACCTCAAGAAGGCCGGCGCGCCGCCCTCGCGGACCCTTGTGGAGTTTCGCGACGAGGTGGGCGAGCGCCAGGTGGGCGACCAGGTGACGGTCTCCGACTTCGAGGCCGGCCAGCGGGTGAAGGTTTCGGGCAAGGGCGTCGGCAAGGGCTTTCAGGGGACGATCCGCCGCCACGGGTTCTCCCGCGGCCCCGTCTCGCACGGCTCCCACAACGTCCGCGCCCCCGGTTCCATCGGCGCCAGCGCCGATCCAGCGCGCGTCTGGAAGGGCATGAAGATGCCCGGTCGGATGGGCGGCAAGCGCGTCACCCAGCGCCAGCTGGAGGTCGTCGACATCGACGCCGACAACAACCTGTTGCTCGTCCGCGGCGCGGTTCCCGGGCCCAAGGGCGGGACCGTGGAGGTGCGAAGCGATGGCTAGCGCCGCCGTGAAGGCCCCCGTCCTCGGCAAGACCTCGAAGGCCGACCTCCCGGCCTCGGTCTTCGGCGAGGAGTTCCACGAGTCGCTCGTCCACGAGGCAGCCCGCGCGGACCTCAACTCGCGCCGCCGCGGCACCGCGGCGACCCTCGGGCGCGGTGAGGTCTCGATGACGGGCGCCAAGGCCTGGCGCCAGAAGGGCACGGGCCGCGCTCGTGCCGGCGCTCTCAGCGTCCCTCACCGCCGGGGCGGCGGCGTCGCCTTCGGCCCCAGCCCGCGCGGCTACACCTTCAAGGTCAACCGCAAGGCGCGCCGGCGGGCTCTTCGCTCGGCGCTGTCGGTGCACGCAGCCCGCGACAGCATCGCCTTCGTGGACGTCGGGGATTACGCCGAGCCCGCCACGAAGACGGCCGCGGCCGCCCTCGCCAAGTGGGATTCCAAGTCGCCGACGCTCGTCGTCGTGGGCAACGAGGAGTCCTCCCTGGTCAAGAGCTTTCGCAACATCCCGCGCGTGACGGTGATGCCGGCCGCCGGCGTCGGCGTCGCCGACGTCCTGGGCGCCGCGTCGATCGTCGCCTCGGAGGCGGCGCTCGCGGTGCTCGAGTCGCGCTCGGCCGAGGTCACGCGAAAGGCCGCCGATCGCTGATGGACGCGCGCCAGGTGATCATCGAGCCGGTCGTCTCCGAGAAGAGCTACGCGCTCATGGCCGACGGCAAGTACACGTTCCGCATCGACGACCGGGCTCACAAGACCCAGGTCTCGGGGGCGGTCGAGGAGATCTTCGGCGTCACCGTCGTGGGCGTCCGCACCATGAGCGTGCGGTCGAAGCCCAAGCGCCGCGGCATGCACAGCGGCCGCACGCGGAGCTGGCGCAAGGCGATCGTGCAGCTCGCGCCGGGTGACCGGATCGAGCTCTTCGAGGGAGCCGCGGTCGCGGACTGAGGTAACTGATGGCCACGCGCAAGACCAAGCCCACCAGCCCCGGCCGCCGCTTCGCCACCTACCAGGTGCGCGAGGAGCTGACCGGCGACACGCCGAACAAGAAGCTCACGAAGGGCAAGAGCTCGAGCGGCGGGCGAAACGTTCACGGCCGGGTCACCTCGCGCCATCGCGGCGGCGGGGCCAAGCGCCGCTACCGCGAGATCGACTTCAAGCGGCTCAAGGACGGAGTGCCGGCCAAGGTCGCGACGGTCGAATATGACCCCAACCGCACGACCTACATCGCCCTCCTGCACTACGCGGACGGGGCCAAGAGCTACATCCTCGCCCCGCAGGGAGTGGGCCCGGGCGACACCGTCGAGTCGGGGGAGAAGGCCGACATTCGCCCCGGCAACTCGCTGCCGCTGCGCTCGATCCCGACCGGCACGATCGTCCACAACGTGGAGCTGACCCCCGGCCAGGGCGGCCGCATGGGCCGTGCCGCGGGCTCGGCGATCCAGGTCGTCGCGAAGGAGGGCGAGATGGTGACCTTGAGGCTGCCGTCCCAGGAGATGCGCCTCGTCCGCGCCGACTCTCGCGCGACGATCGGCACCCTCTCCAACGCCGAGCACCAGAACGTGACGGTCGGGAAGGCCGGGCGCAAGCGCCACAAGGGTGTGCGCCCCCAGACACGCGGCGTGGCAATGAACCCCGTGGACCATCCACATGGCGGCGGCGAGGCCCACAAGACCCCTGGCGGGCACCCACGGACCCCGTGGGGGAAGCCGACCCTGGGCTATCGCACCCGCAAGAAGGGCAAGCGATCCGACGCCGTGATCGTGCGCGGGCGCCGGCGCGGCAAGCGCAAGGGAGGGAACCGCTAAGCCATGGGACGTTCGACCAAGAAGGGCCCGTTCGTGGACGAGCGCCTGATGAAGCGCATCAACGCGATGAACGAGTCCGGCGACAAGCAGATGCTGAAGACCTGGTCGCGTACCTCGACGATCTTCCCCGAGATGGTCGGCCACACGATCGCCGTCCACGACGGCCGCAAGCACGTGCCGGTGTTCGTCTCCGAGTCGATGGTGGGCCACAAGCTCGGCGAGTTCGCGCCCACGCGGACGTTCCGCTCCCACTCCGGCAGCGGGAGCAAATCGGAGTAAGCGCTGATGGCCACCACGACCGAAAAGACCCAACCGCAGGCGCCCACGGTGCGCGCCAAGGCGCGCTACGTGCGCGTGGCGCCGCGCAAGGCGCGCCTGATCGCCGACCAGGTTCGCGGCATGGAGGTCACCGAGGCGCAGACGCTGCTGCGCTTCTCCACGCGCGGCGCCGCCACCGATCTGCTGAAGCTGATCTCCTCCGCCGCCGCCAACGCCGAGAACAACCACGAGCTGGTCGCCGACGACCTGCGGATCGCCGAGGTCCGTGTCGACGAGGGCCCCACCCTCAAGCGCTGGCGCGCCCGTGCCCGCGGTCGCGCTACCCGCATCGAGAAGAAGACCTGCCACATGAGCGTCGTTCTGACGCCCACCGAGGACTAGCCGAGAGGAACCGAGGACACAATGGGACAGAAGATCCACCCCGAGGGCTTCCGCGTCGGCTACATCCACGACTGGAAGTCGACCTGGTTCAACAAGCGCGAGTTCGCCGACTACCTGCTCGAGGACCTCGCGATCCGTGATCACATCGAGACCAAGCTGGCGCATGCCGGCCTGTCCGACATCAAGATCACGAAGCAGCGCGGCGAGATCGAGGTCGACATCCACACGGCCCGCCCGGGCATCGTGATCGGCAAGTCGGGCTCCGAGGTCGACGCGCTGCGCCGCGACCTCCACAAGATCACCGGCAAGCCGGTCAAGGTCAACATCAAGGAGATCAAGCGCCCCGAGCTCGACGCGAAGCTGGTGGCACAGTCGATCGCCGAGCAGCTCCAGAACCGCGTTGCCTTCCGCCGCGCCATGAAGCGCGCGCTGACCTCCGCTATGCGCTCGGGCGCCCAGGGCGTGAAGGTCCAGGTCTCCGGCCGGCTCGGCGGCGCCGAGATGGCCCGGACCGAGGGCTACTCCGACGGGCGCGTGCCGCTGCACACCCTGCGGGCGGACATCGACTACGGCTTCACCGAGGCCCGCACCACCACCGGGCGGATCGGCGTGAAGTGCTGGATCAACAACGGCGAGGTCATGCCCGAGGGCTTCCGGACCGCCCAGGACGAGAACGAGGACGCGATCGGCCCGCGCCCGGGCCGCAAGCGCCGCGGCGACCGGCCGCAGGGCGGCTCGAGGTCCCAGGGCGGCTCGAGGCCCTCAGGCGGGTCCAAGCCCCAGGGCGCCTCGGGGCGCCAGGGCGGCGCGCCGCCGGCGAAGCCGGCCCCCAAGCCGTCCGCACCCGCAGCCAAGCCCGACGGGCCGAAGGCCGCTTCCCCCTCCCCCGAGACCCCTGCGGCCCCGCAGACCCCCCCCGCCCCTGAGGCGGGGTCGGCTCCCGACGTGCCCGCTCCCGAGGCCCCCAAGTCCTCCGAGGCCCCCGCCCCCGAGGCGCCCAAGCCCCCTGAGGCCCCCGCTCCCGATGCTCCGGCCGCTCCCGAGGCTCCGGCCGCTCCCGAGGCGCCCGCCGAGGCTCCGCCCAAGGAAGGTGCGTAGCCGATGCTGATGCCGAAACGGGTCAAGCACCGCAAGCAGATGCGTGGCCGTCGCCGCGGGAACGCCAAGGGCGGCAGCCAGGTGAGCTTCGGCGAGTACGGGCTGAAGGCGCTCGAGCGCGGGTGGATCACCAACCGCCAGATCGAGGCCGCCCGAGTCGCGATGACGCGCAAGATCAAGCGCGGGGGCAAGGTCTGGATCAACATCTTCCCCGACAAGCCGTACACCAAGAAGCCGGCGGAGACCCGCATGGGCTCCGGCAAGGGCAATCCCGAGGGCTGGGTTGCGGTGATCAAGCCCGGCCGCGTGATGTTCGAGATCGCCGGGGTCGACAGCGACCTGGCCAAGGAGGCGATGACCCTCGCCGGCCACAAGCTTCCCATCAAGACCCGGGTCGTGAGCCGTGAGGAGGCGGGCGGATGAAGCCCTCCGACGCCCACGCTCTCTCGGACCCGGATCTCGTGCAGGCGCTCAACGACGCCCGGGGGGAGCAGTTCAACCTGCGCTTCCGCCACGCGACCGGCGAGCTGGAGAACACCGCCGGCCTTGGCGCCTCGCGCCGCGACCTCGCCCGGCTGATCACGATCGCGCGCGAGCGGGGGATCGACGTGAAGAAGGAACTCAAGTAGATGGCTGACGAAGAGAAGACCGAAGCACCGAGCGCGGGGTCAGATCCCGAACCCGAGGCCACGCCTGAGCCCGAAGCGAAGCAGGGGTCTGACCCCTCATCCGGCGATGCCGCGGCCGAGGCGACGCCCGAGCCGGCAGACGCGGGGTCTGACCCCTCGAGCGACGCGAGCGACGCCGAAACCCCCCGGCTCACCCCCAAGCAGCTCCGCAAGGTCGAGCGCTCCAAGCACAGCGGGGAGGCGAAGCCTGCGCGCTCCGTCTCCGACCGCGCGGCCGAGCGCGCCGAGGCCCGCAAGAAGGCGGCCGCCGAGCGCCGCCGCTACCGCGCTCGCACCCGCGGGCGCCGCGGTGAGCCCGGTGAGGGCACGCCGCCCGCCGAGCGCGAGCCCGGGGCCAAGAAGATCCGGCAGGGGCGCGTCGTCTCGGCCAAGGCCGACAAGACGATCACGGTCCGGATCGACGTGGCGCGCCGCCATCCGCAGTACGAGAAGGTGGTACGCCGCAGCGCGACGCTTCACGCTCACGATGCCGAGAACCAGGCCAACGAGGGCGACACCGTCCGAGTGGTCGAGACCCGGCCCATGTCGCGCACCAAGCGCTGGCGCCTGATCGAAGTAGTGGAGAAGGCCAGGTAGGAGCCATGGTCCAGCAGGAGACACGCCTTCGCGTCGCCGACAACTCGGGCGCCCGGGAGATCCTGTGCATCCGCGTCAAGGGCGGGTCGCACCGCCGCTACGCCGGCGTCGGCGACGTGATCACGGCCACCGTCAAGCAGGCGACCCCCCGCGGGGCCGTGCGAAAGGGCGAGGTGGTCGAGGCGGTCGTCGTGCGCACCCGCAAGCAGCTCAGCCGAGCCGACGGCACCTACATCGCGTTCGACGAGAACGCGGCCGTGCTCATCGACCCGCAGGGCGCTCCGCGCGGCACCCGCATCTTCGGGCCCGTCGCCCGCGAGCTCCGCGACCGAAACTTCATGCGCATCATCTCGCTCGCCCCGGAGGTCCTCTAGCGATGGCTTCGATGCGAATCCGCCGCGACGACCAGGTGACGATCACCGCGGGCAAGGACAAGGGCAAGAGCGGGCGCGTGATCCGCACCGAGCCCGGCCGTCACCGCGTCTTCGTCGAGGGCCTCAACCTCGTCAAGCGCCACCAGCGCCCCCGCTCGGTGAAGGACACCCAGCGTGGCGGCGACGCGGGAGGCATCATCGAGAAGGAGGGCCCCGTGGACGTCTCCAACGTGATGCTCGTCGATCCCTCCGACAACAAGCCCACGCGCATCGGCGTGCGCCTCAACGAGGCCGGCAAGCGCGAGCGCTTCTCCAAGCGCACGGGCAAGCCCCTTGACTAGGAGCGGTTGATGGAATCCGCGACAGCCCCAGAGTCCCAGCGCGCGACGCCGCCGCCACGGCTGCGCGAGAAGTACGCCTCCGAGATCGTCCCGGCCCTGACGGAGAGGTTCTCCTACGCGAACCCGATGGAGGTCCCCCGCCTGGTCAAGGTCGGGCTGAACATGGGCGTCGGCGAGGCCAAGACCTCCACGCCCCTGCTCGAGGCCGCCACCGAGCAGCTCGCCACGATCGCCGGCCAGCAACCCAGCGTCAGGCGCGCGAAGAAGTCGATCGCGAACTTCAAGCTCCGCGAGGGCATGCCGGTAGGCGTCGCCGTGACGCTGCGGGGCGCCCGGATGTGGGAGTTCCTCGACCGCCTGATCACGATCGCGATCCCGCGTATCCGCGACTTCCGCGGCCTCAACCCGCGCTCGTTCGACGGCCGGGGCAACTACTCCATGGGCGTTCGCGAGCAGCTCATCTTCCCCGAGATCGACTACGACTCGATCGACGAGGTTCGCGGGCTCGACGTCACAATCGCGACGACGGCGAAGACCGACGAGGAGGGCTTCGAGCTACTTCTCGCGCTGGGCATGCCATTCTCACAGGAGGGCAGGCCCGGCGCCGAGGACACGGCCGCCGCCGACGAGGAGGAGCGTCGCCACGAGGAGGCGCGACTCCGGGCCGAGGCCGAGGCCGCCGCCCTCGAACAGCTCAAGGCCGAGAACCCGGAGGCCTACGCCAAGCCCGAGCGGCCCGAAGAGGGCGAAGAGGGCGAGGGCTCGGAGGGCGACGGCGAGGGTGCCGAGAGCTCCGGCTCAGAATCCGACTCAAGCGAAGAGAGCGAGTAGCGAAGCCGTATGGCGAAGACATCGAAGATCGTCAAGCAGGGCAGAAAGCCCAAGTACAAGACCCGCGCCCACAACCGCTGCCGGCGGTGCGGGCGCCCGCGCGCCTACTACCGCAAGTTCGGCCTCTGCCGGCTCTGCCTGCGCGACGCCGCGCACAACGGCTACATCCCCGGCCTGACCAAGTCCAGCTGGTGATCCGATGAGCGTCGTCACCGATCCACTCGCCGACTACCTGACCCGCGTGCGCAACGGGCTCGCCGCCCAGCACGAATCGATCGAGGTGCCCGCGTCGCGCCTCAAGCGCGAGGTCTCGCGGATCCTCACCGAGCAGGGCTACATCAAGGGCTTCACCGTCGAGCCGACGACCGCGGGCGAGGTGATCAAGGTGGACCTTCGCTACACGGAAGCGGGGCGCCCAGTTATCCACGGTCTGTGCCTCTTTTCCCGTTCCCGGCGGCGCCCCCCCATTTCCCCCAAGAAGATCCCCCGCCTCCCCGGCGGG
>JBPCKC010000009.1:0-36489 GCA_051004675.1 Solirubrobacterales bacterium
CGCGAGGCGGCCCCCGTGGACGTGCTTCCGTGGCTCTACGTGGTGTGCCGAAATCAGGCCCTGAACCTCATACGTGACGAGCGCGCCCACGATCAGCTCGATGAGAATTATGACGGTGTGCCGCAGCCGCCGGAGATCGCGATGCGACACGAGGAGCTTGCGGGTCTGGTGGCCCAGATCAAGGACCTTCCCCGCAACCAACGCGAGGCTCTCGTTCAGCGCGAAATGGAGGGCCGTAGCCATGATCGCATCGGCGCCTCGCTTGGCGTCTCTGCAACTTCGGCGCGCGGGCTGATCTTTCGCGCCAGGACGACGCTGAGAAGCGCGGCCGGCGTCGTGATCACGCTGTCGCTATTGCGGGCCTTGCTCAAAGCCGAGCCGGCCAGGGCCACCGGCATCGCTGCCGCAGGTAGCGGCGGGGCGGCTGGGTTGGCGGGAGGTTCCGCTACGGTTTTGGCGGTCAAAGGAGCAGCCGTCCTGGCGGGAGTGGCAACTCTGGTGGCCGGCTCCGGCTTGGTCTTCAACCAGGGACGCGACCTCGTCGCTTCTGAGGCAGTCGCCGCCGGTGCGAGCGGCCAAGGCCATAACACCTCTTTGCCGCTGCACGACCTGGCGGCCACAGAGGCGTCTATGCACCGAAACAACAAGCCAGGCGGTCGTGACGACGGCCCAAAGAGGCCCGGCAGTCGTAAGCCGGGAGCTCCTGGCTCGCCGGACGGAGATGATGCGACCGCTTCGGAGGCGCCGGCAAGCGAGCCCACAGACGAGCCCCGAGTTAAAGAGGTCGACGATGATGCCGCCGAAGACTGGGACAACGACGAGGCCGACGCCGACGTCGAGGCTGGGGATGACGGGGGCGCTAGTGACGCGGATGGCGATGAGGCCGAGATCGAGATCGACGAAGACATCGATCCCGAGCACCTTGACTCGCAATCCTCACCCGACGACCAAGAGGACTGATCAACCGGGGAGGGAAGAGGAGATCGATCGCGCGGGTCCTTGATCCCCATCTCCATATCCACGAACGTCCCGCCCTGAGCGTCGCTCAGCAGCCAGTGCTGATACCCGCCCGTCGCCGGACACCGTCGAGGCGGGATTCGGCCTAGGCGCTGGCCTCAGCCGCGACCGTGCAGCGATCGACGGAGGCTCGCGTTCCGGGAGTCTGTTCGGGGTCCATCGCCTCGAGCGCCTGCTCGCTCGTTTGCATGTCCTCCTCGGAGGCAAAGCGCTGGATCACGACTGCCGTGCGCTGATCAGGGTCGTGAAAAAACTGGACGCCGAGCGCCTGGACGCCCTCGGGCGGTCCCCCTTGCTCGTCGAGGCGAGCCTGGAGACCCGCGATTCGATCGGGATCGACGTCGGTGAAGCGGACGACTCGTACGTGCATTCCAACTCCTTGCGGTCGTTTCATCGCCACCCTAACCCACCGGGGCTTTCGCACTCATCGCACCCGACCCGTAGCTCTATACCCCCTGGGGGTATGCTAGGGTCGGCCTCAGGTCAATCGAGCGGAGAACCCAATGAGTCATCACAGCGAGCACGGCGAGCACGAAGGTCACGAGCACCACGAGATCCCGACCGAGGGTCGGGCGCTGACCGGCGTCGCTGTCAGCGCCACCCTCCACTGCCTGACCGGGTGCGCCATCGGCGAGATCACCGGGATGGCGATCGGGACCGCGCTTGGCTTCAGCGATTTCCAGACAATCGCGCTGGCCGTGGGCCTGGCCTTCCTCTTCGGCTACGCCCTGACCAGCCTGCCGCTCCTGCGCGCCGGACTGGCCCTTGGCGCCGTCATACCGATCGCGCTTGCCTCGGACACCTTCTCGATCGCAGTCATGGAGATCGTCGACAACGCGATCATGCTCGTCATTCCCGGGGCGATGGAGTCGGGACTGTCGGACGTCCTCTTCTGGGGCGCGCTGTCGTTTGCGCTCGCCGTCGCCTTCCTCTTCGCGCTACCGGTCAACCGCTGGCTGATCTCGAGGGGCAAGGGACACGTGGCCGTTCACAACACGGGCATCCACGGTGGGCCATCCCCGCGGCTGGTCGGAACCGTCCTGGTAGCTGCCGCGATCTTCGGCAGCACGGTCCTTGTCGCCGAGGCCGCGACGAGCGAGCAAGACGAGGGACACGGAGGCCATGAGGAGGCCGCCATGTCCACCGAAGAAGGTGCTGACCACAACACGGAAAAGACGACGATGGCAACCGACAGCGACCCGGACACCGTCCGAGGGGTAACCATTGATGAAGGCGGACTGCGCGTTGAGCTCGATCAGCCCGAGCTGCCGCAGGGCGAGCGGACCGAACTCAGCTTTCGCGTCATCGACGAGGATGGCTCAGCGGTCACAGACTTTGAGGTCGAGCACGAGCGCCAGATGCACCTCATCGTCGTTCGCCGTGACCTGACCGGCTTCCAGCACCTGCATCCGGAGATGGCCGGCGACGGCACCTGGTCGACGGAGATCACCCTGCCCGAACCTGGCGCCCACCGCGTCTTCGCCGACTTCAACCGCGACGGCGAGAACCTGACGCTCGGCCAAGACCTGCTCGTGGACGGCAGCGCCGATTATCAGGAGCTATCCGCACAGGAGGCCGAGACCAAGACCCTCTCTGGATACGAGGTCACCGTCGAGGGCGAGGCGGCGCAGGCCGGGCTCGAGGGCGAGCTGGGGTTCAACGTGACTCGCAACGGGGAGGCGGTCGAGGTCGAGCCGTACCTCGGTGCCGACGGCCACCTGGTTGTTCTGCGGGAGGGTGATCTGGCCTTCCTGCACGTCCATCCGGCGGGCGGGGCCGGAAAGCATGGCGGTGAGGACTCGGGGTCAACGGGCGGCATCCGCTTCATGACCGAGTTCCCGAGCGAGGGCCGCTACCGCCTCTTCTTGCAGTTCAAGCACGCCGGCGAGGTCCACACGGCCGAGTTCACTCGCGAGGTGACCGGTTGACCGCCAACGGCCACGGCTACTCCGCCAACAAGGACGCTGTCCTAAAGCGGGTACGACGGATCGAGGGTCAGGTGCGCGGCATCGAGAAGATGGTCGATGACGACCGCTACTGCATCGAGATCGTCACACAGATCACCGCCGCCCAGGCCGCGCTCGACAAGGTGGCGCTTGAGTTGCTCGAAGACCATGCCCAGCACTGCGTGATCGGCGCTGAGGCGAGCGAGCAGGGTGAACGCACCGAAGAGCTGATGGGCGCGGTCAAGCGGCTGCTGCGACACGGGTAGGGCTGCCATGACCTCTACCGAGCGCGAGGGCTACGTTGCGGCGCTGCGCTTTCCGGCTCTCAACCGCGCCTTTGATCCCGTCGTCCGCTTCACGATGCGCGAGACTCGCTTCAAGCGCGAGCTTCTCGATCAGGCCGCCATCAAGCCCGGCCAGCGCGTACTCGACCTCGGGTGTGGGACCGGCACCCTGGCCATCCTGGCCAAGGACACGGTGCCCGAGGCCGAGGTGGTCGGCCTCGACGGCGATCCGCAGATCCTCGAACTGGCGCGCGCCAAAGCTGACGAGGCCGAACTCGAGGTTGGCTTCGATCACGGCTACTCGACTGAGCTGCCGTACGAACCGGCGTCATTCGATCGGATTCTCTCGACGCTGTTCTTCCACCACCTGACCACGGACGACAAGCGCACGACGCTTGGCGAGATCGTCCGTGTTCTACGCCCCGGTGGGGAGCTTCACATCGCCGACTTCACCAGGCCCAGCGATCCGCTGATGGCCATCGGCTTTACCGTCGTCCGCCTCGTTGATGGCATCGAACGCACACGAGTAAACGCGCGCGGAGAGCTGGGTTCGCTGGTTGCAGACGCCGGCTTTCAGGCCGTCGCTGAAGGGCGCCGCCTCCGAACCGCCCTCGGGACGCTTGGGCTCATGAGCGCCGCGCGAGTGAGTGCGACCTTTTGACGGTAGTCAGCGAGTTGATCACCAACGCGGTCCGCCATAGCGAAGGCGACGTAGTCGGGCTGGCGGGTCAAAGATGACCACTCGATTCGCGTCGCCTTCGAACTCCCCCCTGCCTAGGGAGTGCGGCCATCGGTCGCTTCGGCGATTCCCTGGACCTCGGGATTCTTCTGCACCACGAGCCAGTCCTCGTGCCTTTCGATGACGCTCTCTACATCCAAAACCTCATGGTCCGGAGCGATGAAGAAGTGCGTTGAATCTTCGCGGACTCGTTCGTAGTCGATTCGCCGCAAGGGAACCTTCTCGCGACAGTCCACGTTCGCGCATTCGCATTGGTAGAGCTCGATGCCCTCCAGTTGGTGGCGCTCCTCCCACCCGGCCGCCCGCTCGTTGGCGGCGCGAAACAGCGCCTCATTGAGCACCAAGCGCCTCTCCCGCTCTGTAGGCATGCCCGTAATCCTAGGAGATGCTGCCGACCCGATGTGCCACCTGGAGGCTCCCGCTTTGTGGGCCCGGCGAGCCGGCCCGAACCGCCTCGAGCTGCGCTGCGACCGACCGGCCCACGAAGAGCGCGAGGGCTGGTGTAGGTTCCCCGCCCGATGGAGAACGCCGCGCCGACGCCGGACGAGAGCTCTATCCGGACGGCTCGGCGGGCGATGAAGCACGCTCGCTCGTCAGGCGATTCGCAGACGAGCTCGGGCCTGCCTCGCGGAGGGTCATCTGGCGGCATCTGATCAACGACCTTGGTCTTGCCTGCCGGTACTGGGAGCAGGGCCTCGGGGAGGGCCAGGCTCGATTCCAGCGGATCACCACACGCTTCGCGAAGCGGCCGATCCGCCAGGCGATGAACCTCTCCCCGGATGAGCTGGATGCCGCCCCCGGAACCGTCCGATCGCAGTTCGACGAGGTCGCCGAGAAGATCGCCGTGGGTGGGCGGATCGTCGGGGACTCCGTGACCGCCGCCGACCTCGCTTTTGCCGCGATGGCATCGCCGGCGGTCCTGCCACCCGAGGGTTATCCGGTGCGGATGCCACAACCGGCGGACTTTCCCGAGGACGTCGCGGAAACGGTACGTGAGCTTCGCGCACACCCCGCCGGCGAGTACGCACTGCGCATGTACCGGGAGGAGCGAGCCGTTCATCCGGAAGCTCGCCGGTATAGGTGACCCCGCCCGCTCGAATCTTCGCAACCGGCGCATCCAGGGCTCGGCGGCTGTAGCTTCGCCGTCTGCATGAGGGGTCTCCCGGCAGCACTGTCGACCGCGCTCGCGCTGACGCTCGCGGGCGCCGGTGCGGCCGAGGCCGCGACCTTGGAGGCGAACGGCGTGCTGCCGCCCGGGCAGAGCGGCTTCGTCTCGGTCACGGGCCTTGCGGACGGCACGGGCTCGCCGCACCTGATCGACCAGACGCAGCGCTTCATCGACTTCGACTACCGCTCGTTCGAGTTCAACCAGCCGGGGGCCGTCGAGACGCCGCGGGCCGGGGTCACCGTCTCACGCGACGCATTCGGCGTTCCCACCATCGACGGGGACACCGAGGACGACGCCTGGTTCGGGGTCGGCTACGCCGTCGCCCAGGACCGCCTGTTCCAACTCGAGCTGTTCCGCCGGGCGACCTCCGGGCGCCTCGCCGAGATCGTGGGCCCGGGCTACCTCGACGACGACCTGATCGCCCGGCGCGACTACTACACGGACGCCGAGATCGACGAGATGATCGCGGCGATGCCGCAGGACCTGCAGGACCGCACGCAGTCCTACGCCGACGGCGTCAACGCCTGGATCGCCCACGTCACGACGTCGCCGGGCGACATGCCCGGCGAGTTCGTCGCGCTCAGCGCCCTGCCGATCGCCCAGTGGACCGTGCGCGACTCGGCCCGAGTCGGCGTTTTCCTCGCGCGCACGGTCCCCTCCAGCGACGGCGCCGAGCTCGAGAACGCGCTCGCGCTCGCCGAGGCCGGCCCGCGGTCGTTCGAGCGTCTGCTGCCGGTGCGAACGAAGGGTGCGCTGAGCACGGTCCCCCGCTCCGAGGGCGTCTTCAAGGCGCAGCCGGGGCGCTCGCGGGCCGACGAGCGCAGGGGGTTTCGCAGGAGCCGCAGGTTCCTCGCCCGAAACGACCTCAGCGGCCTCGAGAACACCGCGGAGCAGATCCCCAAGACGGCCCGTGCGGCGGGCGGCGACCCCGGGGCCGGCCTGCGCTCCATTCTCCCCAGCCCAGGCGGCTCGTTCATGTGGGCGATCTCGGACCCCGAGCGCCGGCGCGCCTACCTGTTCAACGGCCCCCAGCTTGGCTACTCGATTCCGGAGCTCTTCGTCGAGTTCGAGCTTCACTCGCCCGAGATGCCACGGATCCACGGCGTCAGCGCCGCGGGGGTGCCGCTGATCGGTATCGGGCACAACGGCGACGTGGCGTGGGGCTTCACCTCAGGCCTCTCCGACGAGGACGACCTGTTCGTCGAGAAGCTGACGGGGCCCGAGACCTACCGCTTCAAGGGCGCCGAGCGCCAGATGGACTGTCGCGACGAGACATTCACCTGGAAGACGCCGCCGACCGACCTGCCGGGCGGCCTGAGGGACCTGATCTCAAACGGCGGACCCAGCGGCGCTCCACCGGCGGGCGCGACGACCGAGCGGATCTGCCGCACCGTCCACGGGCCCGTCCAGCACACGGGGGACGATCTCGCGCTCGCGCGCCGATACGCGATCTGGGACCGCGAGCTGGAGACGATCGTGGGCATCGACATGCTGAACAAGGCGCGCTCGATCGCGGACGTGGACGAGGCGATGAGCGAGGTCACCTGGAACGAGAACGTGATCGCCGCCGACGATCGCGGCCACATCGGCTACTGGCATCCCGGTCTGCATCCGCTCCGCGCGAAGCGCTGGGACGAGCGCCTGCCCTTCCCCGGCAACGGCAGGGCGGAATGGCGCGGCCTGCTGCCGCGCTCCAAGACCCCGCGCGTGATCGATCCGGCAGCGGGCTGGCTGGCGAACTGGAACAACGTCCCCTCGGCGGGCTGGACCAACGGCGACGCGGAGGCGAGCGAGCGCTCCACCGGGCCGCTTCACCGCGTACGCCTCCTGCGCAAGCTCGTCGGGCGGGTCGCCCGGAATCCGAGCTACGCGCGCTCGACCGCCATCGTCCGGACCTCGGGCACCACCGCGCAGCAGTTCCCGTTCCGCGACCGGGCGAAGCTGCGCGCGGCCCGCGGGCTGACCGACGCGGGCGGGCGCGCCGTGCTGGCGGCTCTGTCCGCGTGGAACGGCAGCTACCACCAGACCGACGCGAACGGCACGGTCGATCCCGGGGTTGCGATCTGGGAGGAGTTCAAGGACCGCGCCGAGGCGATACTCCTGCGCAGGCTCGGTCAGGGCTCCGCGCGGCTTGCCGGCGAGCCGGGCCGCTCGCACATGTTCGACAGCTCGAACGGTGAGGTGGCGGCGCTGCGCCAGCTCGGCGCGCGCGAATACGCCAGGGCCGCCAAGCGGACCTTCGCCGCGCTGGAGACGCGCTTCGGCACCAAGGACGTCGCCGCGTTCCGGGAGAAGCGCCGGCTGTATCCCGTCGGCGCCCAGGGAGCCGGAGCAGCCCCCAAGCTGCCCTTCTTCGACCGCGGAACCTGGGAGCAGTCGATCGCGATGGGGCGCCCCTGAGCCCCAATGGGCTGTGGGCTGCCCCCGGGCCACCCCCGAGCTCCGTTGTCATCTGAGGGTCGCTGAGGGTGCCTCAGCCGACAACCGTGGTCTGGGGCTAGGATCGGCAGCCACCCGCCGGGCTTCCCGGCTTCGGCGAGATGAAAGTCAAGGCGCTGGGCTCGGTCCTGGCGAAGCGCTTCGGGGTCGAGGCCGCGCAGGGCCTGGTGCCCTGGCATCCCACCCTTGGGGACGTCGACTCGGCTGAAGCGCTCGCGACCTACCAGGCCGCCAAGCGCGAGCACAAGTCCGAGTGGTCCAGGGCCAGGGCGCCTGCGTAGTTCAGGACAGCCATGGCTGTCTTTTTGCTCGCGCTCTACGGTGGGACGATGGTCGCGGGCGGCGCCGCGGCCGCGGCGGGCATCAGTCGCTCCGACGGCCGCTTGCTGCGATTCGGGGTCGGCGTGGCCGCCGCCTCCGTGCCCATCCTGGTCGCGGCGCTGATCCTGACCATCGCCGCCTGAACGGCGCCTACTCCGGGGCTGGGCTTCCGATCGCGACGGCGACGTCGCCGATCGCGGTTTGCTCGGCGTCGCTCACCGGCGCGTCGCCCTCCTCCTTCGCGGCGGCCACCCGCTCCGCGACGGCGAGGATGAAGCCGCGGTAGCCCTCGACCTCCTCGCTCGTCGCCTTGGACTCCAGCAGCGCGATCGTCGAGCGCAGGTGGGTGAGCGAGTGCTCGCGCAGCTCGCCGACGTCACCGTGGCGCGTTCGATCCACCTTCGGCTTGGTCGCGAGCACCTCGTCCATCAGCTCGCTGCCGCCGTGATGCTTCGCCGCCTCGCCGTAGGCCTTGGCGATGGAGAACGCCTCGCGGAACGTCCCGCCGCGCTCGGCGATCGATACGAGCAGGCCCGCCGCCGGCGGGCCCTCGAGCACCTGCTCCCACTCCTCGTCCGTGAAGTCCGCCTTGCCGGTCATCCAAGCCTCCGTCGAATCGATTGCACCACCAGTATCTCCGCGCGCCGCGGGGCGCGGAGTATGCCGGTGGACGAGAGCGCGGCGATCGAAGGCCTCGAGCGCACCGAGGCCACCCTTCGGCTCTGCGTGAGCTACCGCGAGCGCCGGTCGCGGCGCGACTCGTAGACCATCACCCGCACTTTGCTGCCGGTGGGCAGGACGATCCCGCCGCGGTAGTCCTGGAAGACGATCTGGCCGTTCACCCGGTAGCGCTGGGGCAGCTTCTGGGCGCCGCGCGGGCGCCGCAGCACCTCCGCCTCCAGCGCGCGCTCGTCAAGGCGCTTCTCGGCCTGGGCTTCGGAGAGGCCGAGCAGCCAGGGCACCGAGGTGCGCTTGGTGCCGTCGCCGACGTACGTGAGCGCAATGATCAGGCCCGCGATCACGAGCACGGCCTCGATCTTGTGCGCGATTCCAGTCAAGCGAGCGGGGAATGCTAGTGACCGCCGAGCGGCGCCCGCTTGGACGCAACGCCGGAGATCAGCCGCCTAGCTGCGACTGACAGTAAGCGTCGCGCTGGGCGCGGTAGCCGGGCGCCGGCATGGCCGCGATGAGTTGCGCGGTGAGCCCGGCGTAGGCCTCGATCCGCTGTGCCACCTGGCCACGCTCGGCCGGCGTGCCGGCGTTCACGAGCTGCTCGGCATGGCGCCAGACCATCTCGCGCCAGCCGCGGACGGCCTCGAGCCCCGCCATGTCGTCGATCGGCACCTGGGACGGGTTGGTGAGATCGAGCGAGGGGTCGAAGCGCTTGCGGACCGCCGCCACGACGGGCTCGTATGCCCTGGTGAGCACCGCGTTCACGGCGTCGTGGTCGGGCTTTCGCGTGTGGCCCTCGCGCGTTCTCACCCCGAGGGCCGCGATCACGAACGGCATGTCGTTCTGGACGTGGGCGTTGATCCCCAGGAGCATGTCCTGGGCCCCGTAGACGCTGCCGGACTCGGCCGTCTCCAGCGCGATCCGCCACGCCTGCGGCACCGGGTCGCCCCGCTCCCACGCCCGCAGCACGCGGAAGTAGAAGTTGACGAACAGGGCGTCCTCGACGAAGAGGTACTCGCGGTAGCGGACCATGCCGGGGTCGTCCATGATCATCCCGCGAAAGACGCGGGTGAGGGTCATGTAGGTGGTGGCGAAGACGCCACGGTGATCGCATCCGAAGCGGTCGCGCGCCACTCGCAGGCGCCGCAGCGCGCTGTTGACGCAGCGCAGGCCGGGCGTGCGGCAGTGCGCCACGCCCTCGGGGCGCTGCTGGCCCGGACTGGCCACGGGCGGCAGCAGATCGCTCCACGCGATGCCCGGGTAGGAGACCTGTGCGGAGGCCGGTGCCGGCACCGCGGCGACGATCGCGGCGGCGGCGAGCAGGCTAATCGCGATCCCCTTCAACACACCGCTGATGCTACGCCGCGACCGGCGGCCGCGCGCCGGTCCCCCGAGGAGCGTCCTGCCCTACCGACCCGTGGGGTGGACCAAACAGGACGGCCCCCACGCGGCTTGCGCATTGAGGGTCTCAAGGTGGCGGGGTCGCGGCCGATATAAGGGGGGCATGGAAATGCGCGTCGAACGAATCGTGCTCGAAACCGAGCATCACCGGATCACCGGCGATCTGCACCTGCCCCGCGAGGGCTATCGCAGTCGCCTCTCCGACTATCTGAACCGCGGGGACGACCAGTTCGTCCCGCTCTCGAACGCCATCGTGGGGCCGATCAACGGCAACGGCCACAGCGACGACCGCGACTTCCTCGCCGTCGCCCGCGCCCACGTGACCCTCGCCTATCCGGCCGGCGAGGGCGATCTGGCCTAGCCGCCCTACGGGGCGAGCAGGATCTTGAGCGCCTCACGCCGGTCGTAGATCCCGTAGGCCTCGGGCGCCTCGTCGAGGCCCATGCGGTGGGTCACGAGCGGCGCGGGGTCGAGGGTGCCGTCGGCGAGGCGCTCGAGCACCGGATCGACGTGCTTGATGACGTTGGCGTGTCCTGTCTTCAGCGTCAGCGCCTTGATCCAGACGATGCCCATGTGCAGCTCCAGGCGCTCGGCGTAGACCCCGATGGCGCAGACGGTCCCCGCCTTGCGCGTGATCCGGCAGGCCAGCTCGAGCGCGTCGGGATGCCCGACCGCGTCGACCGTCACGTCCACCCCACGCCCCTCCGTCGCCGCCTTGACCGCTCCACGCACGTCCGACTCGGTGAGGTGAACGGCCTCGGCGCCGAACGCCTCCGCCATAGCCAGGCGGTCGGCCACGGTGTCGACGGCGATCACCGTCCGTGCCCCCGCGGCGCGAGCGGCCTGGACCGCGCACAGGCCGACGGGACCCAGCCCCAGCACGGCGATGGTCCCGCCCTCCTCCAGCCCGCTCTCGACGACCGCGTGATAACCCGTCCCCATCACATCGCCGGCGAACAGCGCGACGTCGTCGGAGAGGCCCTCCGGCACGGCGCGGAGCGTGAGATTGGCGTGCGGCACGAGCACCTGCTCCGCCTGGGCTCCCTGCAGCGAGCCCAATGTCGCGCCGTGACCGAACACACGCCCCTCATCGCACTTGTGGAAGTCCTCGCGCAAGCAGAAGAAGCACTCGCCGCAGGCGGTGCTGTAGGTGCCGATCACGCGGTCGCCCTCTGCGACCCTCGTCACGTCCGCGCCGACGGCCGCAACCGTCCCGACGAACTCGTGACCGATCACGAACCCGGGCTCGATCTCGACCCTGCCGTGGAAGATGTGGAGGTCCGAGCCGCAGATGCCGGTCGCCTCGACTCGAACGACGGCGTCACCGGCACCCTCCAGCTCGGGCTCGGGCCGCTCGTCCACGCGGACCTCGCCGGGAGCCTGGAAGGTGACCGCGCGCATCGCCCGCCCACTCTAGTGAGACCGACCGGCTCCACCGCCGCGGGATAGCCTGACCACAACCGCGACGGAGGAGATGGCAGATGAGCGACGGCAGGCGCGTGCTGATCACGGGATGCTCGACCGGTATCGGCCGCGAATCGGCCCTGCACCTGGCCCGTGAGGGCTGGTCGGTCATCGCCACCGCCCGCCGGCCCGAGACCCTGGCCGACCTCGCCGAGGCGGGGTGCGAGACGCTGGCGCTGGACGTCACCGACGAGGCCTCCATGCGGACTGCCGTCGATGCGGCGGGCCCGGTCTACGGGCTCGTCAACAACGCCGGCTACAGCCAGTCGGGGGCGATCGAGAGCGTCGAGATGGACTCCGTGCGCCGGCAGTTCGAGACGAACGTCTTCGGGCTGATCCGCATGTCCCAGCTGGTGCTGCCGGCGATGCGAGCGGCCGGCGAGGGACGGGTGGTGAACATCTCCTCCATGGGCGGGCGCCTGACATTCCCCGGAGGCGGCATCTACCACGCCACGAAGTACGCGGTGGAGGCGATCTCCGACGCGATGCGCTTCGAGCTGCGCGGCTTCGGCGTGCACGTGGTCTGCATCGAGCCCGGCCTGATCAGGACGGAGTTCGGCAACGCCGCGGTCTCCTCGATCGCCGAGGGCACCGAGGACGAGGGGCCCTACGCGGAGTTCAACGCCCACGTCGCCGCCGCCACCGCCGGCATCTACGACGAGGGGCCGCTGGCCAGGCTCGGCGCCGGCCCCGAGGCCGTGGCCGCGAAGATCGAGAAGGCACTCACCTCACGGCGGCCGCGCCCGCGCTACCGCGTGACCCCCTCGGCCCACCTCGCCATCGCCCAGCGCCGCCTGGTGAGCGACCGGACCTGGGACGCGATGATGCGCACCCAGTTCCCGTCGCCGGGAAACTAGGGGCTCCCAGGAAGGAGTAACGTGCCGATCGGCACTGTTATCGGGAGTTCCGGCCGAGGGATACTGGCCGGAGGAGGTACAGAGTTGAGAGAGGTAGTCAGGTCTCGTGCAAGCGGCAGGGCCCTTGGTGCGCTGAGCGCGCTCGTCCTCGCCGGCGGCACGATCGGCATCGCGGCCTGCGGCAGCGACGACGATGGCGGCGGCGGAAGCGGTGAAGCGGTCGAGGGCGGCGAGATCACGATCTCGCAGACCTCACAGCCGGATTACCTCGACCCGGCGCTGACCTACACGGTCAACGGCATTGAGCCTCTCTGGCTGGTGTACACGCCGCTTTTGACCTACCCCCACGAGGAGGGCCTTTCCGGCGCGGAACTCATCCCCGGCCTGGCCGAGGACCTCCCCGAGATCTCCGAGGACGGCCTCGAGTACAAGCTCACGCTCCGCGACGGGCTCAAGTACTCCGACGGCAGCGACGTCGTCGCCTCCGACTTCGAGCACACGATCCAGCGGGTGCTCAACCTCGAGTCGGGCGGAGCGGCCTTCTACGAGGTGATCGAGGGTGCCCCCGAGTACGTCGAGAAGGGCGACCCGGAGGGCGACATCTCCGGGATCGAGACCGACGACAAGACCGGCGAGATCACGATCACGCTGACCGAGGCCGACTCGTCGTTCTCCAACGTGCTGGCGATGTGGTTCGCGGGCCTGGTGCCCGGCGACACGCCGTTCAAGAACCTCACCGAGGACCCGCCTCCGGGCGTCGGTTCCTACGAGGTAACCGAATCGGTCCCGAACCGCGAGTTCGTGATGGAGAAGGTGGACGGCTTCGAGGACAACAACCTCGGCGAGGACATCCCGCCGGCTCACATCGACAAGATCACGGTCGAGATCATCAAGAACATCGATCAGCAGGCGCAGGACGTGCTCGACAACGAGCTCGACTACATGCAGGACCCGCCCTCGCCTGACCTGAAGCCGACGGTCAACGAGCAGGTCGGCCCCGACGGGACCGAGGAGCAGCGCTACGAGGAGTTCACGACGACCTCCACGTACTACTTCTTCATGAACCTGCAGCAGCCGCCGTTCGACGACCCGCTCGTTCGCGAGGCCGTCAACCTCGGGATCGACAAGCCGGCCCTGGCGAAGCTGTTCGCCGGCGAGCTGGCCCCGGGCTGCTCGTTCCTGCCGCCCGGCATGCCCGGCTACGACGAGGCGTTCGACGTCGAGGAATGCCCGTACGGCAACCCCAACGAGGCGCCAGACATCGAGGGCGCGCAGGCGCTCATCAAGGAGGCCGGCGCCGAGGGCGAGAAGGTGACGGTCTGGGGCAATAACGACGCCCCGACCGACAAGGTCACTGAGGCCTATGCCGACATGCTCAACGACATCGGGCTCGATGCGACCCCGAAGATCCTCGACGGCGGCGTCTACTTCCAGACGGTCGGGAACGCGAAGACGGAAGCCCAGACTGGCTTCACCAACTGGTTCCAGGACTTCCCGCACCCGCTCAATTTCTATTTCCTGGTGGACCCGGACTCGATTCAGCCGACGAACAACCAGAACTACGGCAACGTCGACGATAAGAAGATCGGCGACGAGATCGACCGGCTCAGCCTGGAGACGGACACGGAGGCAGCCGCGGAGGAGTGGGCGGCGCTGGACGAGTACATGATCTCGCCGCCGCAGTCCTACATCGCGCCGTACGGACACCGCAAGCTCTCGTTGTTCCTGTCAGACAGGGTCGACTTCGACTCGGCGGAGTTCCACGCGGTGTACTTCAACGACTACTCGAGCTGGCAGCTCACGGAGTAGCCGGAGACGACTGAGAAGCGGGGCGCCGCCGGCGCCCCGCTCTCGTTGACACGGTGGGTCCGGAGATGGCCAATCGCCGAGTCTGACCAGGAAGGTGTGAGCACGGGTGGCTGCTAGGGACGGGGCGCTCGGTCCGGACCGTGGCGGGTCCGAGTTCTCGCCCTCGCTCGAGGTCGAGCTCACGGCCGAGGAACGGAAGGCCGGACTCAGCGGCGCCGGCCCGTACCGTCTCGCCGCGCGGCGCCTGCGCCGCAACCGCACCGCGCTGGCGGCCGGCGGCGTCTTCGTCCTGCTGGTTTTCGCCTGCCTCGCCGCGCCCGTCTGGTCCAACATCGCCGGGCGCAGCTACGACGAGCAGCCGGGAGGGTCGGAGACCGTCGAGAAGGGCGGCGAGGAGGTCCTTATCGTCAGCTTCGAGGGGATTCCGATCGGTCCGACGTGGAACAAGGAGTTCTTCCTGGGCGCGGACTCGAGTGGGCGCGATGTGTTGGTGCGGCTCCTCTACGGGGGGCGGAACTCGCTGTTGATCGGAATGGCCGCCGCGATCATCACGACGCTTCTCGGGATGATCATCGGGCTCTTGGCCGGCTACTCCCGGGGGTGGGTCGACAGCGCCTTATCGCGGCTGCTGGACGTGATCTGGGCGTTCCCGGTGATCCTGCTGGGCATCGCGCTCGGCACCGCGCTCGCGGAGGACGGCCTCAAGGTCGGGCCGGTCGAGATCGCCGGCAACTCGCTTCTGATCCCGATTTTCATCATCGCGATCGTGTATGTGCCGTACCTGGCGCGCCCAATCCGGGGCGAGGTCCTGGCGCTGAGGGAGAAGGAGTACGTCGAGGCTGCACGCGCCCAGGGGCAGGGGCCGCTGCGGATCATGTTCACCGAGATCCTCCCGAACGTGGTCACCACCCTGATCGTCTTCTTCCCGCTGCTCGTGGCCAACGCGGTCCTGCTCGAGGCGGCGCTTTCATTCCTCGGGGCCGGAGTCCAGCCCCCGTCCCCATCCTGGGGGTCGATGATCGACGACGGCGTCGAGCGGATCGTCTCGGCGGCGCACCTGGCGATCGTGCCCGGCGCGATGCTCGTACTCACGGTGCTCTCTCTCAACATCTTCGGCGACGGCGTCCGTGACGCCCTCGACCCGCGAGCGAAGCTGAAGATCGATCACTGATGACTCGATTCGTCGTCAGGCGGCTCGTCTCGATGTTCCTGGTGATGTTCGCCGTCTCGGTGTTGGTCTTCGCGATCTTCAACGTCCTGCCGAACGGCGACCCGGCGGTGCGGATCGCCGGCAAGCAGCCGACCGAATCGAATATCGAGGCGATCCGCGTGGAGTGGGGCTTCGACGAGCCCGTCTACGTCCAGTACGCGACGACCATGAAGAAGCTCTTCACCGGCGACATGATCAGCTACTTCACGCAGCTCAGCGTCACGGAGGAGATCTGGAAGGGCCTGCCGCGCACACTGGCTCTGGCGATCGGCGCGGCCATCATCTGGATGGCGTTCGGGGTGGCCTTGGGCCTCTATACGGCGATGAGAGCCGGGCACGTCTCAGACCGGTTACTCACCGTCCTGGCGCTGATCGGGATCTCGATGCCCGTGTTCTGGATCGGGGCGCTGATGAACTACTACCTGGGCTTCAAGCTGTCGGACGCCCTCGGGTTCGAGCTCTTCCCGAACGGGGGCTACGTGGAGTTCACCGAGAGCCCGTTCGAGTGGGCCCATCATCTGCTCCTGCCCTGGATCGCCCTCTCGATCCTCTTCATCGGCGTCTACTCCAGGGTCCTGCGCTCGAACGTCCTCGACACGATGAATGAGGACTTCGTCCGTACGGCGCGGGCCAAGGGCATCTCCGAGCGCCAGGTGCTCGTGAAGCACGTCCTGCGCAATTCCCTGATCCCGGTCGTGACCCTGTGGGGTCTCGACTTCGCGGTCGTCATCGGGGGCGGTGCGATCCTCACGGAGTCGGTGTTCAACCTCCAGGGGGTGGGCCAGTACGCGGCCGACGCGATCGGCCAGCTCGATGTGCCCCCGATCATGGCGGTGACCATGTTCGGCGCCTTCTTCGTCGTCTTCTTCAACGCGATCGTCGACATCGTCTACGCCATGCTCGACCCGCGGATCCGGCTCGAGGAAAGCACGGCGTGAGCTCCGCCCCGATCCTCGCCGTCGACGATCTCCAGGTGCGCTTCCGCACCGAGCAGGGGACGGTGAACGCCGTGAACGGGGTCTCGTTCGAGGTCGGCCGGGGCGAGGTGGTGGCGATCGTCGGCGAGTCCGGCTCGGGCAAGTCGGTCACCGCGATGACGCTGATGGGCCTCACACGCAGCCCCAACGCCGAGATCTCGGGCAGCGGCCGGCTGGGCGAGACGGAACTGATCGGGGCGAGCGACGAGGAGCTGCAGGGGATCCGCGGCGACCGCATCGCGATGATCTTCCAGGATCCGATGAGCTCGATGAACCCCGTCTACCGGGTCGGAGACCAGATCGTCGAGCAGATCCGGGCGCACAACGACATGCCCGAGGAGCAGGCGCAGGCACGGGCGGTCGACCTGCTGCGCCAGGTCGGGATCCCCGACCCCGAGGAGCGGGCTCGGGCGTTTCCCCACGAGTTCTCCGGCGGGATGCGCCAGCGCGCGATGATCGCGATGGGCATCTCTCTCGACCCCGAGCTGCTGATCGCGGACGAGCCGACCACGGCCCTGGACGTCACGATTCAGGCGCAGATCCTGCGGCTGCTGAAGCGCCTGAACTCCGAGCTCGGTGTCGCCACGGTCCTCATCACCCACGATCTCGGGGTCGTCGCCGAGATCGCCGACCGGGTCCTCGTGATGTATGGGGGACGGGTCGTCGAGTCCGGGACCCTGGATCAGATCTTCTACGACCCGCAGCATCCCTATACCTGGGGCCTCCTGGGATCGATCGCCCGCCTCGACCGGCCTCGTACCGCTCGGCTGGCGCAGATCAAGGGCCAGCCTCCCTCCCTCATCTCGCCACCCGAGGGCTGCCACTTCCGGCCCCGCTGCCCGCACGAGTTCTCCAAGTGCTCCCAGATCCCGCCGCTCGACGCCCGCACGGGCGACGGGGCGCACCGCGACCGCTGCTGGCTCGATCCCGAGCAGAAGAAGGTCCTGCGGGTGATGGAGACGGGCGAGATCGGCCTCCAGGAGCCCGCCGCGTGATGAACGAGAACGGCGCGAGCAACGGGAAGCTCCTTGAGGTCACGGACCTCGTCAAGCACTTCCCGATCAAGTCCGGCGTCCTCATCGACCGCCATGTCGGCAGCGTCAAGGCCGTCGACGGCGTCTCGTTCACGCTCGCCAAGGGCGAGACCCTGGGACTCGTGGGCGAATCGGGATGCGGCAAGTCGACGCTCAGCCGGACGGTCCTCCAGCTCCTCGAGCCCACCTCCGGGTCGGTCCGCTTCGAGGGCACCGAGATCGCCGGCATGAGCCGGCGCGAGCTCCGCCCCCTTCGCCGGCAGATGCAGATGATCTTCCAGGATCCCTACGCGTCGCTCAACCCCCGCAAGCGCGTCGGTCAGATCGTCGGCGAGCCGATGCGGTTTCACGGCGTCGCCTCGGGCTCGGAGCTGCGGCGCCAGGTCGAGGAGTTACTGGAGCGGGTCGGCCTCGCGTCCGAGCACTACAACCGCTTCCCGCACGAGTTCTCGGGCGGGCAGCGCCAGCGCATCGGCGTCGCGCGTGCGCTGGCTCTCCGGCCGAGGTTGATCATCGCCGACGAGCCGGTCTCGGCGCTTGACGTCTCGATCCAGGCGCAGATCATCAACCTGCTCGAGGACCTCCAGGAGGAGTTCGACCTCACGTACCTCTTCGTGGCGCACGATCTTGGGGTGGTTCGCCACGTCTCCGACCGCATCGCCGTGATGTACCTCGGCAAGATCGTCGAGATCGGCCCCGCCGACGAGGTCTACGCGAACCCGATCCACCCGTACACGCTCTCCCTCCTCGCCGCGGTCCCCATTCCCGACCCACGCGAGAACCGCGCCCGGAAGCGCATCGTGCTCGAGGGTGACGTGCCCAGCCCGGCCAACCCGCCGCCGGCTTGCCGCTTCCACACGCGCTGCCCCCGCGCGACCGAGATCTGCGCCGAGGTGGAGCCGGAGCTGATCGACCACGGCAACGACCACTGGGCCGCCTGCCACCACCCGCGGGACCGAACCGGCGCCGCGGCGCCGTGAGCGGCGACCCCCCCGGGATCGCCCCCAGATCTGCACCCCCTTTTGGGGTAGCCCAAAACGGGTGGTCCGAGCAGGCGACCGGTTAGGCCGCAACCCGCCGGGTAGACGCTTCCTCAGCACCAACCAAGGAGGAAATGACGATGAGCATCACTGACAAGATCACGGGCAAGGCCAAGCAGGCCGTTGGCGACATCACCGGCGACGACGAGACCCGCCGCGAAGGGCTCCGGGAGGAGCGCAAGGGCGAGAAGAAGGACGAGCTCGACCACGCCGAATCGAAGGCCGACCAGAAGGCCGACGAGGTCGCGGACCTCGAGCGCAAGACCTGAGCCGACTCACATACGTTCACACGAAAGGGACCCCACCGGGGTCCCTTTTCGTTGCCCGGGGCGCCCGCGGGCGCGCCGCCTAGTACTCGGCAGGACACTACGCCGACCGCGGACCGCGGAGGCACCTGTTGCCGCCCGCCACGCGAGCGACTACGATCCCTCGCGCCTCGCCGACGACGAGAGAACTGGGGAGAGACAGAGTGTCAGTCCGAGCCCGCGCCTATGTCCGGCAGCACCATTGGGGGATGCTCGCGACCTTTCTCGTCCTGACGGGAGGTACGGCCTACGCACTCGAGGGGCAGAACACCGTCAACTCGGGCGACATCATCGACGATCAGGTCAGGAGCATCGACGTCCGCGACGACACCCTCGTCGGCGGTGGGCTCGCGAGACAGGATCTCGCTCCCGACTCGGTGGCGGCAAGCGAGGTCGTCAACGGCTCGCTGACCGGGACCGACGTCCTCAATGACTCCCTGACCGGCGCCGACGTCAGCGGTCTCACGGGCTCGGACATCAACGAGTCGACCTTGGCGACGCTCGATGGACACGATTCCTACGACGCCAACTGCGATCCGGGTAACGAGACGTTCATCGTCTGCGACGAGATCGCCTTCACCCTCGGACGGCCGATGGAGGTAAGCGTCAGCTGGGCCTACGCGATGGGCACCGACGGCGACGTCAACGCCAACGGGGAGTGCCGCACGACGCTTGACGGCAACGCCAAGTCGGACACGATCTGGCTCTCGAGCGAGGACGATTCCGACTTCTCGCACGGGGGTGTCCCGGTGGTAGACGTGATGAACCTGACCGCCGGCAACCACACGGTCGGCTTCGAATGCCGCGAGCACCAACCCGACGGCAAGGACCTCGTGATCAGGGACCTCACGATCTCCGCGGTCGAGCTCGGCTTCGACTGAGCGGCACCCGGCCGCCACGCACGAAAGACGCTCATGACCGTGCTCGGCGGCGTGTGACCCATGTCGCAGACGCCCGAGATCGATGGCCCTTAGGCTGGGCCCATGGGAGGTGAGCCATCGGAGCGCAACGGATCGCCGGCGGTGCCGTGAGAAGGCTGGCTGGAGCGCTCTCGCTCGTGGTCGCCGGGCTGGTGGGGTTCGCCCCGCATGCCGGCGCGACAGGGCACGTTCCTCCCCGGGTTACCCTCGAGGTTGGCGACGAGGTCAATTCGAGCTCCGTATCCATGGGTGAGTGGTTTGGACGACCCGGCTCGATCCAGCCCTGTCCGATGCTCGCCATCGATCCCGCCCCTGGGAGGCCGCGTCCGCTGACGGTTCGGCCGGGGCGCCATCGGATGAAGGTCGTCTACGCGACGGCCCACCGCCCGGTCGAGGCGTTTGTCGAGACCTACGGCGCGAACGGAAACGGGAACCTCAAGAAGGAGGCCGTGCTCTCTCCTCGCCGCGACGCGACGGGGGAGATCGAGGCGTGGCAGCTTCGCTTCGGAGCGCGCGTGAACCGCGAGCTGAGCGTCTATCCCTCAGCCAGCTGGCGCGATGAGAACGGTTGCGGCTACGAGTACCTGCACAGCTACTTCCGCGTTCGCGGCCAGCGCAACTGAGCCTCGCGGCGCCAGCTTGAAGTCCACTTCCTTCTTCAGCGCGACCAGGCCGATGCCGCGCTGGTAGGCCCCTGTCAGCTCGTCGATGCGCGCAGGGCGATGCGCGCATGGCGGAGCTCGGCCTGCGCCCCCTCGAGGTCAAGTACGGCCTGGGCACGATCCTGCGCGGCACGCTCTCGATCCCTGGCCGAGGTCGCGCGGTCGCAGGCAGCCCGGCGCCGAATCTGGGCCGTGTTCTCACGGATCTGGCCGACATACACCAGCGCCGCGTCGTGAAGCTTTCGGTCGCCTGGGAGCACTCGCGCATCATCGTCGCGCTCCTGTTCAGCTGAAGCCCGGTCGAGCGCCTCGGCTGTGAGGTCGCACGCCTGGGCGGCTAGGTCCCGCAGGGTCGCGTCGTGGTCGCGCCGCGCCGCTTCGTCGGTCCGGGCCTCTGCCGCGACGGCCCGCGCCATGCTCGTGGCGTCGCGGACGAGGGCGCTGCCATCACGGTCCTCACGGAAGATTTCGTGGCCATCCGTGGTGGACATCTGGACCCTCCTTCTTCCGTTGGGCTTCTCGCGAAGGCGTCCCATCGGCTTTCGGTTTGGCGTCCGTCGCTGAGTGTTGCCCGTGCGATCGCCGAGAGCTAGCTAGGCGAGACGTGCGGCCGGCGCGAGGTTCGCGCAGCGGCAAAGAGCCATTACGAGAGTCATTGTAGCCCCGTTATCGGCCTTCTTGGCCTACGGGCCGCCGCAGATGATGAACGCCCAGGTACCGAGTATCAGCCGCACATGCCCAGCTTCGACGGCTGGGGTCTTTTCCTCTCAAGCGACGCAGTCTGCCAGGGGCCGATGCCGACGCAATCCCATCCGAGGGCGGGTTGACCCGGCGCCGCGGCTGGCCTAAGGTGGTGCCTCCGGGGAAGTGGAACTGATGCGAACACCTGAGGCTGGAGGGCTCGCGTCACGCCGCGCCAAGCTGGCCGGCGCGGCCATCTTCACCGCGCTCGTGACCCTCACGGCTTCCTCGGCACCGGCGTATGAGCTGAATCCCGATTTCGGCGGGGACGGAATCGTGACCACGGACGGTCAGGGCTCGAGTAACGACTCGGCAGAGGACATGGTCCGCCTTGCCAACGGGGATCTTCTGGTCGCCGGGTTCATGACCACGACGGCCGGAAGCCGTGACTTCGCGCTCGCCCGTTACAACGACGACGGCACGCTCGACGGCGGGTTCGGCGGGGGCGACGGGATCGTGACCACCGACGTGAGCGGCAACGCCGGATCGGACATCGCATTCGCGCTCGCCGTCCAAGGCGACGGCGCCATCGTGCTGGCGGGAGTCAGCCGGCCTGCCGGCCCGACGAGCGACGACGAGACGGCGATCGTCCGGTACGAGGCCGACGGCAGCCTGGACGACAACGCCGACCTCGATGGAGGCTTTGGCGGCGACGGGATCGTGCTCGTCGACGTCACACCCGACAACGATGACGAGGCGAACGCCGTCGTGGTGGACGGCTCTGGCCGGGTCACCACCGCAGGGTCCGCCTACCCGGCCGACCCAACTCTTGAATCGAACTTCGCCCTGGTCAGGCTGGAGGCCGACGGCGATCTAGACCCGACCTTCGACGGCCCAACGGGTGTCGGCAACGGCGTCGTCACGATCGACATCACGGGTCCCGACGGATACGACGCGGCGCTGGCCATCGACCTGCTCGACGACGGTGACGTGCTCGCCGCCGGCTTCGGGTTCCCTTCCGGCGACGGTCCGGCGGGCTACGCGCTCGTCCGGCTCAATGGCGGCGACGGCACCCTCGATGCGGAGTTCGACGGCGACGGCGGCAGCGGCAGCGGCAGCGGCAACGGGATCGTCGTCACCGACACCGACAGCGACATCCGGGACCTGGCGGTCAGCGCGGGGAAGGTCCTTGCGGTGGGTGGCGCATCGGGACCGGGCTGGGGCCTCGCTCGCTACAACCAGGCCGATGGCAAGCTCGACTCCAGCTTCGACGGCGACGGGCTGGTGACGACCGCGTTCGGTCCGGGCGTCGTCAACGCTGGGGCTGCCGATGTGGTGATCGACGGCTCGCGCTACGTGGTCACCGGCACCCTCAGCGCAAGCGACGGAGACCAGGCGATCGGAGTCGCCCGCTATTTCGGGGGCGGCCAACTGGATACCGCCTTCGGCGGCGACGGCCGGGTCGTGGTCAACCGCGAGTCGCCGGAGGGAGGCGAGGAGGCCTCGGCCCTGGCGGTGGTCGACGACGGCAACGCGCTGACCGACAACGACGTCGTGGTCGCGGGCCGCACACAGCCGGGCGCCGTCTTCACTACGGGCGACTGGCTCCTCCTGCGACTCCGCCCGGACGTGACCGCTCCGCTCAGCACCATCACGAAGCCCGACCACCGGCAGACCTACCGTGCCGCGCAGATCGGCACGCTGAAGGGACTGGCAACCGATGCCGGCGCGGGCCTTGGCTCGGTCGAGATCGCGTTGCGCCGCCGCAAGGTCAGCGGCGCATGCGCCTGGTGGGACGGCGGGTCGTTCTCCACCGGGGATTGCGCGACCAGGTCATTCGTCGACGCCCTTGGAACCGAGACCTGGAGCTACGAGCTGGGCGCCGCGCTGAAGCCGAGCCAGGGCACGAATATCAAGGACTACACCGTCTACTCCCGCGCCACAGACCTCGCCGAGAACACCGAGTCGGTCTTCGAGAGCGGGCGCAACGCGAACCGCTTCGAAGTTCGCTGAGCGCGCGATCGGGGTCAGCTCCACGCGCTGCCCGTAGCGCCAAGCGCCTGGGGTGGCGATCTCGCGTGGCGACTGATCGATGCCGTCCCAGGGGGTAGCATTTGCCACGCCTGTCGTTCGCCGTGCGCCGGCATCAACGCCGGCGCGAACCTCAGCTCGACAAATGCGAACCATGCCTGACGACCTCGCTGCTCCGACCCGCCCTGCGGTGGAGGAGCTATGAACGCCGAGCCGGGAGCTGTGCCGGGGGGCTGTCGCGGGACCCAGGGCAACGGGTTTCGCCACGAGGCCTGGCTCTACGAGGGCGCCGGCGAGTTCGCCGACGGCGCAGCCGCGTTCGTGCGCGACGGGCGCGAGCGCGACGAGGCGGTGATGGTGGCGACGACGCCGTGGAACCTGCGGGCTCTCCGCGCCGAGCTCGGCGCCGACGCCGGCGACGTCGCCCTCGTCGACATGACGCGACTGGGCCGAAACCCAGGCGCGATCCTCTCCGCTTGGGGGGAATTCGCCGTTCGCGAGGCGGGTCTGGCGAGGGCTGCCCGCGGGATCGGCGAGCCCGTCTGGCACGGCCGCTCCGAGGTCGAGCTCGAGGAATGCGCCCGCCACGAGGCCCTAATCAACTCGGCCTTCTCGCGTGACGTCGACTTTCGGCTTCTCTGCCCCTACGACATGGAAGCGCTCGACGAGGTGATTCTCGAGGCCGTCGACGCAGCCCACCCCGACGTCTACGGCACGCCGCAAGACCGTCCGCGAGGGAACTTCGACCCGGCGCTGGCCGATCGTGCCCTCGAGGGCGAGCTGCCACCACCGCCCGCGGGCGCCGAGGTGCTGAGGTTCGACGGGCAGCGCCTTTCGGAGCTGCGCGGGTTCGCCCGCGGGGCCGCCGGCCGGCTCGGGCTGCCCAAGGCCCGCGCACACGACGTCGCCCTGGCCGTCAATGAGCTCGCCGCAAACGAGATCGTCCACGGCGCCGGTCACGGGACCCTGACCGTCTGGGCGGAAGGTGATTGCGTGATCTGCCAGGTCGAGGGCGAGGGCCGCCTCGGCGACCCGCTTGTCGGACGGGCGACGCCGGATCCCAAGAGCCGCGGCGGTCGCGGCGTCTGGCTGGTTCACCAGGTCTGCGACCTGGTTCAGCTGCGCTCGGCCCCCACGGGGACCGTGGCCCGGATCGCAGTCGGCCTCCGGGGCTGAGGCGCGCCTTCAGCGGGTCGTTTTCCCCGTTGATTCGGGCGAAGCAGTGGTCTCTCCGGAGGGTTTCGCAAGGTAGGCTGGCCGGCATGGGACCCGGCCGGGATTTTCAGATGCCGGTCTGCGAGTTGCTGGGGATTGAGACGCCGATCGTCCAGGCGGGAATGTCACCGGGCTACACGTCACCCGAGCTCGTTGCGGCGGTGAGCGAAGCCGGTGGGCTCGGACTCCTCGGCGCGCTTTTCCGCGGAGCCGAAGACGTCCGCTCGGAGATCATCCGCACGCGCGAACTCACGTCAAGGCCTTTCGGCGTCAACCACGTGATCAGCCAGCTCGATCGCGAGGCCTTTGAGGTGACCCTGGAAGAAGAACCTGCGGTGCTCTCCCTGGCGTGGGGCGACGAGCCCGAGCTCATCGATCTGGCAGTACGGCTGAGCATCGGGGCGGCGCTGCTACGGGATGGCGAGTCCGCCCACGACGTGCTCCGGCGTGCGGACGAGGTCATGTACGAGACCAAACCCGCCGGTGCGTCAGAGCTGGTTTCGTCGCGGTAACGGCCGCAGCTTCTCGATTAGCTCCGGGCATGCACGTCGCTGGCAGGGCAGGACGATGCAGAGGCGATGGCGCCGGCAGTTCTGATGACGGAGCCCGCCGAAAAGACCCGCTTTCCATTAGCGGAGGGGGATGGATTCGAACCCTCGATGGACGAGAAAACGCCCATAACGGTTTTCGAGGGCGACCCACTTCTAGTTATTTGCAGGACTTTCTCCTGCGTGAAGCCAAGAGACGAGCCGACGGCGAGATGCGGTTTCAGACCGTTACAGCGCCCGTCCCCCGGCCTCGCGCGCGCAGCAATCGCCCTGGCCGTTGGTCGCGGCCGGATCGAGCACGGGCGCGACACAGCACCCCTCGCCTCGCCAAGTCTCGATGCCCTCCCTGACGGCAACGCCCGCGATCGCAAGGGCGGCTAGCGGGTCGAGCCACCACCAGCCGAGCAGGGCGTTCCCGAGCAAGCCGAGGAAGACGGCTCCAGCGAGGTAGGCACAGAGGAGGTTCTGCGCGCCTTCCCCGCGGGTCGCCGAGGAGCCGAGGATCCCGGCGAGGCGCTGCTTGGCGATCCCCAGGATCGGCATCCCGACGAGACTCGTCGCGGTGAGCACCATCCCGAGCACACTGATCTCAGGATGCTCGGCGCCGATCAGGTGACGGATCGCCTCGAATGCGACGTAGGGCGCGAGGATGAAGAACTGGATCGCGACCAGCTTCTGCGCGCGCTCTTCCGCCGCGTGGGAGAGCAGACGGTGCCCCGTGAAGCGCCAGACGATGACGAGGCTGGCGACCCCTTCGATAGCGGAGTCGATCCCGAAGCCGATTAGGGCGATCGACCCGGCGAGGATTCCCGCGATGATCGCGATCGCCCCCTCGGCTCCCATCCACACCAGGCTGAGCCAGGAGAGCGCCCTGGCGCGCTTGGCCGCCCGCAGCCACTCCTCGCTTCCGGTCGTGCTGGATGCGGCGACCTGAGGATTGTGGTGCTCGAGCGCAAGGTCGCTCACACTCCGATCTCCTCGGCGAGGGTCGCCCGCAGCAAGGCCTGACCCCGTCCTGTGAGCGAGTACATGACCATCTTGCCCTGGCGCCGGCTCTCCACGAGCTCCTCGGAGCGCAGCAGACGCAGGTGATGGGAGACGAGGTTCTCCGCTCGCTCGAGCACCCAGGCGAGATCGCACACGCATAGCTCCTCCCCCTCGGCGAGCACGGTCGCCAGCATCAAGCGAGTGGGATCGGAGAACGCCTTCGCCTGACGGGCGAGCCGCTCGAGACGAACGCCGTGGATTCGGTTGTGGCGCAGGGCCTCGGCCTTTTCCAGGTCGAGGCACAGCAGCTCGCAGCGGTCGTCTGGCACAACTCATCCTAACCACCGTTGAGATGTAGTGGGTGCGATCAGCCGGGAGCAACACCGGGTCACTCGGCCTCGGGCAAGATCGAGTCGTGTCGTCCCTCGAATGGCTGCTCGCCGCCGCCGCCGTCACCGTCGGCATCTACGCGCTCTTCGTCGTGGTGCTGTTCGTGCTGGTCGCCTATCTGGCATTCCCGATTGAGCGGCGGGGCGGCGAGGATCTACTCCGAGGTCGCTCACGGCCGCAAGCGACAGCAGCGACGCTCTCCGGAGACGGGTGCAGTGCCACCTGCCAGATCGAGCCCGGCTACGCCTGTACCGGATCGCCGTCGGTCTGCACACCCATCTGACGGTCTGATCGGGATCAAAGCGGGTTGGGCAGGATCGTTGGCATGGGAACGGGAATGCCTTCCCACAGCCATCTCGAGCCTTCTCGGCGGGCCAACCAGTTAGCAGTCACGCTGCCAACGGATTAGCAAGACACCGCTTTGATAACCGGAATCTGGCTTGAAGCGGAGGGGGAGGGATTCGAACCCTCGATGGACGAGAAAACGCCCATAACGGTTTTCGAGACCGCCGCATTCAACCGCTCTGCCACCCCTCCGGGTGCCTGAATGGCGGCGCCTAGGCTAGCGGGAGCCAGCCTAGGCGCGTGGACGGTTTGTCGTTCGGCGGCCCTCCTTGACCGCCGCCGCTCAGACGCGGCCGGCGTTGGTGCGACCGGCCGAGATGCGCGGCCAGATCAGCAGCACGAGGCCCACGACGATGCAGGCGATGCCGAGTGCGTAGTGGACGAGGATCGCAAGCACGATCCCGATGACAATGAGCAGTAGTGAGAGTTCCATTGCCGCCAGGCACCCCTGCTAACGAGCGCGAAAACGCCACGGACACTCATATGAGTGTCCGCGCCCACCCAGGGCCCGAACGCCCCTATCGCTTGGCGATCGCGTAGCGCAGGATCTCGACGACCTGCTCGGGCTCGCGCGCGGTCGCCATCGCGGCCCGGTCGAGCTCCTTGAGCGCGTGGTCGTGCTCGGGGGGATGAAGCGAGATCAGCGGCTTGCCGAGCGCCGCGGCGAAGCCGGCATCGAACGCGGCGTTCCACTGCTTGTACTGCTCGCCGAAGCGCACCACGACGACATCGGCACGCCGGATCAGCGTCTGGGTGCGGATCGCGTTGACGCCCGCGCCCTTGTGGTCGTGCCAGAACTTCTCGTCCTCGGCGCCCATGATCTCGACCCCGGCGTCGTCGGAGGCGGCGTGATCGGTGACGGGCGCGAGCAGCTCGACCGCCAGCCCCGCTTCGGCCACGCCCGTGGCGATCCGCTCACGCCAGTCGGAGTGGATCTCCCCCGCCAGGTAGACGTTCCAGGTCGAGTTGCCGGTCATGGGCAGAATCATATGATCGAACCTCACCGACCGAGGGAGCGAGAGTGAGCGAGCCGACCAAGTACCTGCTGGACGAGTCCCAGATCCCGACGAGCTGGGTCAACCTCCCCGCCGACCTCGGTCCCCCTCCCCACCCCCCGCTTCATCCCGGCACCAAGGAGCCGCTGGGCCCCGAGGACCTCGCCCCGCTGTTCGCGATGGCGCTGATCGAGCAGGAGGTCTCCGCCGAGCCCGACATCGAGATCCCCGAGGAGGTCATCGAGGCGTACAAGCTGTGGCGACCCACCCCGCTGTACCGCGCCCATCGGCTGGAGCGCGTCCTCGATACCCCCGCCCACATCTACTACAAGTACGAGGGCGTCTCGCCCGCCGGGTCGCACAAGCCGAACACGGCGATCCCGCAGGCCTTCTACAACAAGGAGCAGGGGGTTGCGAAGCTCGTCACCGAGACCGGAGCCGGGCAGTGGGGCTCCGCGCTCGCGCTGGCCTGTCAGATGTTCGGGCTCGAGTGCGAGGTGTTCATGGTCGGCGTCTCCTACGACCAAAAGCCCTATCGGCGGGCGATGATCGAGTCGTGGGGCGGGACCGTTCACCGCAGCCCATCCGAGCTCACCGACGCCGGGCGCTCGCAGGCGGAACACGAGTCGGGCAGCCTGGGGATCGCGATCTCGGAGGCGGTCGAGATCGCCGCCGGCGCCGAGGACACCAAATACACGCTCGGCTCGGTGCTCAACCACGTGTGCCTGCACCAGACCGTGATCGGCCAAGAGGCGCTGGCGCAGATGGAGGCGGCCGGCGAGTACCCCGACGTCGTCGTGGGCTGCGTCGGCGGGGGCTCGAACTTCGCCGGCATCGCCTACCCCCTGCTTCGCAAGCGCCTGCGCGACGGGCTCAACACCCGCTTTCTCGCCGCCGAGCCGGCAGCCTGTCCGACCCTCACCAAGGGCGTCTTCGCCTACGACTTCGGCGACACGGTCGGCATGACCCCGCTGATGCCGATGTACACGCTGGGGCACGACTTCGTGCCGCCGCCGGTGCACGCGGGCGGGCTGCGCTATCACGGCGACGCGCCGAGCCTGTGCGCCCTCGTCAAGGAGGGCCTGGTGGATGCCCGAGCGGTGCCGCAGACCTCGGCCTTCGACGCCGCCGTGCGGTTCGCGAAGGCGGAGGGGATCATCCCGGCGCCCGAGCCGGCCCATGCCCTGCGGGTGGTCTTCGACGAGGCCGAGGAGGCCAAGCAGTCGGGAGACGAGCGGGTCATCCTCTTCAACCTCTGCGGCCACGGCCACTTCGACATGGCCGCCTACAGCGCCTACCTGGCCGGCGAGCTCGAGGACCTCGAGTTCTCCGAGGACGAGTTGCGCTCGGCCCTCGACGCCCTCCCCGAGGCCCCGGCGCTGGCGTAGCCCGAAATCGCGGACGAATCCGGACGCGAGACGATGCGCGCAGCGGAAAGCGCAAGCTGCCGGGCTCCTAGAGCCCCGGGGCGCGAGCGCCGCCCGGTATCGTCCGCGACCCTCGGAGAGGTGACCGAGTGGCTTAAGGTGCACGACTGGAAATCGTGTGGGCGGTTTACGCTGCCTCGTGGGTTCGAATCCCACCCTCTCCGCTGAATAGTCGCTTGCTTCGTGGGATGCAGACTCCGCGGGATTTCTGCTTCTCGCGCGGAGGAGGAGCCGCTCCTATCGCGTGAACGTGCGACGGATAGGTCCGCTACCCGGCGGCCGCGACTACAGCGTCCTCGTCGGGCACCCCGACCGAGAAGTGAAGGTGGACGACCTGCCACCCGCCCTTACCCTCGCGCAGCACACCGGTCAGGCGCGCGGGGAGGCGGCTCCCGTCCGGGAGCACGAACGCGGCGTCGTCGGTCGCGAACCCGAGCGAGCCCTCGGCGAAGCCCCGCGGGTCGGTGCCCTCGAGCCGCGTCCCTTTCATCTCGCCGGCCATCATCGTCTCGTAGGTCGAGATCCAATCGCCTCGCTCGGTGTGGCCCTCGCCCGGCGCGGTGCCGATCACCGAGACGCCGGGAACGTCGGCGATTCCCGCCGCGAATGCCTCCGGATCCCCGCTCGAGAACCGCTCGTAGAACACTAGTAGGCCGTCTCAAACCGCCGCTGACTCCTCCATCCGTCTCCTTCCATCGATTCCGCGTCGAGCCTACTTTGCCCCTGTGTCCGGGGACGAGCGTCACCGCCCTCCCGCGGGATTGCGGGCGTCTCGCAGGATCCTCGGCAGAGACTCGATCTGGACGACCAGCAATCGTCTCAATCCACGGCACGTCACGCCCGCTCATCGCGCGAAAGAGCAGCGCGCCCCGCTATCCGGCCGGCGCGGTGCCGCGCACGTACCACGCCGTCGCTGTCAGGCGGAAAGGACCGGACGGCGACCCGAGCCGCTCGGCAGCGCCGCGCTTGAAGCGCTCGCGGCCCCCCTCGTCGAGCGCCTCGTGGAAGCGGCCGAGATTGCCAACGCCGTTCGCGAACGGGTACCAGAGGTCGTCGAAGTCGGCGTAGTCGGCGCCGGCCTCGACGTGGCCGAGCTCGACCCCTTCAAACCCACTGGTGCGCCAGAGTTCCTCGAGCTCATCGGGGCGCGAGAAGGGGTTGCGCTTGTCCGCCCCGAAGGAACGGGCAAGCTCCGCGTCGACGTCGAGAGCGGAGTCCCAGGCCGCTTGCAGCAGGGTCATGCCCCCGTCGAAGTCCCATATGCAGGCCGAGAGGGCGCCGCCTGGCCGCGCAACACGGCGCATCTCCTCCGCACCTCGGCGGGCGTCGTTCATGCCGTCCACGACGAGCTGCGCGAGTACGGCATCGAACTCGGCGTCGCCCCAAGGAAGCTCCTCGGCGATCCCGACGCGCACTTCGGCAGCCGGTAGACGCGCGCGGCAAGCCGCGACGAAGCCCTCGGAGGGGTCGATCGCGGCCACGTTCCCAGCCCCCAGAACCTTCGCCAGGGTGGCCGTCAGCGCGCCGGTCCCGCAGCCCACGTCCAGCGCCCGCTGGCCCGCCCGGACGCCGGTCACCCGGACCATCTCCCGGGCGAGCTCGGGACCGTAACGGCCGACGTGCCGATCGTAGGCGTCGACCGCGGCGCCGACAACAGAGGAACGCAGCGCCCGAGCCATGCTCAGGCGACCTTACACTCATCCGTCCGCGCTTCTCCTTCCGCGTGAGGCTGTCGCACAAACCAAATTCAAGCTCCTGAGCGCCCGTATCAGCCCTTCTTAGATTTCAGGTACAAGACGAGCCCTCGCTCAGGCGGACCCGCTCGTCCATCACGACGCAGCCGTCTCAGACGACGGGTTGTGGGGCGGACCAGTCGCTCTCGCGCCGGACCTTTGTGCGACAGCCTCACGTGAGAGCGAGAGTTCATTTCGAATGTGGCGGGGAGCGTCCGGGTAGGATGCCGCAGGCTTCCTCGGCCGAAGTCTCAATGGATACACGACCACAGGTGATCCTCCTTCCCGGAGGCGTGCTCCCGGCTGACCTGGCGTACGCGGCGCTGCTGGAGGCGCTCGGCGATGAGGTCGACGCGGTGACCAAGGAGCTCGAGGTCTACGCTGGCGACGAGCTCCCGCCGAACTACACCCTCGAGGTCGAGACCGAGGGAATCCTGGGTAGCGCCGAGGCCTCGGTGTTCGACCGGTTCCACCTCGTCGGTTACTCCGGCGGGGGCGCCTCGAGCCTGGCCTTCGCCACAACACATCCGCAGCGGTTGCGAAGTCTCGCACTGCTCGAGCCCGCATGGGCCGGCAACAAGGGGCTGGACCCGGCTGAGGAGGCCGTATGGCGAGAGTTCGAGCGGATCATGGTGCTCCCGCCACAGGAGATGATGCCGGCGTTCGTGCGCAGCGGGCTGGCGCCGGGCGTCGAGCCGCCGCCACCCCCGTCCGGGCCCATGCCGCCGTGGATGGCGAAGCGGCCGGCGGGTTTGGCGGCGTTCATGCGCGCGTTCAGCGCCGGCGACCTCGACCTCGAGGCGCTTCGGCGGTTCCAGCGCCCGGTCTACTTCGCGCTCGGGAGCCTGAGCAACCCCGACTACTACGGGAAGATGGCCGAGCGCCTTTCGAATTTGTTTCCGGATTTCACACTCGAAGTGTTCGAGGGGCGCCATCACTTCGACCCACCGCACCGGATCGAGCCCGAGCGGCTGGCCGCATCCCTTCGCGCTCTATGGGTCCGCGCGACCTAGTCTCGCCCCCGTCCCGCGCTAGCTGCTCCCTCCGGAAGCAACACGCGATGCAACCGCCGGATCTGGGCGCGCACCGCGGGGTTCAAATACCGTCTCGCCAGCCCCGCTAGCAGGCCGCCGGCGAGCAGCGCGGGCTTATCTGCGCTCGGCGAAGAAGCTCGTCAGGAGCGCTGCCGCCTCGCCGGCCAGCAGGCCGCCATCCACCTGCGGGCGGTGGTTGAGACGGGGTTCGCCGAGGACGTCCATGACGCTTCCCGCGGCGCCCGCCTTGGGGTCGGCGGCGGCGAAGACCACCCGCGGGACACGCGCCAGGACGATCGCCCCGGCACACATCGCGCACGGCTCGAGCGTCACGTAGAGGACCGAGTCGGGCACGCGCCAGCCACCCAGGGCCCTCGCCGCCTCGCGCAGCGCGAGGACCTCGGCGTGGGGGGTGGGGTGGGGGCGCAGCTCGCGCTCGTTGCCCGCCGCGCCCACGACCTCGCCGCCGTGGGCGACCACCGCCCCGATCGGCACGTCATCGTGCTCGCCGGCGCGCTCGGCCTCGCGCAGCGCGAGCCGCATGAAGTGCTCGTCGCGGCCGAAGAAGCGGGCTTCGCTCACCGCGCCATTATCGGCCCGCGCGCCCGCGTCAGGTCGTGCGGACGATGTACACGCCGCAGAGCGCGTGATGGGAGATCTTGTTCGGCACGCTGCCGAGGAGGAACCGCTTGGCCCCGGCCATCCCCTTGTTGCCGACCACGATCAGGTCGGCGCTGGTCTCCTCGGCGACGTCGAGGATCGCGTCGGCGGCCTCACCCTCTCGGGCGTGCGTGCTCACCGTGACGCCCGCCTCGCGGGCGGGCCCGGCCGCGGCCTCCAGCGAGACGTTCACGTCCTCCCGCGGGCCGATGCCATGGGCGACGTCGCCGGGCACCTCGGCCGCCTCGCCTCGCAGGCGCTCCTGCGGCACCGGCTCGAAGGCGCTGACCACCTCGAGCGACGCCCCCATGGCCTTGGCGAGCTCCGTCGCGTGGCGCACGGCCTCCGATGCCGTGTCGGATCCGTCGGTACCTACAACGATGCGCTGGAACAAGACGCCTCTCCTTTAAGTGCCGGGACGCGGCCCATACTATCCGCGGCCGCCGGGCCCGGGGCGCTAGAAAAGCTTGATCGAGGCGATCACCATCGACGCGAGCAGCGCCAAGATCAAGAGCGCCATGCTGACTTGCCAGCTTCTGGGCACCTCGCAAGCCTACGCCCAGCGCCCGCAGGCATAGACTGCGCCCATGGCCACGGTGGAGACGGTCAGAGGCGCGATCGACGCCTCCGAGCTCGGGACGACGCTCATCCACGAGCACCTCCAGGCCCGCGACGACGCCGTGCACTACCAGTGGCCGCACGTGAGCACGGTCGGCATCGACGGCGAGCCGGTCGAGATCGCGCCCGACGCCCACCTCGACAACGCGGTCGCGGCGGCCAAGGAGGTAGTGGGCCTGGGCGTGAAGACGATCTGCGACCCGAGCTGCATGTTCCTCGGCCGCGACATCGAGCTGATGCGTGGGGTCGCCGAGGCGAGCGGCCTGCAGGTCGTGCCCTGCACCGGCATCTATACCTACGACCACCTCCCGATGTTCTTCGTCTCGCGAAGCGCCGACGAGATCGCAGACCTGTTCGTCCACGACATCGAGCAGGGGATCCAGGGCACCGACGTCAAGGCCGCGTTCCTGAAGTGCGCGGCCGACGAGCCCGGCATAAACGAGAACGTGGAGAAGGTCCACCGGGCGATTGCGCGAGCCCACCTGCGCACGGGGGCGCCGATCATGGCCCACTCCCGCCCCGCCAGCGACACCGCCCCGCGCCAGATCGAGATCTTCGAGGAGGAGGGCGCGGACCTCTCCCGGGTCCAGATCGCCCACTGCGGCGACAGCGGCGACGCCGACTACATCGAGCGCCTGCTCGAGCGCGGCGTCTACGCCGGCCTGGATCGCTTCGGGATCGAGATGTACCTGCCGTTCGAGCAGCGCATCGCCGCGGCGCTCGAGCTGCTCGAGCGCGGATATGCAGAGCGCCTTTTCATCTCCGCCGACGCGTGCGTGACGCTCGACTGGTTCCCGCTCGAGGTGAACAGGCAGATGCTCGCCGCGGGCGCCGTGAAGGACTGGACGATGGCGACGACGCCGTCGAGGGTCGTGCCCGCGCTGCGCGAGGGCGGCGCGACCGAGGAACAGATCGACACGATGCTCGTCGCCAACCCCCCGCGCTGGCTGACGGGCTCCTAGCCCGGGCGCCTATCGGCGCTCGACGGTCTCGCAGTTCTTGACCCTATCGCCCTTGCGGACCACGGCCGTGTCGTCGCCCGCGCCACAGTTGATCCGGTCGCGCCCGCGGCTTAGGTCCTTCAGGTGGTCGTCGCCGGCGTCGCCGCGCAGCCTGTCGGCGCCGGGCCCACCACGCACGCGGTCGCCGTCCTCACCACCACGCACGAGATCCGCGCCGCGCCCACCCCTGACGAGGTCGTCGCCGATGCCGCCGAACAGAGCATCGCGGCCCCGCTGACCGAGCACGCAGTCGTCGCCGCCCTCGCCGCGCAGCTCATCGGCGCCGTCGCCCCCTGAGATCCGGTCGCCGTCCGGCGTGCCGGTGATGGCGTCGTCGCCGGGCGTGCCACCGATCACGTTCTCGCATGCCCCGGGCGGTGGGCCGCCGAAGTCCACCGAGGCGACGCGCCCGACGTTGCCCTGCTCGTCCACCGCGCGAACGGCGACGTAGCGGGCCGCGGTTCCAGGCACGGTGTAGCTCTCAGCGGCTCCCGCCGCGGCCGGGTCCGGTGCGCCCGTCAGCGGTGTGGCCGACTCGAAGTTCGACTCGTCGATCGGATTGGCCGAGGTGGCGATCTCGTAGGCGTCCGCCGTGCCGCACATGAGATCGTCGCCGGGAGCGATGAACTCGATCGCATCTCCGTCGCGGATGAGCCCCGCGGGCTTGCCGGGCAGCACCGCGTCGCGGCGGTAATCACCGGAGTTCGCGTTGTCGTGGTGGAAGCGCGGCGAGGATGCGGGCGCGCACGCCTGAGCGTCGGTCGCGTAGGCGTTCACCTCGCCCGAGCGCGTGAGGTTGACGACGACGCGTGGCGCTGCGGGGTCGGTGTCGAGGGTGCCGAAGGAGCCGAGGAGCGGCGTCGCGATCGTCCAGTCGGGGGTGAGCTTGGGCCAGGCGGTCGAGGTCTGGATCCCAGTCGAGGTAGTGGCGACCAGGTCCATGCTGGAGGTCCCCGCCACGATCTCCTCGCCGGGGGCACCGCCGACGTCGCCTACGGCGGGGCCGGTGAGGAAGGAGAGGTCGTTCTGAGCGGCCGGGAAGCCCGGGCGGATGACGCCGGTGGAGGTATCCCAGGCGACCGTGAAGTCCTGGCCGCCGGTCTGGTAGTCGTTGAGCGCGAGGTCGAGGGCGCGGATCACCCCAGCCGCGGGGGCGATGAACGCCGGCTGGGCGTCGCCGAGGTCGCCGAAGGCGGGCACTCCGACGGCGGGGATGACCGGGCGGTCGATCTGTCCGGCGCCGCCCGACACGTCGCTCGCGAAGGTCTTGTGACGGCCCTCCTCCTGGCCGAAGCACGAGGAGCCGTCCGGGTTCAGGAGGTAGGCGGGGCCGGCCGCCGGCATCAGACCGACCTTCGGCCCGCCCGAGCCGCCCTGGCAGGTGATGTCGGCGATCACGGGCGAGCCGTTGATCCCCTCGCCCACCAGCGGCAGGACCTCGGCGAGGGCGATCCCGATCGGCACCGGCCAGCCGCCCAGGAACGGGCTCTGGCCCGCGGCCGGGGCGTCGGGGTCGCCGTCGGGGCTGATCGCGTAGGCGCGGCCGTTGGCGAAGCTGAGCAGGCCGACGGGGGCCAGGAGGTTGAGCGAGGGCGCGCTGGAGGGCGCCACGTTCAGCGGCCCCTCGTCGCCCTCGTCGACGGCGTACTCCTCGTTGGTCCCCACGATGATCTCCGGCCGTGCGTCGCCGGTGATGTCGCCCACGGCCGGGGTGTCCACGATCGCCCCCTGATTGAGCGCGGGGCCCGCGTCCGCGTCGAACGACACGGCGTGCGTGGCGGGATCGACCGACGCGACCTTGGTCGGGTCCACGACGAGGACCGGGTAGCCGTCGACGGGCGTCCCGTCGTGGTTCCAGGCGTAGACGTGGCGGTCGAGCCCGGCCGCGATGATCTCCAGCCGTCCATCGTCGTCGCGGTCGAGGTCGGCGAGCACGGGTGAGCCCAAAAAGCCGCGCTGCGTGCGGTTGCGATGGCCCTGGCGCACGTTGACGAACGGCGTCAGCGGCTTGCCGGAGAAGGCCGGGTTGGACGCCTCGTCGAAGATCCGCTCGCCCTGCGCGTTCCACCCGTACACGTGGCCCTCGAAGTCCGCGACGTACACCTCGGGGATCCCGTTCGCGTTGGCGTCGGCCGCCGATACCGCGGTGATCATCGAACCGCCGAGGTCGGTGCCCACCGCCCCGGAGGCGTAGGCCTCGCCCTCGGAGTGGGAGTCGACGAACCCGGGGACGTCGCCGCGCACGGGCCAGCCCTGCAACTCGCCGACCTCGCCCGAGCCCGGGTCGTAGGTGTAGGCATGGACGAAGCCGTCGGCCGTCGCGACGATCAGCTCGTTGCGGTTGTCGCCGTCGAGGTCGACCAGAAGCGGGGACGCCTCGCCGTCGCCGTCGAGCTGCTTCGGGAAGCCGTCGATCATCTGCGCATCACGATGCAGGAACCCGGCGCGGCGGTCCTGGCCGAGCAGCGGCTCGTCCTTCAGCGTGGCCGTCACCTTGATCACGAAGCCGTAGGGGCGCGTGCTCGGGCGGCCCGAGTAGGGCTGCGTGCCCGCCGCGCC
>JBPCKC010000010.1:0-5739 GCA_051004675.1 Solirubrobacterales bacterium
CGGTGACCTCCTCCGTCAGCATCGCCCCGCCCTCGGCGTGGAGCTCCGTGAGCTTCGTCTCCTGCCCGGTGACGGTGCGCTCGAGCTCGGGGATCCGCCCGTAGCGAAGCTCGGCCGCCTTCTCCAGGTCGGCGTCGCGCTCGGCCCGCTCGGCGGCGCGGTGCGCCTCCTCGAGCTCCGACTTGGCGGCCTTGATCGCATCGATCGCACCCTTCTCGGTCTGCCAGCGCGCCTTCATCTCGGCCGCCGACTCGGCGAGGTCGGCGAGCTCGACCTCGAGCGCCTCGAGGCGCGCCTTGCTGGCGTCGTCGGATTCCTTGCCGAGCGCCTGGCGCTCGATCTCGAGCTGCTGGATGCGGCGATCGACCTCGTCGACCTCGACCGGTGCCGACTCGATCTCCATCTTCAGCCTCGAGGCGGCCTCGTCGATCAGGTCGATCGCCTTGTCGGGCAGGAAGCGGTCGGCGATGTAGCGCTCGGAGAGCGTGGCGGCGGCGACGATCGCCGGGTCGGTGATTCGCACACCGTGATGAACCTCGTAGCGCTCCTTCAGCCCGCGCAGGATCGCGATCGTGTCGTTGATGTCCGGCTCGCCGACCAGCACCGGCTGGAAGCTGCGCTCGAGCGCGGCGTCCTGCTCGACGTGCTTGCGGTACTCGTCGAGCGTCGTCGCGCCGACTGCTCGCAGCTCACCGCGCGCAAGCATGGGCTTCAGCAGGTTCGCGGCGTCCACGGCGCCCTCCGCGGCGCCGGCGCCGACGATCGTGTGGAGCTCGTCGAGGAAGAGCACGATCTGGCCCTCGGCGGCCTGGACCTCGCCGAGGACCGCCTTCAGGCGCTCCTCGAACTCACCGCGGTACTTCGACCCGGCGAGCAGGGCGCCGATGTCGAGCGCGATCACGCGGCGGTCGCGCAAGGACTCGGGCACGTCGCCGTTTGTGATGCGCTGGGCGAGGCCCTCGACGATCGCGGTCTTGCCGACGCCGGGATCGCCGATCAGCACCGGGTTGTTCTTCGTGCGGCGTGAGAGGACCTGGATCACGCGGCGGATCTCCTCGTCGCGACCGATGACGGGGTCGAGCTTGCCGGCGCGCGCGTCGGCGGTGAGGTCGCGGCCGTAGCGCTCCAGCGCCTCGGCCATCTCCTCGGCGTTCGGGGAGGTGACCCGCGTCGTCCCCTGCGTCTCTGCGACTGCCCTCGCCAGCGATTCGCGGTCGGGGAGCAGGGCGGCGGTGTCCCCGGACGGGTCGGCGAGGGCGAGCAGCAGGTGCCCGGCCGAGATGTACTCGTCGCCAAGCGCGCTCATCTCGCGTTCGGCGCGGCGCAGGACGTTGGTCAGCGCCTCCGAGGGCCGCGGCTCGGCTCCCTCGCCCACCGTGGGCAGGCCGGCGATAGCCGCGCGGGCCCGCTCGGCGATCGCCACTACGTCGGCCGAGATCTTGCGCAGCGCCGCCGGGGCGAACCCGTCCTCCTGCTCGAGCAGGGCTACGAGCAGGTGCGCGGGGGCCACCTCCGGGTTGCGCTCGGCGACCGCCAGGCGCTGCGCGGCGGCGAACGCCTCTTGGGACTTGATCGTGAATCGGTCTGCCTGCATCTCAGGCACGATTCTAGCAGGGATCTAAGTGTGGACGACTCAGATCTGTGATCGCCCGCCGGGAGCGGAGCACGAGGGTTTCAGCGGCGCAGGCCGCGGGCGAGGAGGGCGTTTGCGACCGTTGCCGGCGCGGCAGCCGCGAGTCCGAGCAGCCCCGCACGGCGGTTTCCGTCTGCCAGCAGCAGGCCGAAGGCCAAGGTGTCCCCGGCGTCGCACGCGGCCGCGGCCGCGCTCGTTCGCCGCAGCTCGGCGTCGTCGCCGATGGAGCGAAGCTGCCACGCGCCGATGACCAGGTCACGCACGCCCGCCACGCGCGCGATCGCGATGGTCTCGGCGGTGGGCTCGTGGAAGCCCAGCGCTCGCAGCGAGAGGCGGGGGGCGGCCCACAGCCCCGCGCCGATCGCGATGCGTCCCGCGGCGAGGCCGGTAGGGATCACTCGGCTGCCCGCCTGGAGGGCCGCGTGATCCCCTCGGCTTCATAAGCGCCGAACGGAACGAGCTCCGCGCGCATGGAGCGCTTGACGCGCTCGACCTCCTCGAGCAGGTCGTGCTCGAGCTGAGCGGTTCGCTCCCGCATCCTGGCGAGCTCGCCGCGCACCCGGTCGAGCTGGGCCTCCAGCTGGAGCACGGTCTCGACGCCGGCGAGGTTCAGGCCTTCCTCGGCCGTCATCCGCTGGATGCGGCGCAGGCGCTCGACGTCCTGCTGCGAGTAGAGCCTGGTGTTCTTGGGGGAGCGCTTGGGGGCGATCAGCCCCCGCGCCTCGTACATGCGGAGGGTCTGCGGGTGCATCTCGGCGAGTTCGGCGGCCACCGAGATCATGAATACACCGCGATCGCTGTCGAAGGTGGCCGTGGCCGTGGTCCGGGTCCGCCGCCTGGCGGGTGGTCGTTGCGGGCGCGCGCTCATGCGTCGCCACCAACCCTCGCGGACGCCGCGGACGCCTCGCGCAGGAGAGCGGCCCGGGGATCGTGGTCGTTCATGGCCTGCGCGAACTCGTCGAGCGCTCGGCGCTGGCCGTCGGTGAGGTCCTTCGGCACGTCGATCTCCATCCGGTAACGGATGTCGCCGCGGCTCGAGCCGCCGGCGCGGGGCGGACCTTCGCCGCGCAGGCGCTGAACGGCGCCGTGCTGGGTCCCGGGCGGGATCCGGATGCGCTTCGAGCCGTTCAACGTGGGCACCTCGACGTCACCCCCCTGGATGGCCTCGGCGTAGGTGATCGGCACGCAAACCTCGAGGCTGCCGTCCGCGCGCTGGGAGAAGACGGGGGAGGGCTCGACGCGGGTGACGACGTAGAGGTCGCCGGCCGGTCCGCCGAGCGGCCCGTCCTCGCCCTTCCCGGCGACCCGGATCCGAATTCCGTCCCGGACGCCCGCCGGGATCCGGACCCGGTAGCGCTTGCGCTGCGGCGTCGTGCCGGATCCCGAGCAGGTCGGACATGGATCCTCGATCACCTGCCCCCGTCCACCGCAGACCGGGCAGGGCTGGCTGATCGAGAAGAACCCCTGGCTCTCGGAGTCGATGCCCCGTCCACCGCAGCGCGGGCATGTCTTGGGCGCCGTACCGGCCTTCGCGCCGCTCCCCCCGCACGTGCTGCAGGCCGCCTGCTTGGGAACGGTGACGGAGATCTCGGTGCCTCGCATCGCCTGGTCGAAGCCCAGTCGCACCTCTGTCTCGAGGTCGCGCCCGCGGATATCCGCCTGGCCCGGGCCGCCCCCGCCGCGACTGAAGATTGTCGAGAAGATGTCGCCGATGTCGGCCGAGAAGCCGCCCTGCCCGCCGCCGAACCCACGGCCGCCGAAGTTCGCGAAGCGCCCGCCCGCGTCGTAGTTACGCCGCTTCTCGGGATCCGAGAGCGTGTCGTAGGCGCCCTGGACTTCCTTGAAGCGCTCCTCCGCCGCCTCGTCGCCGGGGTTGCGGTCGGGGTGGTAGTCGCGCGCCAGCTTGCGGTAGGCCTTCTTGATCTCCTCGTCGCTCGCCTTCTTGGGGACGCCGAGGACCTCGTATGGGTCGCGCATCGCCATCCCGCCTACTCAGCGACGATGACCCGCGCCGCGCGCAGCACCTGGTCCCCCAGCCGGTAGCCCTTGTCGACCGTCTCGGCGACCGTCCCGGCGGTGGCGCCGTCGGCCGCCCGCGAGCCCACCGCCTCGTGCTGGGCCGGGTCGAAGGTCTCGCCGGCGGGGTCGAAGGCCTCGACGCCGGAGCGGGCGAGGGCCCCGCGCAGCTCCCGCAGTACGAGCTCGACGCCCCTGGCCAGGGCGTCGCGCGGTGAGACCTCCTCGGACTGCGGCTCGGTCGCCTGCTCGGCCGGCGCCGAAGGGTCGATTCCGGCCGCGAGCAACGCCCGCTCGAGGTTGTCGAGCGTGGGGATCAGGTCCTTGGCGATCCCGGCGCGGCCCCGGCGCTCGGCGTCCTGGGCCTCCGCCGAAGCGCGCTTACGGTAGTTCTCGAAGTCCGCGCGGGCGCGCTGGGCGAGGTCGAGGTATTCGTCGCGCTCGCGCTTGGTGTCGTCGAGAAGCTGATCGAGGTCCTGCGAGACGGCGTCAGCCGCCGCCTCGTCCTCGACGACCTCCTCGACCTCCTCGACCTGCTCGCGCTCCTCCATCAGGAGCGTTCTTCGTCGACCACCTCGGCGTCGACGACCTCCTCCTCGTCGTCGCCGGCGCTCGCGCTCGCCCCGTTGCCGGAGGCCTCCGCCTGCTCGGCAGCTGCCGCCTGGTAGATCTGCTCGGAGACCTTGTGGAAGGCCGCCTGCAGGGCGTCGGTCTTGGCCTTGATCTCGGCGGCGTCCTCCGAGGCCAACACGCCGCGCAGGTCGGTGATCGCGGCCTCGATCTCGGACTTCGCCGTGGCATCCACGTTCTCCCCGAGCTCGCCGAGCTGCTTCTCGGCCTGGAACGCTGCGTTCTCGGCCGTGTTTCGGGCCTCGACCAGCTCACGCTGCGCACGGTCCTCCTCGGCGTGGGTTTCGGCGTCCTGCACCATGCGCTCGACCTCGGATTCGTCGAGGGCGCCGCCGGCCTTGATCTCGATCGTCTGCTCCTTGCCGGTGCCGAGGTCCTTGGCGGAGACGCTCAGGATGCCGTTGGCGTCGATGTCGAAGGCGACCTCGATCTGCGGCATCCCGCGGGGCGCCGGGGGGATCCCGGTCAGCTGGAACTTGCCCAGCGACTTGTTGCCCGTGGCCATCTCGCGCTCGCCCTGGAGGACATGGACCTCCACGGAGGGCTGGTTGTCGTCGGCGGTCGAGAAGATCTCCGACTTGCGGGTCGGGATCGTGGTGTTGCGCTCGATCAGCTTCGTCATCACGCCGCCCTTGGTCTCGATGCCGAGGGTCAGGGGCGTGACGTCGAGCAGCAGCACGTCCTTGACGTCGCCGGCGAGCACGCCCGCCTGGATGGCGGCGCCGATCGCCACGACCTCGTCCGGGTTGACGCCCTGGTGGGGCTCCTTGCCGACCAGCTCCTTGACCTTGTCCTGGACGGCCGGCATGCGGCTCATGCCGCCGACGAGGATCACGTGGTTGATCTCGGGGCCGCCGGCGTCGGCGAGCGCCTGCTTGACGGGACCGACGACGCGGTCGAGCAGGTCACCTGTGAGTTCGGTGAGCTTGGCCCGGGTGAGCTTCACGTCGAGGTGCTTGGGCTCGTTGTTGATCGCCGTCAGGAAGGGGACGCTGATCTGCGTCTCCTGTTGGGAGGAGAGCTCGATCTTTGCCTTCTCGGCGGCCTCGTACAACCGCTGGAGGGCGCGCTTGTCATTGGAGACGTCCACGCCCTGGTCCTTGTTGAACTCGGCTGTCAGCCAGTCGACGATCGCCTTGTCCCAGTTGTCGCCGCCCAGGTGGTTGTCGCCGGCCGTCGACTTGACCTCGACCACGCCCTCGCCGATCTCGAGGAGGTCCGCCGTGAGCTCGGCGCGCTTGGCGCGCGACAAGCGCATCTCGAGGTGGCGCGGCTGATTGTCGATCGCCGTGATGAACGGGCTCGAGATCTGCGTCTCCTGCGTAGAGGAGAGCTCGATCTTCGCCTTCTCGGCTTGCTCGTAGAGGCGCTGGAGGGAGTTCTTGTCCTGCGAGAGGTCAACGCCCTGGTCGCACTGGAACTCGGCCACCATCCATTCGACGATTGCCTTGGCCCAGTTG
>JBPCKC010000011.1:0-21996 GCA_051004675.1 Solirubrobacterales bacterium
TCCTCGGCCAAGGTGAACAGGCGCAGGCGGTAGCCGAAGAGCACGTCATCATGCGTCATGCGCTTCTCCTTCAGGTCGGTTTTCTTGGTCGACGACGGATCCTGAGAAGGCGCGCGGACGCCCCCGGGCATGGCCGGGGGTGTCGTCTTTCAAGAAGCAGCTATGGAAGTCGGGGGTGTCTCGACTACTTGGGGTTAGTCCGGACTAGTCCAATCGCGGGAGAGCCTTAGCGGCAAGGCCCGCGAGGGAGTAGACCAACGCCGCTCCAATCGCGCCGAACTTCAACACGGCCGCTGCGAACGCGAGCTGCGGCCACGGCGAAGCCGGTTCGTCCCAGAGTGAGACCCCGAGTCCGACGTTCTCGATGTAGTCGAATCCAGCCGCCGCGAACGCGACCCAGGCCATGGCGACGCCCAGCGCCGCGATGCGCGGGCGACCCGCATGCCTCCAGGCGCCCGACGCCGCCACGCAGGCGCCGGCGAGCGCCGCCGCGTAGATCAGCGGGTAGACGAGATCGAAGAGCTGGATCGCCTTGGCGTCGTCGATCACGTCCTCGGCGCGCCAGGTGGCGAGGATCTCCTCCGCTCGCTCGACCGAGCCCGCGAGCTCGAACTCGACGATGCCGGCGCCCCCTGGCTCGTCTTCGTGAAGGGGCTTGGCGACGGCGCCGAGGACGACTGGCGCCAGGGCCGCGACGCAGACGCACACGAGGGCGAGGCGCCGCCGGCGCCGGGGCCGGCGCTGGAATGGATGCGAAAGCCCGAGCATCGGGGAAGACGATACGCGGGGTCCGAGCCGTTTTTGGCGTTCCCGCCCGCGGCATACTCTGGGTGATGCCGCAGACGACAGCAGAGATCGTGCGGGACTTCTTCGCGAGCCTCGTCGAGGGCAATCCGGCGCCAGAGCTGTGCGATCCGGCGAAACGGCTCAGTTCGCGGCGAGCGTCTCCCGGCATCCAGGCTTCTGGCGGGAGCCGGCGCGCCGAGCCGGAAGGCGGACGAGCGATCCGCGCTCCTCGTCCCAGAGCTTCAGGCGAAATGCCCCGATGCTGGTGCGCATGGTCACGACCGGGGTGCGGGCGAACATCGGCTGCTCGGCGTGCGCGGCCGGCAGGTGGTAGCTCGGGATCCTCGCGCTCAGGTGGTGCACGTGGTGGAAGTTGGCGTTTCCGACCGCCCAGGCGAGCGGGCGCGGCAGCTTCAGGTATGAGCTTCCCTGAAGCGCGGCGAGCTCGAACCGCCACTCGCCGGCCGCCTCGTAGTAGGTCTCCTCGTACTGGTGCTGGATGTAGAGCATCCAGGCAGCCACGGCGCCGCCGGCCACCAGCGTCGTGCCCTGCATGAGCAGGTAGGTCTGCCAGCCTAAAACGGCGCTCCACCCGATCACCCACGCCGCGAGCGCGAGGTTCGTCACCACGACGCTCAAGAGCACCTTCCGGGTCATGCCGCGCTGCGGGAAGCGGCGATCGAAGAGGAAGACGAGGGTCGGCCCCACAAGCAGCATCAGGATCGGGTTGCGGTAGGCCCGATAGCCGAGCCGCCGCAGGCCGGTTGCGCCCTCGTACTCGGCGGAGGTCATCGTGTAGATCTCGCCCGGGCCGCGCGCGTCGAGGTTGCCGGTGTTGGCGTGATGGAGGCTGTGCTGGCGCTGCCACCAGCGGTAGGGCGTGAACAGGAGGAACCCGAGGATGTAGCCCCAGCGGGCGTTCGCCTGCCGCGACCCGAACATCGAGTTGTGGGTCAGGTCGTGGAAGAACGAATACATCCGGGTCAGGAACACCGTCGCGAGGAGCCCGAGGCCGACCGCCGCCCAGGCGTTCGGACGGACGAGTGCAGCGAGGACGAAGATGCCCAAATACGGCGCTACGACGCCGGCGATCAGGCGGAGGCTGCGCCCGCTGTCAACCTCGAGATAGGGCGCGAGGTCTTGCTTCCAGCTGTTTCTCGGGGGGATGTCTCGGGTCATCGATCAAGGGTTGCGACGGGGGTGCCGCTTCACTGGATCCATGCGACCCTTGCGCTGATCCGGATCATCGCGCGTTCACCTGATGCGCGTGCGAACCAATGGACGGTGTGGGATGAGCGGCCGGCAGCAGACCCTTGACAGGCGGCCGGTGACCGGACGCAGGCAGATTCACTCTGTTATCGCTTCGTCCATTCCATTCGCCGCGCGGGCAATCCTCAGCATCAGCGACTGAGCACACTCGATGATCACATCTCGGTTATAGGTGAATATGAAGTCGAACTCCTGCGTTTTATCGGTGCGAGGACGCTCCTTGGCGGCGACCATCGCCGAGAAGTGGGCACTGAGGACGATGACATTCCAAGTCCCGGCGACCGGGTCATCCTCGTAGACGTTGATGCCTCTGACTCCAGGTACGGGCTCGGTTGGCATGCCAACCGCCAGTACGGCAGCGAATGCGAGCTCGGAAGCGAGCTCTTTGTAGACGTCCTCCATCTGCGACATCCCGCGGTCGGCGTCCGTGCGCGCAGCTTCGCGGCGCTGCCCCTCCCGCCTCATGAGGCGGTTTCGCCGAGTCCCGGCGGCATAGTATTGGTCGAAAGTCTCGAAAAGGAGGAGTCATGCACGCACGGATGACCACGATCCAGATGCAGCCGGACCGGATCGACCAGGTGGTGAGCCAGCTCGAGGAAGAGGAGCTTCCGGGCTGGAAGGAACTCGACGGCTTTCGCGGCTTCACGCTCTTCGCCGACCGCTCGGGAGGGCTGGCCGTCGGCACGAGCTACTGGGATTCGAGAGAGCAGTTGGACGCCGCCGAGGAAACGGTCCAGGAGTCGCGCCGGCGCGCGGCCGAGACCGGCGGCGCCAGCGCCGAGCCGCAGGTGGACGTCTTCGAGGTGGCGCTCGACACCTTCGTTCGCTAGGCGTCGCTTGTCATTTCCCGCGACCACCGGTAGGTTGCGAGCGGAGGCGTTTTCGAGAAGGGGGCAGGCGTGCGTTGGAAGGCTTACGGTCGGGTTCGGGACCGCGGTGAGGTTCGTCGCTCCGGGATCGAACGCCATCGACGAGAGCGGCTGCGGCTGATGACGCGCCCCGCACGCGTGGCGCTCGCGCTCTATCTCGCCACGGTCGGGGGCCTGCTCGTCCTCGCCGGTCCCGGCCAGGCCGGGGTCGAGACCTACCCGTCGACGATCACGCTCAGGGTCACCCAAGAGGGACAGGACACCGTCTTCCGGGGACGGGTGCGTTCGCCGAAGCCGGCCTGCGAGCGCAACCGCCGGGTCAGGATCACCGGTGGCAACGACTCGGTCGGTACCCCCGCGACCGAGGGAGAGACCACTACCGACGAGCTCGGGCGCTACGAGCTCAGCGTCCCGACGGCCCTCAACAACATCGGCAACTACCGGGCGATCGCCCTGCGCAAGGAGCGCCCCCGCTACATCTGCAAGCGCGCGGTCTCCGAGGTCGTCAACGAGTTCGCGGCGCGCTAGCGAAACGCACAGGGGCGCGAACCGCTCATCCCGCGCTCGAGCGCCACTCGGGCCTGCTCGATCAGGTCCTTCGTCTCGATTCTTTCGGCTTTAGCTCATTCGCCGCTTGACGTAGCGTCGGATGCGGTCCATTTGGGCCTCGAGGCCGTCGCCCGGGCAAGCCGTGAAGTTGACCTGGCCGTGGCGGAAGACACGCGCGACGCTGACCTTGGTCCCGCGCCGGTACCGGTTGCCGTCGCCGCCTTGCGAGGTCAGAGTTGTCCTGCCCCCCGGGGGGCGGCCGTGGTGCTCAAACTTCCAGGCGATGTAGTGGGCGTACCCCTTTAGGGTCGCGCGGGTCGCGCCGGCTGTGGAGTGGTTGCCGATCGCGGAAATGCCGGCGGTCTCCGCGTTGTAACCCAAGGTGTGAGCCCCAACGACGGCGCGATCGAGGCCTCCGGCGCGTCCGGCGTAGAGCCGCCCGAAGCGATCGACCAGCGCGTTGTATCCGATGTCGTTCCAGCCGTTGGCGTTTCGGTGATAGCGGCAGATGGCGAGAACGATGCCCTTGGCCTCGGAGCGCGTGTAGCTGTTCGCGGTGACCGTATGGTGGACGGCCGCGGCCTTGACCTTCCCGTAGGCGGGAGTGGTCCTCGGCTCGCACCCCCCCTGGTCACGATTGGCGCCCCACTCCCTGCGGCTGATGAAAGGCGGCTTACTCACGGCCGCGGTGGCGTCAGGCGTCAGCCTCGCCGCAACTGAGATCACTGCCGATGACAGTGCTCCGCGAACCTCGCTGAGCGCGGACTCGACGGGAGTTGCCGTCCCGGTCACGTTCACGTAGTGGAGGGTCCCCCGGGGGCGCCAGCCACGCGTTCGCAGCTGCACCTCATCCGCCGTGCCCGTATAGAGCGGGTCGCCTCCGGCGACCTCGACCCACTCGGTCCACCCGCCGTCCTCCGCACGAGCGCGCAGCTCGACGGGACGGCGCTCTGCGGCAAGACCGACGAGGTCAAAGCGCTTTGGTGCGTCGAGCACGCCGCTGCGGTGGGTGACCGGTCCCTCACCCGGCCTCGGGTTTGCTGTCGATACGCGCTTGGCCCCCTTCAGGGACCGGACCTCAGGCAGCGGTTGCTCGAAGTCGGTTGCGGGCGGGAGATATGGGCTTGTGCTCAACGCAGGCGCCGCCACCCACAGTGACATGCCTGCGAGCACGAGCAACGAGAACTGCCGGATCCTGAGTCCCACGTCCCTTGAGGGTAGAGACGCGCGCCAAGGCCTCAGCCGCCGCCGGGCGGATCGTAGTCCCGGCACGGCTGGCCCCTGAGGCCCGGGCACGGGGGTAACCCGGTCGGGATCTCCCCTTCGGGGGTCAGCGGGAGCGTCAGGTTCGAGGTCCGCTTTCGGTTGTGGGCGATCCAGACCTTGGTCTCCCGCCTCGGCTTGGCCTTCTCGAACGCCCAGATCGGCTGATCGCCGTTCGGCGCAGTGATCAGGACCCGGATCCGCGACCCTTCGCGGTAGGCGTGTCCCTGGTAGTAGAGCGGGATCGTCACCCTGGCGAAGCGGCCGCGGGGCAGGGGCTTCATGTCGGATTTCCGAAGGCTCAGGACGGGCGCGAGGCGCGTCGACTTCTTGCGGTCGAGCTTGCGCATGCTCGCGCGCGCCCAGCCGCCCTGGACAAAGGTCTCCTTGTCGTCTGGCCGCACCTCGGTGATCGTGGCCTGGAGGTCGACGCTCGGCTTGTTCGCGCGCACCCAGACCTTGACGAAGCCCGATCCGACGACGGTCGTGTCATCGGCCAGGGGCTTCGTCACATACGCGAGACCGGTCCCCTTCGGTGGCTCCTGCCAGTTGTAGTCGGGCGCCTCGGTCCACAAGCCACCCTCACCTGCGCCGCTTCCGCCCTCGAGGTCGTCGAGCGGCCGGGCCTTCGAATCCCACCTGAACGAGTCCGGGGCGCCGGTGCCGCGACGGGCGGTGAGCTTGCCGCTCGCGGAGAGGTGCCAGGTGCGGCCCTTCGTCCCGGGCACCGGGAAACTCGGGAATTCCCGCGAGAACCCTGCGCGGGGATGCCCCGGTTGGCTACCGGCGCCATTGTCGAAGTCGATCTGAATCGGCTCTAGCTTCTCGAACTCGGCGAGCGCCGCCTCGTAGGTGGGCTGCTGCTGGACGGGGTCCGGTGGGATCGTCACGCCGGTGATCCCCATGGCCTCCTCGTAGAGGACTGGACCGCCCGCCTGGAGCACCGGTGAGTACAGGGCGGGGTTCCTCTTGGCCACGTAGAGCTGCAGGAAGTCGTACCAGCGGTTCGCGGACGCCGGCGCCAGCGAGTCAATGTGGGTTCCGTTCGTGAACGTGGTCCACTTCTTGTCGGTCCCGGTGAGACGGCTGGCGAGCGTCGGGCAGTGCCCGCCAGTCTGCTCGTCCTGCCACTGGCAAGCCATGTAGACGGGCACGTTGATCTTGTCGACGAAGGTGATCGGCGACAGCGGATCGGCCACCTTCGCCCGGTAGGTGTTGTTGCGCTTGACCTTCCTGAGGAGGTCCGGCGCCTCCGGGTGCAGCGCCTGGTTCGCCGCACAGGTCTCATCGCCCTCCTGGATGCGTTGGTGCGCCCACGGCTGGCCGCTGTCGGGGCCTGCCGGTCTGGCTTCCTCCGCCCGATCCTTTGCCCACTCGTACGCGAAGCCGGTGTTGAGGATGCCTCCCGGGTAAAGCGTGGTCTGGACCTGATCGATGAGCGAGATGGGCGTAATCGCGGCGAGGCTGGGCGGCCGCGTCTGGGCCGTGAAGAGCTGGCTGATCCCGCCGTAGGAGATGCCCATCATCCCGACCTTGTCGGGGGCAACCCACGGCTGCCGGGCGATCGTCTCGATCACGTCGTACCCATCGAGGTTCTGCAGCGGCTCGAAGAAATCAAAGGCGCCACCGGAGCAGCCCGTGCCCCGCATGTTCACGTCAACGACGTTGAATCCCAAGAGGTTGCCGACGATGGCGATGCCGCTCTCAGGGCCGGCGGGGTTGGCGTAGCCGTAACCGGAGTACTCGATCAGCGTGGGCATTGGGACGCCCGGGGGTTGCGGCGGCGTGGGGATTCCGAGGCCGCTGGCCGAGTTCGCCGGGTGGACATTGATCGCGAGCTTGGTTCCGTCGCGCGTGGTGAGGTATTGGTATCCCTCGGGATCGATCTGCTGGTCGTAGATCGACTCGTCAGGAGGTGCCGAGCGCTTCGTCAGAACCGTGAGCCGCTGGGACCTGCCGCCGCCGTTCGGCCGGGCGACCCGGTAGCTCCTCCCGGGCTTGACCCTGCGAAAGAGGATGCCGCCGAGGTCGTTCGCCCGCCCCACGGCGACCCTGCTGCCCTTGCGATCGAACAGCGCTTTGCGCTTGTCCGGCTTCAGTCCGGTGACGTAGACCTGCCCAACGCTGCCGCGTGCGATGACTGCGGCGTCAGCGCCGGCGGGGACGACCGACGGGAGCGCCGTGGCCGCCACGGCAGCGCACCCGAGCGCGAAGAGGCGCCGGAGAGCCTTGCGTTCGCCAGAACCGCCGCCGCTCAAGAGGCGATGATTTGTAGCACCGGGCGAGCTTTGACGAGCCAGTTCAACGACACGTTCCGCAGAACCGCTGGGAGCGGAGTAGATGCTACCCCCGCCGTGAAGCGGTTCCGGATCCGCGGCTAGCAGAGACCCGCCAGACTGGCCTTGACACGGGCGGCTCGCAGCCGTCAGGCTCGTCCGAGGAGCTCGGCGGGCGCCGACGCCTGCGGGCTCCTTCGCCTTCTACTGACCGCGACTCCCGGGGGCTCCTATCGACGATTCAGTCCGCCATGCAAGCGGGTACTTCTGAGGCCGCGAATCATGCCTAGGCCGTGCGTCGCAGCGGCAGATGCATACCCGGCCCGATGCGTGATCGCGGCCTATCGCTCGGGTGAGCCCTCGTCTGGGCCAGGCTTGAACCCGATGAGGAGCGCCATTTCGAGCCACTTCCAGTAGCAATCGACGTCATCGAATCCCACCTCGCGCAGGTACTGGAGCTGTGATTCGACGTCGAGCAGGCGGTCGGACGGATCCTCGTGCTCAAGCGGCTCGTCAATCGCCGCGAAGAAGGCCCGGTGCAAGCGATGCGTCGGCGACGCTACGTGCTCGAAGTTTGCGAACACGCCGCCGGGTTCGAGCACCTCGAAGACCTCGCTATAGAGAGAGCGCTTGCGCTCGTGCTCCAGGTGGTGGATGGCCATTGACGAGACGACGGCGCCGAAGCGCCCCAGCGCGGGGAGTGGCTCAGTGAGGTCGTGCTCGACCAGCTCGATGCGCGGCTCATGGGCAAAGGATTCGCGTGCCGCCTCAAGCATCAGCTCGGAGAAGTCAAGGCCCACTCCAAGCATCTCGGGGCGATCGGCCCGGAGGAGGGCGAGCAGACGACCATCGCCCGTCCCAAGGTCGAGGATGCGACGAGCGCCGCGAGGCACGTGGTCAAGCAGGACGCTTTCTCCCTCGAGGCGGCGCGGGAATTCATCCGCCCGGTCGAGATAGCGATTGACGTGCTCGGGGGTCGTCCATTCCTCTGCCGGCATGCTTGCGATTATCGGACCTCGATTCCTTTCCTGCAAAGCGGAGCGCTTCCAAGCATTCGACCGCTGGCTCGCGGCCGGACCGACAGAGGTTGTCGTGCCTTTCACGATGAAGATCGCCGAGGCGACAGACCCGCGCGCCCATAAACTCGCCGAGTGTGGGGTGGTTTAGGCGCAGCGAGAAGCGGGGCGGGACGGTACGGCTGCGATCGGCCGAGCGGATCCCCGGCGAGCTCGAGCGGCGCGGCGAGCAATTCAAGCGCTACCGGCTTGAGATCGATTTCCGTGCACAGGACGGGGCGGAACACTCGGTCGAGCGCAAGATGTGGGTCCCCGTCGAATACAGCCCCGAGGGCGTTGCGGAATCAGGCCGCGAGCTGAGCGCCATCGTCACCGGGCCGGCCGACTCCGATCCCGAGGAGATCGAGATCTACTGGATGGAGGTGGATGAGTCCCTCTCCAAGGACGATTTCGTCAAGCTCTTTCACAAGCAGGGCCTTCCGGGGGAGCGGCTCGAGCTGCTGGAGCGGCTGAACGATCAGGGATTCTTCACGCCCGAGCAATACGAGAACGGACGGCGCGAGCTGCTCGCTGAGCTCGGAGACACCTGAGGTCGGATCGGCCGGCGTGTACGAAGAAGGCCCCCTCATAAGTCCGCTCCAGGACGCAAGCAACCGCAGAAGGCAGCGCAGGAGTCCCGCGCGCACGTGAAGATGCGCGAGCAGCTGGAGCGCAACCCCAAGATGGCCGAGAAGCTGCGCGCCGGTAACCGGCAGGCCGTGCAGGCCTGGGCGGAGGCAGTTCGGGGCGGGGGTATGAGCCGCGAGGAGTTCGAGAGCACCGTGGAGCTCGAGGTCGCCACGGGACGGATGGACCCGGCCGACGCGGAGACCGCGCGCGCGACGCTCGACAAGTGAGTGACGCCCCCGCGCGCGCGGATCAGGCCGCGGTGGCCGGCTGGGCCTCGTAGGTCTGCCCCGCGGCACGCAGGCGATCGGCGAGCCCGAGGCCGATGCCGGTGGACGGCGTGAGCACCCCGGCGCGGTCCGGCAGCGTCTCGCCCTCCAGCCCCAGCGCAAGCGCGCTCTCGCCGAGCATGACCGAGGTCGCGCCGTAGCCCGGGTCGCCCTGCGCCTTGACGCGGCACACCCAGCGTTCCTCGCCCGGCGTGGCGGCATGGATCTCGATCTCGAAGAACCCGTTCCGAACGAGGTCCTCCTTCGGGCCCGCGCCGGGGTCGGGAAGCACGCGGTCGAGGACGAACCGGGACGGAGGCAGAGCGAGGCCGGCGGTGAGCGCCGCCAACCCGCCTCCCATGCCCAACGCCTTCATCCGGCCGGTGATGCCGGATCCGAAGCCGATGACCTCGCGGTAGCGAAAGCGGCGTCCGTACGCCCAGTCCTGCAGGGCGTTCGAGCGCCGGACGACCCTTGTGTTCACCTGCGCCATGACGAACGGGCCGAGCCACGTGTCAAGCTCCTTCGAGTACTCGGCGCCTCGAAGGTCGCCCTCCTTCCCCAAGTCGGGCTCGGCATCGCGCTCGGGGGAGAGCGCGTAGGGATCGTTCATGACCTTCATCAGCGACCGGTCCCGCTTGATCTCGTCGATCGTCCCAGTCAGCGACGCGACCGTCCCGCCGCTGACCCCGCCCTTTATCCGCTGCACGACGAGCGTGGTGTCGGTGAGCTCCCCGGCCGCGTCGTGCAGAACGGCGACCCCGATGTCGGAGGGAATGGAGTCGAATCCGCAGTTGTGGACGATGCGCGCTCCGCTTGCCCTGGCGGGAGCGTCGAAGCGCTCGATGGTCTCTTGCATGAAGAGCGACTCGCCGGTGAGATCGGCGTAATGGGTCCCGGCCGAGGCGCAGGCCTCGACGAGGGGCACCCCGTACCGGCGATACGGGCCCACCGTCGTCGCAACGGCGCGCGTCCGGGAGGCGAGCGAGGCAAGCGCGGCGTCGTCGCCGGAGTCCGCGACGATCAGCGGCCAGTCGGCAGCCCGTTCCCCGAGCCCCCCGCGGACGCGCTCGAGCTTCTCCTTCGAGCGGCCGGCGAGGCCGATCCGCGCCTCGTCGGGCGCAGCCCGCGCAAGATACTCGGCCGTCAGCTTCCCGACGAACCCCGTCGCACCGAAAAGGACCACGTCCAGATCACGCTCATTCATCACCTCCGCACGCTATTGGGCTTTGGCGCCGGGCGCAGGCGCCCACGCAGGCGCCCACGCAGGCCCCCCCGGCCAGGGCACGCCCGGGCAGGACGCCGGAGGTCCACGAAGCCGGGCTTCCCGCGGGTTAGAGTGGTGCCGATGGTCGAGGGGGTGAGCGAACCCGATTCTCTTCGCGCCTTCGCGGAGGAGAGGGAGCTCGAGCTGTGCGAGGAAGATGTCCTTCCCCGCACCGGGGCATTGCTGGGCCAACCCACCCTCGAGGTGGTAGCCGCGGCCACGGGGCGCCTCCCCGGGGGCGAGGACGCGACGATCGCCCACGTGACTTATGTCTCCAAGGGCCCCAGAGGGCCTGAATTGGTGCCGTACACGGTGGCCGTCGTGCGTCTGCCCAGCACGGCGGGGTTCCTGCCCTATCTGCAGCACACGACGGCCTGGGAGTACCCACGGCTCGATTTCGATCGGCTCAACGCCACTCGCATGTTCGCCCCGAGTGGATCCCAGATGTCGACCCGGATCCACGACGGGACCTCCGAGGGATTGCTCCAGGAGCTGTTCTCGCCGGCCCTGTTGCACTGGCTTGCGCGCAGCCCCGATGGCTTCGGGTTCGAGCTCGACCACGGCGTCCTCTGCGCCTCTCGACCCGGGCACCTGACCCGGCCGGAGGACCTCGATGCGCTGTGCGGGGATGCCGCCCGTCTCGCGAGCGCACTGCGAGAGGAGGTCCAGGAAGAGATCGCGACCGGCGCCGCCGAGAAGTCAGCCGCAAGGCGGTCGGATCGTCAGCGACGCAGGGACGAGGTCGCCTCCGCGCTGGCGCCGCTCGTCGGCTGGGAAAGCCCGCCGCCCAGCGTCGACGCCGCCGTCGGGGCCTACCGCACGGCGATCATTCGACACCGGCCAACCCAGCTGACCGCCGGCGTGCGGACCCTCCTGATCATGGTGGCGGCCAACATCATCGGCGTCGGCGCCTACTCGCTCCTCTTCAGCCTGGGGGATCCACTCGTGGTCGTGATCGCCTTTCAGGCAGCCGTTTTCGCGATCGTGTTTCCCCTCGTCCTTCGCGAGACTCTCGAGACACGGGCAGGTCTCACCGGCACCGAGGCGTTCTATCGGGAGTACGCAGCCGCACGGGACCTCGCGATCGGGGATCCCCTCACCTTCGCGGCGACCCACGCCGATGCCGGATTCAACCGCGCACCCGATCGCGTCCTCGTGGGGGTATTTGCCGGCCGCCCGGGCGCGCTGGCCCTCACCGGCGACGGCTCGGTCCGCGGAGACTCGATCGCCCTGGTCGCGAACCGGACCGGTCCGGTCGCGAGCGCGACTCTCGAAGCGCCTCCGCCCGGCATCTCCGCCCAGCTTCTCGACGGCTACACCGAGCGGCTGGCCCTCCGGCTCCACGAGGAGGGCTCCGGGCGGAGCGGCTGAGCTCCCCATCGGGCAGATCGTCTACTGCGGTCCCAATGTGCGGTGGACCGATCGGTGTCCAGTAGCTCCTCAGCGGGGAGGGTGGGTCCGTACCGCAGGTAAATGTTGACCGTACGGTCGCCGATGCGACCTCGCTATAGCATCGCGTCATGGGCCTTCTCGACCGCCGCCTCGCGGAGGTGTCTACGACGAGCTGAAGAAGCTCGGGGAGCCAAGGGACTCCGGAGTTTTGACTGATGACGAGTTCAAGCTGGAAAGGCAGCGCCTGTGGGGAGGGGGTGGCGTAGCTGCCGCGGAGCCGACCGCGCGACCGGTCATCCCTCCAGAAGCAGCTGGTTTGACCAAGGGGCAGGTTTTCAACGCGTCAGATGGGAAGTGGCACGGTACGCAGGTCTGGCTGGTGCGGAGGCCGCTCCCGAGCGATTACTCGGGGACGGTCGAGGATCTACCGACCCAGATCGAGGAGGCGCTTCAGCAGTGGGAGAGCCGGCTGGGCGAAAGCCACCTCGCCCCGCTCGAGGGTCGCCCGGCCGAAGCTGACTCTCCCACCGCGATCTTTGGGACTAAGTACACCGTGAATCCAGTATTCATCAGCTACCTCGAACAGCTCGTGCCGAGCGGGGAATGGCGCTGGCTAGACGACTTTCCAACATCACCCCTGCTGTATGCCCGTCAGCAGCGGCTTGAAGCCGTGGTCATGCCGATCCGCGGCGGCGCCTCGTAAGGCAGGTACGCGATCTGCAAGAAGACGAGGCTGATCAGGCGTTCGGGGTTGCGCCCGCCAACTCGCGTAGGAGGTCGCCGGCGGGGCGCACATCGCTGATGCGAGCCACGCATTCGCCGGCGTAAAGAGGGCCGGCGTCGAGCAGCGAGGCCGGATCGTCGACCGTGGCGGCCGCGGGCCCGAGCAGCGGCATGCCAGGCCGCTGCGAGCGGGCCGCGCGCTGGACGAGCGCCACCGGCATGCGCGAGAGTGCCGGTGCGGTGGCGCGGTGCAGCGCGCGTACCCAACCAGGTCCCCGCTCGTTATCCCGCAACCAACGCTCGGTGGCCGCGTTGCGCACGACTCGGTGGGGCGCCGGCCAGCCGGCGCCGAACAGCTCGGTGAGCACGGTCTCGCGCGCATCGAGCAGCCGACGCTTGTACTCGGTATGGGCGTCGCTCTCATCGGAGAGCAGGAAGCGGGTCCCGACGACGACCGCCTCCGCGCCGGCCGCGAGCGCCGCTTCCACGTCCGCGCGTTCGGCCACGCCACCCGCAAGCCAGATCGGGAAGCTCAGCGGGAGGGCGGCGCGCGTGCGCTCAAGTAGCTCGAGCGCCGGCGTGGTGCCACGCACGTGGCCGCCAGCCTCGACGCCCTGCACGACGACGCCGTCTGCGCCGGCGTCCGCGGCCGCCTTGGCCTCCTGCACCGACCCGCACTGGTGCACCCAGATGCCGCTGGTCCCTCGCCGCGGCCTGCCCCAGAAGGTCACAACCGCGTCGGCCTCCTGCGCGAGCTCCCAATGCCCGCGTCGCGCGAACGGCAGCAGCAGGTTGACGGCAACCGGACGCGCACTGCGGTCCCGGTGGGCGGCCAGCTCCGCGCGCAGCGTCGGCGGCGGCATGATGCCGAGCTGGCCGAGACCACCCGCCTCCCCGATCGCCGCGGTCAGCTGCGCCCGCGAGAGGCCACCGCCGAGTCCCGCGCCCACGATCGGGTGCTCCAGCCCGAGGCGCTCGCGAAGGCTCACGCAGCGAGCCTATTCAGAAAATGGCGCTGAGACTGAAGGAGAAGTCTCCACGGGGGCTGGACGAACGTTCGAGGCCGAAAGATTCAGGGTGATCTTCGTGTCTGCCCCGGGTCTCAGTTAAGAGAAGCAAGGCTTTACCGATTTGGCGAACTTGCCGATGGAGACGGTAGCCCGAACCAACGAGAGGATTTCATGCACTACGAGGATACGTACAACCAGAGCACGATCTGGAACCGGATCAGCATCGCAGCCCTCACGCTCATGGCGGCGGCTTTCCTGTTCGCGGTGATCAGCCCCGTTTTCGCCTCGGCCGATGACTCGGCCGGCGTGCGCGATGACGGCGCAGGCGAGCTGATCGCAAGCGAAGAGGACGACGACGACGATGACCAGGGCAGCGACGGCACGGGCCAGCCCAGCATCGGCAGCGAGAGCGGCAACACCGCTACCGGCACCACCGCCGGCACCGGCGTCTCGCAGAGCGTCTCGGATAGCGGCGACAGTGCGAGCGCCAACACGGCGACCGGTACCACGCAGGGCACCGGGGCGTCACAGAGCGTCTCGAACAGCTCCTAACAAGGCGTCGGTTCCTCCGCACGAGGCGCCGAAAGTAACGCGATCACGAGTGGCGCCCCGTTTCGGGCGCCACTCGTTCGCTTACCCTCTTTGAGTTCATGGCCGCTTTTTCGAACGAGTCCGATGTCGACGAGAACGAGTCCGATGCAGACGATCGTGACTCCGCGATCGCCGAGCAGCCCTCGAATCCGGAGGAATCGCGCTGGCGGCTCCACGAAGGCGACGAAATCGTGCCCGGGCGAAGCGCGATCACCCGGCTCGGGGGCGGTTTGCGCTACGAGGCGTACCTGGCGTGGGATGACCACCTGCGGTCCCTCGTCGTGATCAAGGTCCTGCGGCCGGGTTTGGTGGAGGATCGCCGGACTCTTGATGGCCTGCGCTCCGAAATCGAGCTGCTCGAGCGCCTCAACCATCCGGTAATCGTGCGCAGCTTCGGGGCCGATCTCGACTGTCCGCGACCGCACGTTGTGCTCGAGCACCTGGAGGGGCCCCGGCTCTCCACCCTGCGGCGAAAGTACGGACCGCTTCTCCCCGAGCAACTCGTCTCGCTGGCGATTCAGCTTTGCGGAGCTATCCACTATCTCGCGCGTGAGGGCGTCATCCACCTCGACGTAAAACCCTCGAACGTCATCATGGGAGGCCCGGCACGACTGATCGACCTCAGCGTTGCCCGCACGGTCGAGCAATGCGCCAAGGTCCGGTCCCCCGTCGGGACCGACGCCTATATGGCCCCCGAACAGGCCGACCCGAGCGGCGAGGTGTTGATCGGCCCTCCTGCGGACATCTGGGGGGTGGGCGTAACCCTGTTCGAGGCGCTGCTCGGCGAGCGCCCGTTTACGAAGGGGGATCGAGAGTCCAAGGTTCCCACCGAACGCTTTCCGCAGCTCGTCGAGCAGCCCCGGGAGCTGCCGGACAAGGTGCCCCCTCCCCTTGCCGAACCGATCATGGCCTGCCTGGCTCGCGACCCGGGTGGACGCCCGACCGCGGACGAGTTGGCGGATAAGCTCGAGCTCGTCTTGGACGGGCTGCCCAAACCGCAGCTCTCGAAGCTCAAGCCGCGCGTTCAGCGTTGAGCGCCCCGGTCCAGGCCGGGTGATCGGCGAGACAGCTGGGGGGTTAGGCGGTTAGTGGGAGACGCGCCTAGGGAGCTTTGGCGAGGCGCGGTCCGACCCCAATACCCCTTGCGGACGGTCTGACCGACCCCGCTGCGCATGCGGGCAAGCCGAGCGGCTGCTCGCGTGGCTCTACGAGGCGGCGGGCCTCGCGCGAGCGACCGTCGAACAGGCCGCCTGTCGGCTCCAGCGCGGAGAGGACGAGATGAGCGTGGACAACGACGGCTTCGCCTCCATCGGCCAGATCACCTTGCCTCCAAGCCACCGCCCCACATCGGCCCAGCCGCCCTAGAGGCGCTGGCGGGAACGCGCATCTACCTGAGAACCGGTTGCGCCGCCCCCGCCGTTGACGACGCAGGCTAGGACACTCGGCCGATCTCTCCAACAACCCGCGCAGCCGCGATACTGCGCGGGCTATGTCGCAGGAGAACGTGGAGATCGTCCGCTGGCTCTACGAGCAATTCCGGGAGCGGAAAGAACCGCCGTGGGAAGTCTTTGCGCCTGACTTTGAGTTTGATGTCTCCGCAGTCCTTCCCGACGGCGGCTCAACGAGGGGCCGCAAAGCAGCGGAGGAGGTGATGGGTTCCTACATCGGGATGTTCGATGACTTCCACGTCGCAGTCGAAGCCGTGCTGGCTTCCGACGACGGACAGGTGGTGACCGCGGTCCGCGACGGGGGGACGATGAAGGGTACGAACGCAGAGGTCTGGAACCGGTTCTTCCACGTCTTCGCCATCCACGATGGCGAGGTGACTCGCTGGGCGACTTTTCTCGACAAGGGGGCCGCCCTCGAAGCCGCCGGGCTGTCGGAGTAGCCGTCCAGCCTCAGAGCCGGGGGATCGGCGCGCGAGATTGGTACCCGCTTGGTACGCGGTGCGGTGGTTGCCCTCGCCACGTAGACGCTGAAAAGCTGAAAAGCTGACCGTAGCGGGCCCGGGGGATGCTGCGGGCAGGTTCTCGGAATCCAGCCGAGCGATTCAGCCGAGGCCTAGCCCACAAGTTCGACGTCGACCTCCCGCGGGTCCAGTTCGACGCCGCACTCCGCGCATACGACCTTTGCGTGGGTATGGCGCCCACACGGTCGATGGATCAGTCGGAGCTCCGGATCATCGGTAGCGGGCGCGTACACGTCCGCCCAATGGAGCGCAGCCAGGATCGCCCCGTAGAGGTCGCGACCAGCTTGGGTCAAGACGTACTCGTACCAGTCGGGATCAGTCCGGTAGCGCCGACGCTCCAAGACGCCGTCGGCCACCAAGTCCTTGAGCCGGGACGCGAGCACGTTCCGCGCGATGCCGAGGTTTCGGATCATCTCGCCGTAGCGACGTACGCCGAAGAACGCCTCGCGAAGGATCAGCACCTTCCAGCGATCGCCGAGCACGTCGGCCGCCCGCTGGATCGCGTCGGGGCGGCGAGGCGACTGGTTCGTGGCGGACAACTGGTTTTCCTCTCAAGGTGGATGCGTTGCGAAACTGGTTTCTTGATGCTACTACTAGCTGCATGAACGCAACTGCGACGACAACGACTGACTTCGAGAACCTCCAATTCGCCGAGGAGGGGAGCGTGGCGAGGATCACGCTCAACCGCCCCGAGAAGCGCAACGCCCTCTCGATCGCTCTCAGCAACGAGCTGCTCAGGGCGATCGATCGCGTTCAGGAGTCGACGACGGTGAAGGTCTTGGCGATCGACGGCGCCGGTGAGGCGTTCTGCGCGGGCGATGACATCACGGAGATGTTCGATTGGGGCGACGCCAATGCCGTCATGCGCCGGGCGCGCCTCTACCAGACAATGGCCAACGCACTCGAGGAACTCGACAAGGTCACGATCGCCGCGATCGACGGATTCGCGGTCGGTGGCGGGCTCGAGATCACGATGGCGTGCGACTTCGCGGTCGCTACGAGCCGGGCGGTCTGGGGCATGCCCGAGGTCGACGTTGGAATCACCCCGGGCTGGGGAGGAACCACGCGCATGGCGCGTCTGGTCGGCCGGCGAATGACGAAAGAGGTAAATCTTCTCGGCGCCCTGCATCCGGCAGCCCGAGCGGTCGATCTCGGCCTCTGGAACCGGGTCGTTCCCGATGACCGGCTCGAAGCCGAGGTGGAAGCGCTCATCGAGGTCCTCTTGTCCAAGAACCAGCAGGCCGTCCGCCAGCTCACGTTCATCATCAATCGCGGGGTCGAGGCTGACCTATACACCGCCCAGGGCTTCGAGGCGCTGTCGGCCGGGCTGACCGGTGCGGTAAACGGCGCTTGGGAGGTGCCCGACGCCGACGCCGGCGCGGGAGTCGTGGCCTTCACCGACAAGGGCGGGCTCTGGCAAGAGCGCCGGGGGCTCGCTCGCGAGTTCTGGTCCGATGGCCCTGATGTGGCCGGGACCGCCGAACGGGCCGGGAGCGCACGATGAGCCACAAGTGGACTGCGGAGGACATTCCCGATCAGGGCGGGCAGCTCGCAATCGTGACCGGAGCGAACAGCGGGCTCGGCCGCATCACCGCGCTCGAGCTGGCGCGCCACGGCGCGGAGGTGATCGTGGCCTGCCGGTCGGCCGAAAGGGCTCGTGATGCCGCCGAGGAGATCGGCGCGGTCGCGATCGGACCGGAGCCTCGCGTTGAAGAGCTCGACCTCAGCAGCCTCGAGTCGATCCGCGGCTTCGCCCAGAAGTTCTCGGGCGGGCAGGTTGACCTGCTCGTCAACAACGCCGGGGTGATGATGACTCCGCCCCGCACCACGAGCGACGGCTTCGAACTTCAGCTCGGCACCAATCATCTCGGCCACTTCGCGCTTACGGGCCTTCTACTCGAGGCCCTTCAACGCTCCCACTCTGCGCGGGTGATCACCCTCAGCAGCAACGAGCACAAAGCTGGGAAGATCGACTTCGACGACCTGCAGAGGGAGCGGAACTACAGCCCGCGCGGCGCCTACCGGCAGTCGAAGCTGGCCAACGCCTTTTTCGCGATCGAGCTCGATCGCCGACTGCGAGCGGGCGGCTCGTCGGTGAAGAGCACCTTCGCTCACCCCGGATACTCAGCCACCAATCTTCAGAGCACGGGACCGACCGGAGCTGCCAAGGCGGTGATGGCACTCACCAACCGGGTCCTCGCCCAATCCGCCGAACGGGGCGCCCTCCCCACCCTCTATGCGGCCACTGCCCCTGGCGTCGAGGGCGGCGACTACTACGGTCCGGACGGCTTCCAGGAGTTCCGCGGCTCTCCGAAGAAGGTCAGGGCGATCCCGGATGCTTACGACGCTGAGATCGGCGAGCGGCTCTGGCAGGCCTCTGAGGAGCTGACCGACGTGCGCTTTCTTACCGCCTAGGTGTAGCTACCCATGACCTTGTTCCAGTTCGCCGGCGAGCATCAAAGGCGCACGCCCTTGGGAAGCGTCCATGCACGCTCGCAAACCTCGCACCTCACCCTTCGCACCCCCCGCAGCCGCTGGAGCCAACCCAGGTACAGCCGCGCCTTGCAATGCGGGCAGAGTCCCTGCAGGAGATAGCGGTGGGCGGAGGCGTGGACCTGGCGCTCGAAGGCCGGCTTGAGTAATTCCAACGCATCCGCCGCCCGGCGCGAGTCCTCCTCGGAGGACGAAAGCCAGCAGCGCTCGGCCTCGATGTCGACCACGAGGTCATGAACATTCTGCCCATCCGGGTAGTGGCGCAGATGTAGCTCCACCCGGCCCGGTTGGGGAAACGACGGAGGGATGCCGCCGCCGTCCCACTCGGTCCCGTCCAGTGATAGGACCGACTTGCCGTCACGGGTCCTGATCACCACCGGCTCGAGGATCCAATGCGACATCCGCGCCTCGAACGCCATGAAGCGCACCTCGATGCGCCCGTCCGGCGAGCGCTGCGGTGGGAAGGGGTCGTGCATACCGGCCGCCGCGAGCCGCGGCGCACCAAGATAACCCGACCGACCGGCGGACGTTTACCACCCCGCGTCCAGTAGCTCCTCAGCGTCCACGCAGTATCCAGGGAGGTCTCGCAGCGCCGCTCGAAGGTGCTCGAAGGTGGCCTCGATCGCAAGCGGGAGAGCTCGAACGGCCTCGACTTCGCGGCACCGACCCGCTGCGGCGGATCGCGCGCGGGGATTGGGAGCAGCGCTCATGTCTCTATGGCCTCCTCGGCGGGAGGATCAGGCGAAATCGGATGCTTCGCTCGCGGGCGCAGGTCCAAAAGGGCGGTCAGGCCGCCAGACGAAAAGCGGCGCCTCGGGGAGCGAACTCCTCTTGTCGAGAAAGCATGTGCCGGGTCATGTATCTCTTCGGCGGTATCCGCGTCTATCTCTTGCAGTAAGCGAACGCCGTGAGGATCGCCGGATCGCCCTGGTTGAGTCCCGAGGCGGTCCACCTGCGGTCGCCGATGCGATGTGACTCGTAGAAGTAGATCTCGGATCCTTCGCTGGTGCCGAACGTCCCGGGTTGCTCGAATCCGCCCGAGACCGCTTCCTGGCCCTTCCTGCACTTCGCCGTCGCCGTTCCGAGTTTGTCGGCGCCGACGCTCACCGAGTCGAACTTCGTCTTCAGGCCAGGCTCGCGCTTTGCGCAGTAGGCGAACACCGTCAGTGTGGAGGGATCACCGAACTGGATCGCGGCGGCCTTCCACGTGCGATCCCCCTTGCGACGCGACCCGAGCGAAAGGATCGAGTCGGTCCCGTCGGAGGCAAATCCACCCCAGACGGCTTCGCTCCCACGTTCGCACCTTGCCGCTACCGACGTGAACTCGTTTTCCACCGGCTTCGACTCCGCGACGGTCTTCAGCCTCGGCTCGCTCTTATCGCAGTACGCGTGGGCGATCAGTGTCCCTGAGGCAGACCCGGAGTTGCTCCCCACCGCCGAGATCCTTCGTCTGCCCTCTCGCATGAGACCCGTGAGATAGATCGCCGAGCCCTCGTTCACCGGCTCGTAGTCGGGGTTTTTCATTCCGCCCGAGAACGCCGTCGTCCCGGCCCCGCACCTGGCGGTCGCCGATCCGTCCTGCCCGGCGGCGAGCTCGACGTCGGCCGACTTCGTGTTCAGCTCGGCCTCGACGAGCGCCGTGGTGGCGGCCAGCGCACCCGACGCAATGAGGGCTCCGATGCGGATCCTTCGCTTCACGGCAATCCCGCCGATCTTATCTTCTGAGGCAGCCAAGGTTTCGAGCTTGCCATGTAACGATCTTGCCGCCGTTGGCCGTGAAGGTGCCCTGGTGGCCGCTCGTGTAGGCGGAGATTGCAATCCGCCCGCCGCTGACTTGCTTTAGGACGTCGCCGACGAAAACGCGGCCAGGCCGGAAACGACAAACGCCCTCCACTCCGGGAGGGCGCTTGATCAAGCCACGTACTGAATAGCGGGGACAGGATTTGAACCTATGACCTCCGGGTTATGAGTTCTTGAAATGCGGTTGATGGTGGTTGTTCGTGCCTGGTCTCACCGCATCGAGTTGCGCTCGGTTGGCCACGGCTGTCCGCAGATTGGCACCCGAATTGGCACCCGTGCAGCCGGGGAAGGGGTACTGCGCGGGCGATGTCGGAGGAGACCTCGAACGGGTTCGACGGGGGATCGAGAGCGTGGATGCCTTTTGGGCGATGCTCGATGACTACGTGGCCTGGGACCCGCGGGGGATCGGGGCCGCCCCGGACCTCGACAGCGTGCACGTCGGGCGGGATGCGGTGATCAAGGCCTCCCGCCACTACTGGGGCACCTGGGACGACTACAGAGTCGAAGCTGAGGAGCTGCTCGACGCGGGCCCGAGCGTTGTCGTCATCATGCGCGAACGGGGGCGAGGAAAGAGCAGCGGCACCCCTTTTGATCGGCAGCACCCGCAGCTCTGGACCTTCCGAGGGGATCGGATCATCCGGTGGGAATCGTTCCGCACGAGGGCCGAAGCCCTCGAAGCCGCCGGCCTGTCGGAGTAGCGGCTCGGACCTTCCTCGTTCATGGACCGCATCGATCCTGACGCGGCTACCGCCCGCCCTTCCGGACCTCGATCGCCACCGCCCGCAGCAGCACGCGGCTTAGGAAGCCGCGGTCGTTTCGCACGTCGTAGCCGCGGCTTCGGAAGAAGGCGAGGCAGGCGTGCGGATCCATCGAAGAAAAGGCGTCGGAGTCGCTCTCGAGATACTCGTCGAGGTTCGGCTTTAGAGGCCTGAAGTCGAAGGGCAGCCGGCGGCCCCTTGCCATCGCGATCTCGCGCCGGACGCGCCGAGGAACGAGTCGCGCGTACCTGAACGGCGCCGAGCGGGTAACCGGGACGAGGAACTTCCTGACCCGGTCGCCAAACCCGAGCTCGGAGTAGGCGCGGGCCTGCAGCCCGCGCGACTTCCAGGCGGGCACGTCCCACGATGGGAAGATCAGCGCGCGACCGCCCGGCGTGAGACAGCGGTCGAGTTCCGCCATTGCCGCCGCCGGATCTGGGACGTGCTCGAGCGTCGAGACGGTGAAGAGCGCCGGCAAAGAACCGTCGCGGAATGGAAGTCGCTGCGCGTCGAGCTGTACCCGCATGCCTTCGCCGAAACGCGCCAGTGCCTCGAAGCTGTAGTCGGTGAGAACGAGGCGCGGGTGCATGCCGGCGAAGCGGCACTGCCCGCTCCCGATCTCGATCACCGGCTCATCGGGATCCAGCGAAGCAAGAAACGGCTCAACTGCGACTCGCTCGTGTTCCGGGGTTTCCTCGAACCCATGGCGCTGGGCCTCCCCCACCCCGTAGAAGGCGAGGACTTCCGCTTGCTGCGCGCGCGGCATCAGCACCCGGACCCCGCCGCGGACCGGGTGCTCGGCCCCGCAGGCGCAGATCTCAGCGACGATCGCCGCACCGCAATCGGGACATGCGAGCCGCCGATCCAAGAGTTGCGCGGTGACCTCGATGATTCAAGTTTGGCAGCTGGCGGAGTAGGGCTAACCCGTCCTAACCCCGAGATGTGAAGACAGCTCGGGCTCATCTCACCGTTCCCATCTTGCGGGCCCCGAAGACTATGTCTGCCGGCACCCTGCCCTTGGTCATGCGCC
>JBPCKC010000012.1:0-109821 GCA_051004675.1 Solirubrobacterales bacterium
TCGCTGCGGACGTGCGAGAGGGCCCCGGATGCCGCCCCCTCGCGGTCCGTTCGGTCTGCGGCTGAGCGCGGCTACTCGGAGAGCAGCTCGTTGGTGCCGTTGATGACCGAGTCCGGCGGCTCGGCGCCGCCGAAGTACTCCGCGTAGAGGTCGGTGATCGTCCCGTCCTCCTTCATCGTGGCGAGCGCGTCGTTCATCGCCTCGCGCAGCGCGTCGTTGTCTGGCGCCACGGCGAATCCGTAGAGCTCGTTCGTCTCGATCTCCTCGGCGATCTCGACGCCGCCGGTGTTCTCCACCGCGTCGACGGCGACCGGCTGGTCGATGACGACCGCGTCGACCTGACCCGTGCTGAGAGCGGAGACGGCGTTCGGGCCCTCGGGGAAGCCCCGCACCTCCTCGGCATCGGTCTCGTCGTTGGCGTAGGTCTCGCCCGTCGTGCCGTCCTGGGCGCCGACGATCGCGCCGGCCAGGTCGTCGACGGAGGCGATGTCCGAGTCCTCGGCGACCAGCAGCGCCTGCTGTGCCTCGTAGTACGGATCGGTGAAGTCCACCGTCTCCTCACGCGGCTTCAGGATCGTGGATGCGGCCGCGGCGGTGTCGAACTGCCCGTTCGCGGTGTCGCGGAAGATCGTGCCGAAGCCCGTGTCGGTGTACTCGGCCTCGAGCCCGAGCTGCTCAGCGACCCCGTTCATCACCTCGATGTCATAACCCGAGATGTCGGGCGGCTTGCCGATCTCGAAGGGAGGGAATGGGGTGTCGGTGCCGACCGTGAGGATGCCCTCCTCGATCAGACCGAGATCCTCGGAGCCTCCGCTTGCGGTGGTGCTGCCGCCGTCGCCGCCGTCTTCCTCATCGTCGCCGCAGCCGGCGACGATCATGCCCGCGGCGAGCGCCGCGATCAGGCCCATGATCAACCAGAGCCGAGAACCTCTCATCACGTGTACTTCCTCTCTCTGTCCGCGGGGCCTCACTGCCCCAGTGCACTGAACATATCCTGCTTGCACCCCGAGTGGGTGGCCTCCCAGCCTATTCCCGGTCGACGAGAGCGAGGAGGAGGTCGGCCGCGAAGTCGGGATCGGCGTCGTCGCGGACCGTGGCTTCCGCGATCCCCGCCCGGATCCTCTCGCGGAACCTCACTATACTTTCTATAGCGTGAGCCCGGACGAGCGCACACTTAACCGGCCCTGCGGCGGACGGTACGGCGACATCGTCGAGTCGGTGGGAAACACGCCGCTCGTGGAGCTGCCGACCCTCGCACCGAAGCCCGGCGTGAGGATCTTCGCCAAGCTCGAGGGACAGAACCCGACCGGCTCGGTCAAGGACAGGGTTGCGAAGTCGATGATCGAGGCCGCCGAGGCGACGGGCGCGATCGCCCCCGGCCAGGCCGTGCTGGAGCCCACGTCTGGCAATACGGGGATCTCGCTGGCGATGATCTGCCGGCGCAAGGGCTACCCGCTGAAGGTCGTGATGCCCGACAACGTGACCGAGGAACGTAGCCAGCTGCTGCGCATGTACGGCGCGGAGATCGTGTACTCGGAGGGCGCGAAGGGCTCCAACGGGGCCGTCGAGCTGGCCCTCGAGATGGCCGAGGCCGACCCGTCGGTGTACATGCCCTACCAGTACGGGAACGAGGCGAACCCGCGGGCCCACTACGACGGCACCGCCCCCGAGATCCTCGAGGAGCTGGACGAGGTCAGCGCATTCGTCGCGGGGCTCGGCACGGGGGGGACCCTGATGGGCGTCGGCAGGCGCTTCAAGGAGAACGACCCCGACACGAAGATCGTCGCGGCCGAGCCGATGCAGGGCGAGCTCGTCCAAGGCCTGCGCTCGCTGGACGAGGGCTTCATCCCGCCGATCATCGACCTCGACCTGCTCGACCGAAAGATCATGGTCTCCAACCGCGACGCGATCGTCTGGACGCAGCGGCTGCTCAAGGAGGAGGGGCTCTTCGCCGGCGTCTCGGCCGGCGCGATCGCGGCGGTCTGCGTTCGCATCGCCGGTGAGCTGGACGAAGGCAACGTCGTGTTCGTCGTCCCCGACGACGGCTGGAAGTACCTGTCCTCCGGCGTCTACACGAAGTCCGTCGACGAGCTCGAGGGCGTGGACTCGACGGTCTGGTGGTAGCGCTTCCGACGCGGTGAGCACCGGGTTCTCCGCGAAGAAGAACCACACGCAGAGTGAGACATGGCGGCTCCCACTAGCCTCGGTGCATGCGCCTCGCGCCCGAGCTCATCGACGAGATCGTCGCCCATGCGCGCGAGACGGCCCCCGAGGAGTGCTGCGGCGTCGTCACCGGCCGCGACGGCGAGGCGTTGGCGGTTGAGCGCGCCGAGAACGAGTTCGCGCATCGCATGCGCTACCGGATCTCGGCCGACGAGATGTTCCGGATCTACAAGCTGGCGGACGGGCGCGGCGAGGAGATGCTCGCCTTCTACCACTCGCACCCGCGCAGCGAGGCGTACCCCTCGCAGACGGACATCAACGAGGCGAGTGGCCTACCCGAGAGCGTGCATCTGATCTGCTCCCTCGCCGATCCCGATGCCCCCTCGGTCAGGGCGTTCGAGATCCGGGCCAACGAGGTGCAGGAGGTCCCGCTCGATGGTGGATGAGCCGCAGCCGCTGGCCTGCCCGACCTGCGCTCGCCGCTTCGACCTGGAGGAGCGTTTCTGCCCCGACGACGGGATGCCGCTCGTCTACGTCGGCCGTGGCGGGGAGGAGCCGATCACCGCGGCCCACGAACGCGCCCGCAGGATCAAGCCCCAGTACACGCAGGGCGAGCTCGTCAGGGTGGCCGGCGGGCGAAACCTCGCCGAGGCCGAGCTGGTCCAGGGGATCCTGCTCGACCAGGGGATCCCGAGCATCCAGCGCCGGACCCGAGGCTTCGACGTCCCCGACTTTCTCGCGGCGGGTCCACGCGACATCCTGGTCCCGCAGGCCGGCGCCCAGGAGGCCCTCGCGCTGCTCGGCGACGCCGACCTGGCTCCGCAGCTTCCCGAGCCCGGCTCGGAGGAGGGCAGGGCGCTTCGCCTGGCGGTGGGGATGGCGATCGCGCTGGCCGTGGCGGCCCTGATCGTCTGGGGCCTGCTGGCCGTCTCCGGGTAGCCCTCAGAGCGAGGGCAGCTCGGGTGGGGTGAGCATCCCCTCGCTCGAGCGGGTGCGCGGCAGCTCGTCGCGGAGGTACCGGCGCCACTCCTCCTCGACGTCGGCGAGGGGGGCGTCGAAGGCGAGCTCGAGGCTGCCGCGCGCGCCCCCGCGGTGCAGGCGCGAGGCGAGCACCTGGCAGGCGTCGCGCCCACGCTCCCGCTCGAGGAGCTCGAAGACGGTGCCGCCGAGGATGATCGCGTCGCGTGCCGACGGGGGGCAGCTGGGCGTACTGCCCTGGCGCATCCGGGTATTGGCCGCCGCACGGAACAGCGGGACGTGGCCGGCGAAGTACTGGGAGGCGCCCTCGGCCAGCCACGCCCACCGCAGGTAGCGCCAAAAGCCGGTGGGGCCCCAGGGGGGCGGGAGCTTGCTGTTGTTGGCGGCGACCACGATCTGGGCGTAGAGGCGCTCAGCCGTGCCGAGCAGCGCGTCGCGGGAGTCGTTCCCGGCGGAGCGTCGCTCGAGGTAGTCGTCGTTGAGCACGTGAAGCTCGGTGGCCATGGCCCAGCCGGCGAGGTACCGGCGGCTCGCCGGAGCGGCCGCGAGCCGCGCCGCCGGCAGGAAGGGATGGGCCGCGGCGAGCCAGCCGGGGGTGGGGTGGACGACGACGGTGACGTCCCCCGGGGCCTCGGCGAAGCTCTCCTCGAGGCGAAGCCTCAGGTCCTCGAGGGCGTCGAGGGTGCGCTTGGCGTCCTCGGTGTCGTCGCTGTCGTGCCGGGCGATGAACGACAGGGATTCGGTCTCGACCCAGGCCACGGGTCGAGACTACTCAGTGCCTCATCGGCCGTCGGTGTACTGGACCGCCTGCTGGAACGTGGGCCGGTTGATCCAGTGGAACTTGGGCACGGCGGCCACGGTGAGGTCGACCGAGTCCACCGCGTCGCCGCACATCTGCGGCGAGGCCGCGGTGCCGTTGAAGAACGTGCAGCCGTCCGTGCCGTACACCTCGTCGAAGCTCTTGGCGGCGGCCTGCTCGAGCGTCTCGCGCAGCAGGGTGCGGCAGGCCGAGCGCGAGCCCTCCCCGCAGTACGTGCGGGAGTAGGCACCGCGGACCGGCTCGCCGAGGGCCGAGCGCAGGTCCTTCTCCGCGAAGCCGTAGACGACGCCCTGGAAGGCGGAGCCCTGGGCGCGGGGGGCGTCGTGGATCGCCCCGCCGCTTCCGATGAAGGTGCCGTGGAGCTCCCCGAGGGACGGCTTGAACTGTGCCTCGATCCACAGGGGCCACCAGGCGTCCATGGTCTTCACGGCCTCCGCGTGGTCGTAGGCGCCGCTGTCGTCCATGTCGCGCCGGTGCGCGCCCGCCGCGACCCAGTCGCGCATGAGGTCGGCCGCGGCCGCCTGCTCGGGGTCGGACGGGTTGCCGATCAGCTTGAGGGCCCAGGGGACGACGTGGCTGCCCCGCAGGTCGACGGTCCCCGCGTCCTCCATGGCGTTGATCAGCTCGACCAGGCTCATCTTGCCGCCGCTGCGGATCTCCTGCTTGATCCGGTCATCGAGCATGTCCACTCGGTAGACGGACGTGTAGTCGCGGATCCCGTCGCCCCGGTAGCCACGCGCCTGCTTGTTGTTCCAGCTCGAGAGGAAGCGCTGGTCGATCACCTGCGGGCGCCGCTCTATGGGCTCGCGCTTGAACGTCGCCAGCTCGGGATCCCACTCGCGCCACATGTACTTGGGCTTGCCGCGCACCGGGAAGTCGGGTGAGGTGGTGCTTGGCCGCTTGGGATTGGCGCCCGAGTTGACGTAGGCGATCTCCTCGTCGTCAGCGTAGAACCAGTTGAAGGTGAGGTCGTTCTTGAACGCGTGCTCGATGAAGTCGTCCGCGCTCTGGGTCATCTCGGGGCTGTTCCAGGCGGCGAAGGCGCCGGCCGAGTCCACCTCGTGGAAGTACGTTGCCCGGAGCTTGGTGTAGGCGACGTCCTTGCCGCGGATCGTGCCGAGGTGCGTGATCAGCCCGGCGTTGGTCCGGAAGGCCTGGAGCGTCTCGGATCCGGGAGGGGTCATGTCGGCCGCGTTGGGCGTCCACGAGTTCTCCTGCTTGATCACCTCGATCGCCACGCACTCCCCGTTCCAGCGGTAGCCCGAGTAACCGATCGCCTCATCGCCGCCGGGCTCGCACAGCCGGAGGGAGTACGTGTCGGTGATGTCGTTGCCCGCCGAGGTTGCGCTGAACGAGTAGTCCTGCCCGCGGCCGAGCTGGACGTAGAGGTTGGTGCCCACAAACGAGACGCCGCGGGCGTCGATCCCCGGCCCCTCGGGCCCGGACGGCGCGTGCGCGTCCTGCTCCATCAGGAGTTGGGGCGCGAAGTAGCTCGTCTGAGGCCCGAAGACGGCCGTGGGGTGGCCCCCCTCGGACTCGCGGGCGGATACCAGGAGCGCGTTCGAGGCCGCGCCGTCGGCCTCGCGCAATGCCTTGAGGATGTCGCCGAAAACCGGGGCCTGGACGGTGCCGGACTCGCCGTCCGCCGTGCGGACTCGCATCTTGCCGCTTCCGGGCTCGGACGCGACCTTGCGCGCTCCGCCCTCGACGACCGGCACGGAGGAGACCGAGCCGGGATCGGGCATCGCGAGGCCCCTCGTCTTGCCGGGCGCCGGGGGCTGGCGGTAGGGGAAGCGGCCGCGGTGGACGGTGCGCGGCGCCTCGGGATCGTCGGCGGAACGGAAGTCCTTCCAGATCATCTTGCCGTCGCGATTGCCGAAGACCTGCTGCGAGCGCTGGAGCGAGGTCGCGGCGCCTACTTCCCCGCCGCCGCCCTTGCCGAAGATCCCGGCCACGAGCGCCCCGGTGGCGATCACGTCGGTGACCTTCCACGGCTCCGGGCCGGCGGGGTGCCCAAGCGCCGGGTACACGACGTCCAGCTCGCTGAGCGGGTCCGCCCTGGCCTCGCCGATGTATTGGTTCATGCCGGCGGTGTATGCAGTTACATCGTTTTGGACCAGGGTGCCGAGGCCGTCGTACTCCTCGTCGTAGAGCTCGTCCGCCCGGTCGAACTGCAGCTGGAACTCGTCGTCGCCCATGTAGGGGGCGTTCGAGAACGTGTCGTGGTCCTGTCCCGTGTTGGCCCCGCCGGCGAACTCCGACAGGGCGGAGCGACCGGTGTTCCGCAGCGCGTCCGCGAGCACCATCCTGTCCTCCCCGGTGACGTAGCCCAGCCCGAACATCAGGCCCTCGCGCCCGTCGCCGTAGACGTGGGGGATACCGAACTGGTCGCGCACCACCGTGAAGTCGTCGCACTCCTCCGTCACGGAGACGGGGGCGGTGGCGGCGGGCGGGATCGCGCAGTTCGCCCCGTAGGTGGACTCGACGTTCCCGGGCTCGACCCCGAAGCTCGCGTCCTTGAAGAAGTCGAGGATGTCTGCCTCGGCGAGGTTGGGCGCGGTGTAGACCAGGTCGCCGTACATGGCCTGCTGGTCGGCCTGGTGGGCCGGGCGGGTGCCGTTCAGCCCGAATTCAAGGGCCTCGGCCGCGTTCATGCCGCCGTTTTGACCAGGGGGGACGATGTTGTACGAATTGCCCTCCGCGTAGTCGTCCTGCTGGTAGGCGCCGGCCGGCGGCGGGACCGCATGGGCGGTGGCGGGCGCAAGCGCGAGCAGCGCGCCCACCGTGAGCATTGCAACCGGTCGTCTCTGCATCGGCGGGGACGATCTAATCAGGGCGAAGCGCGGCCTGCGCCGGTTTCCCCGACGTGGCCGCGCGCTCGCGCTCGTAATCCAGCTCGGTGCGGACGCCCTGCGCCTCCAGCTTCGACCGGGCCGACTCGATCGACTCGGTGCCCGCCACCACCCCGGCGAGCGGGGCGATCTCCTCGAGCGGGCCCGTGGGCGAGATGAAGAACGCCAGCGCGCCGACGGGAGTCAGCTCCACGGTCCGCCGGCCGCCGCGGATCGGCGTGGGCCCGGTCTCCCCGCGAGCGCAGCGGACAAGCTGCATGCTCGCCTCGGTGGTGTTCGCCTCGGCGGCCGCGGCGACCTCGTCGACCACCTCCGGCGGCGGGCTCCAGGTCCCCACCCACGCGCCGGCCCGCGCCGTGGCCGCGATGCGCTCCAGGACCTCGGCCGGGGTCAGCTCTCCGTCGCATCCGGCGCCCGTCACCGCCAGCAGGCCGGGGACCGAGGCGTCGCCGGCACCGGCGGCCATGACCGCGTCGCAGAGCGGGCTCGCGAGCCCCGGCTCGGCCCCGGTGGCGAGGATGTCGCCGCCGACGTCGGCCAGCAGGACGAGATCGCAGCCCAGTTCGGCAGACGCCGCGTCGAGGCCGGCCGTGACGCCCGCCGCGCCGGCCGTCACGTCTATCAGCAAGGTCTCCTCGGCGAGGTGCCGGGCCATCAGCGCCTCGGAGAGTGGAGCGCCGTCGACGGTCGTGGTCTCAGGCCCGGCCAGCAGCGCGTGATCGCCGAGCGCGCGCCCGCCGGCGATCTCGGCCATGCCTCGCGGCCCTGGCCTGGGATCCACCACCATCCGCTCCCAGGCCACGCCTCCGAGCACGAACGGCGTGCCGAGGGCCTCGCACAGACGCGCGATGGCGAGGGCTCCGACGACGTCGCCGCCGCCCCCGGCCCCGAGCACCAGGGCCCGGTCGGCGGCCCGAATCGTCCCGTCGAAGGAGTTCGAGGCGCTCAGGCGGGGACCGGCTCGGCCTCGCCGCAGACCGTGCGGACCTCGGCGGCGGCGCGGTCGAATTCCTCGTCGGCCATCACCGGCGTGCCCTCGAAGGGAAGGTCGCGGTCGATCTCGACCCACGAGCGGCACCCGTGGTACTCGTCGCGAACGCGAACGGTGACGGGCCGCGGGATCCTGTGGACCCTCAGCAGCAGCACGTGGAGCGGGTGGGTGCGCTTCCAGGCGAGGCGCTTGCGCGCGTAGTCCTGCGTCCAGACGTGGAAGGGGGACAGCCCCTCGACGATGCGGGGGTCGTCCGTGGTCCAGTGGTCGGCCACCTCGGCCCAGGCCCGGATGCGGACCCGGTCGGGCTGCGCGATGCCGCCGTCCTGGAGCAGGGCTCGCGGCGGCGGCTCCTCGTCCGGCCAGACGCCCTCCTCGAGTGCGCGCCGCAGCTCGGGGTGATGCGACTGGCGCACGAGGTCGTTGCGCTGGTGGTCGAAGGTGGGGTAGAGGAAGAACCGCTCGTGCTCGAGCTCGAAGTTCTTGTCGTCCTCGCGGATGCCGCCCTTGCGCATGGTGATGAGCTGCTCTCCCTCGGACAGCGCGCGCACCGTGACGGCCCACTCTTTGAAGGCAATAGGCATGTGAGAATCGTTGCTAGAGGTTGGAAGGGGGTCTTGGGATTCCCGGCTGACGAGCGCTGAAACGGTGGCGCGTCGCCGTAAGGGCGGCAGAGTAGGGGATCGGATCGGAAAGGTCAAACTTGTGAGCTTTGTTGCGAAACTCGCTCAACCGGCGCGGTCTGGTAGAGATTCACAGGCGGTGGTCGCCGGTTCCCCCCGAGAGGACGAAAGCGAGCTCCTCCAGGGGCTTCGCGAGGGGGACGAGGCCGCGTTTCGACGGCTCGTCGAGGCCCACGGGCCGATGCTGATGCGAATGGCGCTCATGCACACGCCCAGCCGGGCCGTGGCCGAGGAGGTCGTGCAGGAGACTTGGGTCGCCGTGCTGGGCGGCATCGACCGGTTCGAGGGCCGCGCCTCCGTGAAGACCTGGATCACGTCGATCCTGCTCAACACCGCCCGCACACGGGGTGAGCGCGAGCGGCGGACGATCCCCTTCACCCTGCTCCGCCGCCGCGCGGAGGAGGGCCGCGACGAGCCCGCCGTGCCGTCGAGTCGCTTCCAGGGCCGCCGCGGGGAGGCGCCGGGCGCCTGGGCCGGCCCACCGGTCGACTGGGGCCCGCCCGAGGAGAGGCTCGAGAGCGCGGCCACGAGGAAGGTCCTGCTCGGTGCGATCGCCGAGCTGCCGCCGCGCCAGCGCGACGTGATCGCACTTCGCGACATCAGCGGCTGGAGCTCGGAGGAGGTGCGCAACGCCTTGGAGGTTTCCGAGACCAACCAACGTGTACTCCTGCACCGTGCGAGATCCAAGGTGAGAGCCGCGCTCGAGGAACACTTCGCCGAGGGCGGTGCCGCGTGAGCGTGGGGACCGAACGCGAGCTGGCCTGCCGCGAGCTGGTCGAGCTGGTCACCGACTACCTCGAGGGCGCCCTCTCCGAGGCCGATGTGCGGCGTTTCGAGGCGCACATCGCCGCCTGCGATGCCTGCACCCGCTACCTCGAGCAGATGCGGGCGACGATCAGCTCGCTCGGCCATCTTCCGCCGGAGTCGCTCTCCCCCGAGGCCGAGGCCGAGCTGCTCGCTGCTTTCCGCGGCTGGTCCGCGGAGCGCTGACGCTTCAGGGCATGGCCCCGTAGCCCCCGCCCCCCGGCGTCTCGATTCGCAGCCGGTCGCCGGGCCGCAGCTCGCCGGAGGTCTTGCCGGGAAGCTCCTCGCCGTTCAGAAAGTTCCTGCCGGGGGCGCCGTCCCCGCCGCCCTCCCTCCCCATGGGGGCGTGACGGCGGCGCTCCGTGATGAGGGTGAAGCGCGCCGGCTCGAGCGCCTCGATCTCGCGAACGACGCCGTCCCCGCCGCCGTGTCGCCCGGCGCCCCCGGAGCCGCGGCGAAGCGACAGCTCGCGCACGCGCAGCGGGTACTCGTCCTCGAGCGCCTCGACCGGCGTGTTCAGCGTGTTCGACATCGCGACGTGGACGGCGCTGGGTCCCGGGGCGTCGGGGCAGGCGCCCTGCCCGCCGGCGATCGTCTCGTAGTAGGTCCACTCCTCGCCGGCCAGCGTCAGGTTGTTCATCGTGCCCTGGCCCTGCGCGGGGACGGCCACGGCCTCGCCCAGCGCCGCCAGCACGAGGTCGGCGACCCGGCTGGACGTCTCCACGTTGCCCGCGGCGACCGCGGCCGGCGAGCGTGCGTTCAGCAGGCAGCCGGAGGGGGCGGTCACGCTGACCGGCCGAAAGGCGCCGGCCGACGGCGGCCCGTCCGGGTCGCAGACCACTTTCACGGCGAAATGCGCGGCCGACTTGGTGACCGCGAGCGGGCAGTTGAGGTTGCCCTCCACCTGGTCGTCGGTCCCGGCGAAGTCCAGCTCCAGCGCGTCACCCCTGACGCGGGCGGCGACCCTCAGTTTGATGTCGTGCCCGTCCGGCGCCTCCAGCACGTCGGTCGCCGCGTAGACGCCGTCGGGCAGGTCGCCCAGCGCCGCCCGGGCGCGCCGCTCGGCGTAGGCGAGGATCTCGTCCAGCCCGGCGGCCATGCCATCCGCACCCATCCGTTCCGCGAGCTCGAGCAGGCGCCGCTCGCCGGTGAGGTTCGCGGCGCGCTGCGCCCGCAGGTCGGCGAGCCGCTGGCGCGGGTTGCGCATCGACTCCGCCAGCTCGCGCAGCGTCTCCTCGGTGGCGCGGGTGGGCGGGATCACCACACCCTCCTGCTCGAGTGTGCTCGACGCCGACGGCATCCCACCCGGGGTGGGCCCCCCGACGTCGGCGTGGTGCGCGCGGCTCGCCGCGAAGCCCAGCAGACGCCCGCCCTGCGCGAGCACGGGGGTGATCACGGTGATGTCGGGCAGGTGGGTGCCGCCGCGGTAGGGGTCGTTCAGGATCCAATGCTCGCCGGGGCGGTGCGCGGCGCCCAGGACGGCCGCCACGGCGTCGGGCATCGACCCCAGATGCACGGGGATGTGCTCGGCCTGCATGACCAGCTCGCCGGCCGCGTCGAACAGGGCCGTCGAGCAGTCACGCCGCTCCTTGATGTTGGCCGAGTGCGCCGAGCGGATCAGGACCGCACCCATCTCCTCGCACGCGGAGCGCAGGGCGCCGACCAGGACCTGGAGAGAGACAGGGTCCAGGCTCACGGGGCCCCGTCCTCCTCGGCCTCCGCCAGGATCGTGCCGTGGTGGTCTACCGTCGCGCGCCACCCACCCGGGAGCACGAGCGTTGCCTCCGGGAGCTCGAAGATGCAGGGTCCGCGCGCCTCGAGGCCCGCCTCCGGTTCGCCCCGGAGCACGCGGCACTCCTCCCAGGCGCCGTCGAAGCGAGCGCGCCGGGAGTGCTCGGAGAGGCCGGTCGTGGCGGCCCGAGGGACGACTTCGGGCCCGGCCTCCACGAGGGCCAGCCGGATCGAGACCAGCTCGACCTCGGCGTCCGCGTCGCGGTATCCGTAGCGCGCCTCGTGCTCGGCGGCGAAGGCCTCCGCGAGCTCGGCCGGGTCGGGCGCAAGCGAGCCGCCGACCGGCAGCTCGAAGGCTTGGCCGCGATAGCGCAGCTCGTAGACGGCCTCCGCCTCGGCCTCCTCCATCCCTTCCCCGATCGAGGCGCGCAGCTCCGCCACCTCCTCGGCGATCCGTGCCGCGGTCAGCGCGCCCGCGCGAAGCATCACGGTCCGGGCGGTGTCGCGCCTTCGCTCCGAGCTCAGCAGTCCGAGCGCCGAGAGCACCCCTCCGGCGCGAGGGCAGAGCAGCCTTCTCATCCCCAGCTCGGTCGCGATCGCCGCCGCGTGAAGAGGCCCCGCGCCGCCGAACGGCATCAGGGCGAACTCGCGCGGGTCGACGCCGCGCTCGACCGTGCACACGCGCAGGGCGCGCACCATCTCCTGGTTCGCGACCTGCACGATCCCCTCGGCGGCCTCGATCTCGCCGAGCCCGAGCGCCGCGGCAAGCCCGCCCACCGCCCGCTCCGCCGCCGCGGGGTCGAGCGCGACCCCGCCGGCGAGCTGCGAGTCGCGCGGGAGGTACCCCAGCAGCAGGTTCGCGTCGGTAACGGTCGGCTCGGATCCTCTGCGGCCGTAGCACGCAGGGCCCGGCTGCGCCCCGGCAGACCTTGGCCCGACGCGCAGCGCTCCTCCGGGATCTCGCCAGGCGACCGAACCGCCGCCCGCCCCCACCGTGTGCACGTCCACCATCGGGAGCTGGATCACCCGGCCTGCTATCTCGCGCGCCTCCGTGCGCCGCACCTCGCCGCCCGAGATGACGCAGACGTCGCAGGAGGTGCCGCCCATGTCCAGGCCCACGGCGTTGCCGTCGCCGGAGAGGCGCGCCACCAGCGAGGCCCCGACCGCTCCACCCGCGGGGCCCGAGAGGACAGTCTGGCCGCCTGAGGCGGCGGCCTCCGCGATCGGGGCGACGCCGCCCGAGGACTTCATGACCGACGGCGTGGGAAGACCTCGCTCGCGACACGCGCCCTCGAGCCTGCGGAGGTAGTCGCCGAGCAGGGGAGAGAGGTACGCGTCGATGACCGTGGTCGAGCAGCGCTCGTACTCGCGGAAGCGCGGGAGCACCTCGTGGGAGGCGGAGACGTGGAGCCCCTCCATGCCCTCGCGCAGAGCCGTGGCGAGCGCCCGCTCGTGGCCGGGGTCGGAGTGCGCGAAGAGCAGGCAGATCGCCACGGCCTCGGCCCCGGAGCCACGGACCGCGTCGACGACCCGCTCGATCTCGTCGTCCTCCAGCTCCCTCACCACGCCCGCCGCCGAGACGCGCTCGCCGGCTTCGAAGCGCAGCGGCCCGGGCACCAGTGGGCGGGGGCGGGCGGCACACAGGCGGTACAGGTGAGGGCGGTCCTGCCGGGCGATGTCCAAAAGGTCGGTGAACCCCTCGGTCGCCACCAGGGCGGTCCGCGCACCGCTCTCGGTCAGCAGCGCGTTGGTGCCGACGGTCATGCCGTGCGCGAACGCGCTCACGTCGCCGGGCTGCGCCCCCGCGCTCGCGAGGGCGGCCTCGATCGCCGTCGCCACCCCCGACGCCTCGTCGGCCGGCGTGGTCGGCGCCTTCGCGGTGTGGAGCGTTCGCCCGTCGAAGAGGACGGCGTCGGTGAAGGTCCCGCCGACGTCGACGCCCAAGAGCATGGTGGTGACGCTATCGCCCGCGGGACCCCTCGCAGCGGGTTCGCCGCCTTAGGTGCGTCCGCCGGCACACCCTCGCCGCCCGCCCCGGATACGAGCCGGGCCCCGGCTTTCGCCGAGGCCCGATCCTGTCCGTACCCGGTGTTGCTGACCCGGCCCCCGCCGGGCGGTCCCGCCCGGTGCTCAGGCGGCTGCGCTGATCACCGCGGCGATCTCCGCCGGGGCGCCCTCCACGAGAGGGATCTCAGCGCTCTCGAAGGTCTCCTCGAGGTGCTTATGGGAGGGGCAGTAGTCGCGGCTCGGCAGTGGATCGCGCTGGCAGGGCGTGCCCTTGCGCGTGTGCGCCCTGCACTGTCGCTGGGTGCCGTCGACGCCGAGCTCTTCGGGCATCTGCTCGAGGAAGTTGCTGGCGAGCGCCATGTTGCGCTCGATCACGGTCCAGACGCGGAGCTGGTCGGAGATGCCGAAGTAGACCCGGACCTCGTTGAACAGCGACTTTGCGGGCCTGGCGAAGTAGCGGCGGTCGTAGGCCACGCGCCTGATGGCTGACTCGCAGCTATCGAGGACCCTCTGCTTGTTGGCGCATGCGGTCGGATCGCGTGGATCCTCCACTACGTGCGGCCCCAGCTCCCGGTAGATCGAGCGACTGAATCGGTACATCTTCCTCCGTACCCCTGCGTTGGTTTCCATTCCCGCCCCGAGCTCGTCCTTGAGTCGTAAGTTTCCGCTGGGGGCTGCGTGAGTATCGCAACGCTTCGTGAATACACAAGGACCTTTTGTTAAGCCAACGTTAATCACATGGCTTGTTCATGCGGTTTTCCGCCGAAACGGCCATCCTCCGATCGGACGGGCAGCCTCCATCCACCGGCGTGTCGGCGGCTCATCCCTCCCGATGCGCGTCACTTCGCGGGGGGCGAAGCGCTAGAGCCAGCGCTCGCGCCGGATCCGGGAGTCCGCGCCGACGACCAGGTGGATCCCGTCGAGGCCGGGATCGAGCCGCGGATGGTCGCTGCGGCGGTGGGCGCCGCGGGACTCGCCCCGCTCGAGCGCCGAGGCGGCGATCAAGCGGGCGAGTGGGTACTCGTCCTTGGCGAGCCCCGTGAGCCCCGCCGCGTCGCGTACCGGCCCGGCGCGCTCCCAGACCGCCGCTCGCGTGGAGGTCGTGGGCGGCTCGAAGCGCCAGCCGGGAGGCTCGATCGCGGCGCGCTCGCCCGGAGCGGCGGCCGCGGCGGCCGCGGCCCGAGCCCCGAAGACGAAGCACTCGCTGAGCGAGTTCGAGGCGAGCCGGTTGGCTCCGTGCAATCCCGTGCAGGCGCACTCGCCAACGGCCAGCAGGCCTGGCAGGCTGGTGCGCCCATGCAGGTCGGTGACGACCCCGCCGATCAGGTAGTGCGAGGCCGGGGATACGGGGACGGGCTCGTTCTCGGGATCGAGTCCCGCTTCGCGGCAGCTCGCGAACACGTTGGGGAATCGCGACGGTGGGATCTCGCGCAGATCCAGCCAAACGTTGTCGACCGCGTCCGCCAGCATCCTGTCGCCGATCGCGGCGGTCACCTGGTCGCGGGGGGCCAGCTCGTCCGTGAACCGCTCGCCGGCGGCGTCGAGGAGCCTGGCCCCCTCGCCGCGCACGGCCTCGGTGATCAGCTTGCCGTCGCTCGGATGGCCGGGGAGGGCGAGCGCGGTCGGGTGGAACTGGCAGAGCTCCAGGTCTGCGAGGTCGGCTCCCGCCGCCTGCGCCATCACGGAGCCGGCGCCGATGGCTCCCCACGGGTTGGTGGTCCTGCTCCACAGCGCGGCGCCGCCGCCGGTCGCCAGCACGGTGGCGGGGGCCGCGATGGTGCCCGCGTCCGTGATCACGCCGGCGCAGTGAACCCCGGCGCTCGAGATCGCGGTGACCGAGCAGCCCTCCCGCACCTCGAGGCCGGTGGTCGCGGCGGCGACCTTCGAGAGGGTGGCCGTGATCGCGCGCCCCGTCTCGCTGCCCCCTGCGTGGACGATCCGCCGCGCGGAGTGCCCTCCCTCGAGTCCGAGGGCCAGGCGACCCTCCTGGTCGGTGTCGAAGCGCACGCCCCGCGACTGGAGCTCCTCCACGAATGCGGGAGCCTCCTCGGTCAGCACCTCGACGGCGGACGGGCGGCAAAGGCCGCGCCCGGCGTTGAGTGTGTCGGCCGTGTGCCGTGCCGGCGAGTCGTCGGGCGCCAGGGAGGCGGCGAGGCCGCCCTGGGCCCAGTAGCTCGAGCTCTCCGCCAGCGGCTTGCGCGAGACGAGAGCCGTGCAGGCGCCGGCCTCAGCGGCCCGGATCGCCACGAACAGGCCGGCAGCGCCGCCGCCGACGACCACGATGTCGAACTGAGACGAGCGAGCCCCCGCCATCACGACGTGAGGGCGCAGCCTCGAGGTCTTGATGCTTCAGTCGGCTCGGTCAAGCGCGGCGTTACGGTACCCGCGAGTGGCGCTCTACGTCTCCCACCCCTCCTCGCACCTGCACGACACCGGCCCGCACCCCGAGAACGCGGGGCGCCTGGTCGCGATCGAGGCGGCGATGGAGGCGCGTGAGTGGCTTGGCGTCGAGCGCGCCTCCGCGCCCGCCGCGCCGCGCGAGTGGATCGAGCGGGTGCACGCACCTGAGCACGTCGACGCCATCGAGAAGTTCACGAGGGGCGGTGGCGGCATGATCGACCACGACACGGTCGCGAGCGCGGAGTCGTTCGAGGCCGCGCTTCGCGCCGCAGGCGGGGCCGCGTGGGCGGTCGAGCGGCTGCTTGCGGGCGAGCACCGCGCGGCATTCTGCGGGCTGCGCCCCCCGGGGCACCATGCCGAACGGGCGCGTGCGATGGGTTTCTGTCTGTTCAACAACGTCGCGGTCGCCTCGGCGCACGCGATCGCCGAGTGCGAGGCCCGGCGGGTGCTGGTGTTGGACTGGGACGTCCATCACGGCAACGGCACCGAGGAGATCTTCGCGGCCTCCGGGGACGTGGTCTACGTGAGCATCCACCAGGCTCCGCTCTACCCGGGGACGGGCGACGCCTCGTTCACGGGCGTCGGCGAGGGCGAAGGGCGCACCGTCAACCTCCCTGTGCCTCCAGGCGCCGGGCCCGACGACTTCCTCGCGCTCGTCCAGCACGTCGTGGCACCGCTCGCCCGCGAGTTCCGGCCTGGGCTCCTGGCGATCTCGGCTGGTTACGACGCTCACCGCGCGGACCCGCTCGCCTCGTGCCGCCTCGACGAGGACGCGTTCGCCGACATGACGGCGGCCATGCGCGAGCTCGGAGCCGAGCTGGAGGCGCCGGTGCTCGGGTGCCTGGAGGGCGGTTACGACCCGCCCGCCCTCGCCGCCTCCGTGCTCGCCACGATCGAGGCCCTCGACTCGGAGCGCCCGGTTCGCGACGTGGACGTCGGCACGGCCGAACCCCATCGGCGCCGTGTCGCTGCGGCGTGGCCTGCGCTGGCGAGCAACGCCGGCTAAAACCGCGTCTCCTCGGCCGGTGTCCGAGGCCGTCCTAGGGGACGATGCGGTCCTTGATCTCCGCCAGGAACCCCTGGGAGAAGCCCGGCACCTGGTCGAGCTCGTCCACGGTGGAGAAGCTGCGTTCCTCGCGAAAGCGCAGCACGCGCTTCGCCTGGGTGATCGACATCCCGAGGTCGCGCAGCTCGTCGAAGCTCGCGTTGTTGATGCTGACCGTGCCTTCGGGAGCCGGCGGCGCGTCGCCGGCAGGCTGCTCTTTGGAGTCGAGACCCTGGTCGAAGAGCTCGACCTCGCTGTCTTCGTTCTCCTCCTCGGCGACCCGTGCGGCTTCCTCCTCGGCGGCCACCCGTGCGGCCTCCTCCTCGGCTGCCTTGCGTGCGGCCTCCTCCTCGGCGGCCCGTCGGACTTCTTCCTCCTGCGCCACCCTCGCGGCCTCCTCCTCGGCTGCCACCCTCGCGGCGTCCTCCTCGGCTGCCACCCGCGCGGCCTCCTCCTCCGCCGCTAGGCGCGCGGATTCGGCCTCGGCAGCGGCCTTGCGTGCGGTCTCCTCCTCCTGCGCCTTCCTCGCGGCCTCCTGCTCCCCCTGCTTGGCCGCCTCGGCCTCCGCGGCCTTGCGCTCGGCCTCGGCCGCCTTCTCCGCCTCCGCCGCCTTCTTCGCGGCGGCGTCGGGCTTCTTGGTCGCCGTCCGCCGCTTGGGCTTCGCGGGCTTGGCCTCGATGCTCGGCTCCGCCTTCTTTCGCCGTGAGCGGCGCTTGGGCTTCTCCTCCGCCTCGGGCTGGGGCTCGGGCTGCGCGGCGGGGGGCTCCGCCGGGCTCAGCTCTTGAGTCCCTCCCTCGGCGCTCGCGGCGGCGGTGCCCGCCGCCCGGGCACGCTCGCTGGCGCCGCTCGCGCGCTCGCTGACGGCGCCGAGCTTGCCCTCGATCTCCTGGAATCGCTCCTCCCGCTCGCGCTCGGACTCCCGCCGGGTCTCCAGCTCCATCTGCAGCGCGCGACGCTCCGCGTTCGCGGCCCGCTCGTGAGCCTCCTCGAGCTGGCGCCGGGTGGCCGCAAGCTCCCCGTCCACGGCGGCCTTCTGGCGCACCAGCTCGGCCTCGCGCTCGCGGTAGCCCTCGCCCGCCTGCTGCTCGGCCGCCAGGCGGGCGGTCGTGAGCTCCTTCTGAAGGCCGGCCTTCGCCTCGGCGCGCATCGTCTCCGCCTGGGCGGCGAGCTGGCGCTGGGTCTCCTGGGCCGCGCGTGCCTCCGCTTGCGAGACGGCCTCGCGGACGCCGGCCTTGGCCCGGCTCTCGCCCTCTCCCCTGAGCGCATCGGCCTGGGTGCGCAGCCAGCCTGACGCGGCGGCCCGGACCTCGACCGCGGCCGTCGCGGCGGTGCTCTCCGCGGCTCGGGCGCGTTCCTCGGCGGCCTGCACGTTGCGCTCCGCCTCGGCGAGGGCCTTGGCCTGGGCCGCGCGCTCGGCGTCGAGTTTGGACTGGATCTCGGCCACGCCGGCGTCGGCCGCCCGTTGGGCGTCCGCCTCGGCGGCGGCGACCGCGGCGACCCGCTGGCGTTGCGCCTCGGCCGTGAGGCGCTCGATCTCGAGGCGCAGCTTCTCGGCCTCCTCGGCGCGCACCTGCTCCTCGGTCTCGCGCCGGGCGCCCTCGAGGGTGGTGCGAACATGCTCGTCGGCGTCGACCCGAGCCTCCTCGGCCTCGGCCTTGGCGCTCTCGACGGCTTCACGCGCGTTCGTCTCGGCCTTCGCGGCGCGCTCGGAGGCCTCGGCCTCGGCCGCGCCGAGCTCGGCCTCGCGCGCCTTGATGCGAGCGTCCGCCGCCTCCGTCGCCTCGCGCTGGGCGCGCTCGGTCTCCTCGGCGATCCGCTGCTCAGCCCCGGCCCGCAGGCGCCGCGCCTCGCTCGCCAGCTCCTGTTCGGCGGCGGCCACCCGGTCGGCGGCGGCCAGCGCCCGCTCCTCGATCTCGCGCAGGCGCTGATCGGAGCTCTCGATCACCCGCGTCTTGTCCTCGCGCTCCTGCTCCAGCTCCTCCTCGCGGAGGCGCAGCTCCGCGGCGAAGCGCTCCTGGGCGGCGCGGCGCGCGGCCTCCACCTCCAGGCGAGTGCGTTCCTCGGCCTCTGTGCGAACCCGATCGAGGTCGCCCTCGACCGTCTTCTCCGCCTCGGCTCGCGCTGACTCCTCGATCTGCCTGCGGGTCGTCGCGGCGTCCTGGAGCGCCAGGCTCTCGATCTCGGTGCGGGCAGCCTCGGTGGCCGCGCGGGCCCGCTCGTCGGCCTCGGCGCGGGCGGCCTGCTCCACCTCCCTGCGGGCGGTGTCGGCGGCCTCGCGCACCCTTTCCTCGGTCTGGGTCCGAAGCGCCTCGATCTCCTGGCGCAGGTCGGCGGTCTCCGTCTGGATCCGCCGCTCGGCCTCGGCGCGAAGCGCCCGCTCGGACTCGGCCTGGGCCTGCTTGGCCGCGGTGGCGCGGGCCTCGGCGGCCTGCACCTGGACCAGGGCCTCCTGCACGGCCGTCTCAGCGGTCGCGGGGGTTGCCGCCGGCGCCGCGGCGCCGGCCTTCTCGGCCTCGGCGGCCCGCTGCTCGGCCTCGCCGACGCTTCGCTCGGCCTCCGACCGGACGCGCTCGAGCTCGGCTTGGCGGCTGTGGAGCTCGGCCTCGAGCCGCTTGACGGCCTCGGCGTCGGGCCCCCCATCGGCGGCGGTCGCCGCCGACGGCTTCGCGGCCAGCTCGGCGCGGACGGCCTCCGCCGTCTCGGCGCGAGCGCGCTCCACCTCGGCCGTGGTGCGCTCCTCCGCCTTGGCCTCGAGCTCCTTCACCTGCGAGCGCAGCCAGGCGGCGGCGCCCGCCCGTGCGGCGTCCTCGGCGTCCGGCGCGGGGGCTGGGCCCATCGTGTCGGCCGAGGCCTCGTGTTCGGCAGCCGTCGCTTGCTGCTCGACCTCCTGTGCCTGCTTTGTGGCCTCGGCCAGCCTCTGCTCGGCCGCCTCAGCCTGGCTGCGCGCGTCGGCGGCTGCGCGCTGCGAGTCCGTGAGCTGTGACTCCAGGGCCTGAACGCTCGTCGCGGCCTCCGCCTTGGCCCGCTCCAGATCCTCCTCGAGGGCGAGGATCTCGTCGATCGCTCGCTCCTCCGCGGCCTGCGCGGCATCAGCCGCCGCCAGCCTGATCCGCTCGGCCGTGTCGGTTCGCCGTGTCGTGGCGGGCGCGGCGGGAGGGGATGGCGTCGCCTCGGGAGTGGACGCCGGCCCCGGCGCTGCGCCGGCGGGCGGCGTGGGCGTACCGGGCGCGGCGCTCGGCTCCGCGCCCGTGGCGGCCGAGTCGCCGAGGACCTGCCACTCGTCGGTGCGCTCGCGGGCCGGCTCGGAGGCGTCCGGAGGCGCGGCGGGCGTCCCGCCCGGCGCCTCGAAGTCCGCCGCGGCCTCGGCGGCCGCACCCGCCGTTGGCGCTTGATCGAACAGCCCGGACGGCGACTCGACGCTCTCCGCGGTGGGCATCACGGCGGTATCGCCGGGCGCGGGCGCGGGGGGCGAGGCGTCCCCAGAAGCGGTCGAAGCCTCGCCTGAAGGCGGGCCCTCGGATCCGGAATCAGGCGGCGCGGCGTCGGCCTTCGGCCCCTCGCCGTCGCCGTCGCCCTCCTCGGAGCCGGAATCCCTTCTGAAGATGCCAAAGCGGCGTCGTGCCATCAATGGCGGAGGTTACGAAAGATCCGGGCCGGGCCCCGGCTCGCCCAGCAAGCCGGCGTAGGCGGCCTCGACCCGCCGCGCCATGAGCGCCGCCGAAAACCAGCTCGCCCGTTCCCGGCCGGCGACCCTGGCCTCCGGAGAGTCGAGATGCGCCCGCGCCACTGCCGCCCAGCGGGTCGCCTCGAACGGGCCCACGAGACAGCCCTCGACCCCGTGCAGCAGCATCGGCGCGACGCCGACCGGCGTGGAGAGCACGGGCACGTCGCAAGCGAGCGCCTCGACGGCCGCGAGGCCGAAGCCCTCGTTGTCTGAGGTGACCAGCACGGCGGCGGCCGCGTTCACCCAGTCCGGCATCCGCTCCACCGCCGCCGTCCCCACGGTGAGGAGCTCGGCGCCCGCGCGCCCCGCTACCTCCGCGGCCAGGTCATGGCGCTTCACTGGGCGGTCTGGCGCCGCCGGGAACAGCAGATAGCGCCCGCCGGGATCGAGGCCCAGCCGTTCGCGGGCCTCGGGGCGCGAGCCGCGCACGAACCGGCCCATGTCGGCTCCCACCGGCAGCACGGCGACGGCGCCCGGGTAGTTGGTGGGGAGCCCGGCCCGGCCGCCCTCCTCCTCGAACAGGGCCCGCGAGACGCCGGCCACCAGGTCAACTCGTCCCAGCAGTCGCCGGGAGAGCGGCCCGACCACCCGGTGGCGGACGTCGGTGCCGTGAAACGTCACCACCAGCGGGCTCGCCCCCGCGAGCGCGGCGCTCCACCCCGCCAGGCCGTAGTGGGCGTGAACAAGGTCGAAACGTCCCCCGTGCAGACGGCGGCGCACCTGGCCGACCGATCGGATCAGCGCACGTTTGCCCGGCGGAAAGGCCAGGAGCTCGGCATCCACGCCGCGCCCGCGCAGGGCCGCCACCTGGTCGCGCACGAAGTTGCCGCGCCCGGGCACCGTCGCGTCCGGGGTGATGTTCGTGACCACGAGGACTCGCACCTTGCGGCGCATTGTCGCGCCGGATTCGGCGCACGGGGGTCTGGATTCGCGAATCCCGCCCAGGGAGCATCGCTTCAGGCAACACAAGGGAGGTCTCAGATGTCAGCACTGGCGCGGAGGATCCGCACCACCAGCCGCGATCAGCGGGGCCAGGGGACGGTCGAGTACGTCGGCCTGATCCTCCTGGTCAGCCTCCTCATGGTCGGCATGGTCGCCGCCATGAAGGGGTTCAACGGCGAGTCCGGGACGGAGATCGCCGAGGTCATCGTCGCCAAGATCAAGGCGGCGGTCAACGCGATCACGTTCCGCTAGCCGGCCCTCAGCCGTCCGCCTCGACCCCGCACCTGGACGGTTGCGGGGGACGGCGGGCGGGTGCTGCACGGCGGGGTCCGGTACGGGGTGAAACACTCAGGAGCATGTCCCGCAGCTACGACCGCAGCCCCGCCGACCTGCGCCCGGTGGAGATCGAGCCGGGGTTCGTCCGCACCGCCACCGGCTCGGCCCTCTACTCGCAGGGCGAGACCCGAATCATCTGCACCGCGTCCGTCAGCGCCAGGGTCCCTCGCTGGATGGAGGGCCGTGGTCGCGGCTGGGTGACCGCGGAGTACGCGATGCTTCCCGCCTCGACTGGGGAGCGCAAGGAGCGCGACACCAAGAAGGGGCGCCAGGACGGCCGCGGGGTCGAGATCCAGCGGCTGATCGGCCGTTCCCTGCGCGCGGTGGTAGACCTCGAGGCGCTCGGGGAGCGCTCCGTCTACGTGGACTGCGACGTCCTCCAGGCCGACGGCGGCACCCGTTGCGCCTCGATCACGGGCGGGTTCGTGGCCCTGCGGCTGGCCCTCGACTCGCTGATGAAAGCGGGCGAGATCGAGCGCGATCCGCTCACCGGGACGCTCGCCGCGATCAGCTGCGGCATCGTGGACGGCGAGGCCCTGTGCGACCTCGACTACTCCGAGGACTCGCGCGCTGAGGTCGACGCGAACGTCGTCATGTCCGGCGACGGGGGCCTCGTCGAGGTTCAGGCGACGGCTGAGCAGACCCCCGTTTCCCGCGCGCGCCTCGACGAGCTTCTGGCGTTGGCCGAGCCCGCGATCGCCTCCCTTCGCGACGCTCAGGAAGCGGTGCGGGCCTCCGCTCCGAGCTGATGACGCCGGAGCGCCTGGTGCTCGCAACGCGCAACGACCACAAGCTGCGCGAGTTGGCCCAGATCCTCGAGGGGGTCGAACTGCTCCCCCTGCCCGACGACGTCGAGCTTCCACCCGAGACCGGTCAGTCGTTTGCGGCCAACGCGCTCGTCAAGGCGCGCACGGCACGGTCCGCGACCGGCCAGCCCGCCATCGCCGACGACTCCGGCATCGAGGCGAGCGCGCTCGACGGGCGCCCCGGAGTCCGTTCCGCGCGCTACGCGGGGCCCGGCGCGAGCGACACCGAGAATCTGGCTCTGCTGATCCGGGAGCTGCGCGAGCACGAGGATCGGTCCGTCGCCTACGTCTGCGCGCTCGCTTACGTGGACGAGGCCGGGCGGGAGCATCTGTTCGAGGGGCGCTGCGAGGGCGAGTTGGCGCGCGACCCCCGCGGGCTGGGCGGGTTCGGCTACGACCCGGCATTCATCCCCCGCGACCTCGACCCGCCCGACGAGCGCACGATGGCCGAGCTGAGCGACTCCGAGAAGCACGCGATCAGCCATCGCGGGCGGGCTGCCCGGGCGCTGGCCGTGCACCTGGGCATCGAGGTCGACGATCCGGCGCGGGACGGCCGGCGATGATTCGCACGAAGACCGGGGCCGCCATGCTGTCGGTCGCATCCAACTCGATTCTCATCGCCTTGAAGGTCGCCGCCGGGGCGATCACCGGCTCGATCGCGATCATCACCGAGGCGCTGCACTCGGCCATCGACCTGATGGCCTCGGTCGTAGCGCTGGTCTCGGTGCGAAAGGCCGACGAGCCGGCCGACGCCGAGCACCCCTATGGGCACGAGCGGGTCGAGAACCTGGCGGCCGCGATCGAGGGGATGCTGATCCTGGTCGGCGCCGCGGTAATCGTCTACGAGGCTACCCGCCGGCTGGCCGGCGGCGAGGCCGGGATGCTGGAGGACCTGGGCATCGGCATCGCCGTGATCGCGGTCTCCGCCATCGCCAACGCTTGCATCGCCCTGTTCCTGCGGCGTCGCGCGCGCGAGCTCTCCTCGCCCGCGCTCGCGGGTGACGCCGCCCACCTGGGCACCGATGCGCTGACGTCAGTGGGCGTCCTCGCGGGCCTGGTGCTGGTGGAGATCACCGGCGAGCCGGCCTTCGACGCGATCGCCGCCCTCTGCGTCGCCGCGGCGATCGTGGTCGCCGGGATCAGGATCCTCACCCGCTCGGGGCGGGTGCTGGTGGACGAGGCGCCGCCGAAGGAGGAGCTGGACCGGATCGAGGCCGTGATCTCTGCCCAGCGTCGCGGCGCCCCCGAGATCTTCGGGTATCACAAGCTGCGGGCCCGGCGCTCGGGGGCGCACCTTCACATCGACCTCCACCTCCAGTTCCACTCCGGCACCAGCCTGGAGCGCGCGCACACCCTGGCCCACGCGCTACGCGACGCGATCGAAGCGGACTTCGAGGGCGCCCAGGTCCTGATCCACACCGAGCCCGAGGGCTCCTACCACGAGCCGGACGCCCTCGCCGGCGACCCGGGGCGCGCGGGCTAGAGGAGTGATCTCAACGACCGCCGGGCACCTTCGCCCCGACGTCGTCGTCCTCGTCATGCGCCTTCAGAGAAGGTTCACCGCTGCCGCGGCGCCGACGGCCCCGACGGTGATCGAGTACCCCACGTAGCCGTTCAGGGCGAGCAGGATCACGGCGATCGCGCAGAGGCCGACGACGATCAGCCACGAGACCTTGGAGACGGACACGGCCTATATCTTTGACGAATGAGCCGGACAGAGGGGGAGCGGGGTCCCACGGGCTCCCCGCCGAATGAGGCCGAAGCCGAGCTGGCGGTCGCGCGGATGGCCGAGATGTCGGTCGATATGCGCGCCTGCGCCGTGCTCGATGCGGCGGGTGGGGAGCTCGCCTCCAGCGGCGGATCCGGCTGGGCCCGTGCCGGTGCGGCCTTCCTCGCCGCGGCGGATGGGGCCGGCGAGGAGGCGGCGTCGCAGGTCCATGTCGCCACCGAGGACGGCGAGGCGTTCGCGGTTCGTGAGGGTGGCCTCGCGATGGTCGCCGTCGCCGAGCGCTTCACGCTGGCGTCGCTCATGCTCTTCGATATGCGCATGGTCCTGCGCGACCTCGCCTCGGGCGACGGGGTCCCCGACCGCCGCGCGCCCGGCCCCGAGCCGGAGGCGGCGTGATGGTCGCCAAGCCCCACCGGATCCTCCTCGAGCGCGTCTCGAGCTACGCGGACGAGGCGGGCGCCTACCTGCGCCGGCGCCGCGCCACCCGCAAGCCATTCGCGCGGGTGTTCTACCCAGGCGGGCGCAGCTCGGCCCACGAGGCCGGGACGGAGGCGGGCCGCGCTCTCTTCCTCGCCGCCTCGCGCCTGATCGACGCCGCCGACCGCTGACCGGCCCCGCGGTCCCGGGGTGGCCTGGGCGGCTCAGTATGTTCATGGCGTGGCGACAGACCGGCCCGAGGAGCTGATCCCGCCCGAGCTCGCGGCCCGCGTGCTCGAGCGCGCCCTTGCACGCGGCGGGGACTTCGCCGAGGTCTTCTGCGAGGACCGCGCGGGGTTCGCCCTCACCATCGACGAGTCGCGCATCGAGGGCGCCCAGCGTGGCGGTGAACGCGGCGCCGGCGTCCGCGTCGTCACGGGGGAGACCACCTACTTCGCCCACGTGGACGGGCTGGATGAGTCCGACCTCATGCGTGCCGCCGGCTCGGCCGCGGCGGCGCTCGGCGGCGACCGCGCCGAGCCGCTCAAGCTCGGCGCGGCCGAGTTGCCGAAGCTCCAAGAGATCACCACCGACCCCGCCGGCGTGCCCGCCGAGCGCAAGGCCGATCTGCTTCGCGCATGCGATGAGCGAGCACGAGCCGCGGGCGATGCGGTCGACGTCGTCAACGCCTCCTACTCCGAGGGCCGGCGGCGGGTGACGGTCGCGAACTCGCAGGGGCGCTTCGCCTCCGACGATCGGACCCGGGTCCGCCTGGGTGTCCAGGTCGTCGCACGGCGAAACGGCGCGGTCGAGCGCGGATTCGAGACGCTTGGCGCGCATCGCGGCTGGGAGCTGGTGGACGCTGGCGCGGGCGAGGAGATCGCCGAGCAGGCCGCCCGCGTGGCGCTGACTCTGCTCGACGCGGGCGACGCTCCCGCGGGGGCGATGCCCGTCGTCGTGGGGGGTGGCTTCGGCGGGGTGCTGTTCCACGAGATGACGGGCCACGGGCTCGAGGCCGACCACGTCCAAAAGCACGCGTCGGTCTACGAGGGCAAGCTCGGCGAGCAGGTCGCGCAGCCGCACCTGGTCGCCTACGACGACGGCATCCTCCCCAACGAGTGGGGCACGGACGGCATCGACGACGAGGGGACGCCGATGCAGAAGACGCCGGTGATCGAGGAGGGCCGCGTCACGTCCTACCTTCACGACCTGCGAAGCGCGCGTAGGGACTCGGTGGCCTCGACCGGCAACGGGCGGCGCCAGAGCTTCCGCCACCTTCCGATCCCCCGGATGACCAACACCTACATCGCGCCGGAGCCGGGGGCGGCGCCCGCGGACCTGATCGCCGGGGTCGACCGCGGCTTCTACGCGGTGTCCTTCCAGGGCGGCCAGGTCGATCCCACGACGGGCGACTTCGTCTTCGGCACCTCCGAGGGGTACCTGATCGAGGATGGGAAGGTGACCAGCCCCTGCAAGGGTGCCACGCTGATCGGCAACTGCCTCACCGCGCTCGGGCGGATCGACGCCGTGGCCGACGACTTCCGGATGAAGACGGGGTTCTGCGGCAAAGGAGGGCAAATCGTTCCCGTGGGGACCGGGCAGGGGCACGTACGGATCTCGGAGCTCACCGTCGGCGGCACCGCGGTCGGCTGAGCGGATGACCGCCGACGCCACAGCCGAACTCGAGACCGTGACCGGCCGCGCGGTCGACGCGGCGCTCAGCGCCGGCGCCCAGGACGCGGAGGCCGCTGCCCAGGACTCCGTGGGCCGCGAGATCCGGATCTTCGACGGCGAGGTCGAGAGTCTCACCGAGGCGGGGGAGAGGGGTCTCGGCGTGCGCGCCTGGATCGAGGGCCGGGTGGGTTTCGCATACGGCACCGACCTAAGCGACGAAGGCGTGGAGCGCATCGCGGGCGACGCCGTCGAGGCGGCGCGCGTCTCCGACGCCGACGAGTTCGCCGCTGCGCCCGAGCCGGTCGGACACTCCGCCGAGGCCGGGGACTTTTACGACGCCCAGGTCGCGGCCACGCCCACCGAGGTGAAGGTCGGGATCGCCAAGGCGATCGAGCGCAGCGCGCGCGAGGCGGACGGCCGCGTGGTCGCGGTCGAGACGACCGTCTACGTGGACGAGGAGGAGCGCTCGGCGCTGCGCTCCTCACGCGGTGTGGGCGGCTCGCACGAGGCGACCTTCGCCTACGCCTACCTCCAGGCGATCGCCGAGGAGAATGGCTCGAAGCAGACGGGACTGGGGTTCGGCCTGGGCCGTTCGCCGATCGCACTCGATCCGCAGGCAATCGGCCGCGAGGCGGCGGAACGCTCCGTGCAGCTCCTGGGCGCGTCGAAGCCGCGGTCGCGAATCTGCCCGGTGGTGCTCGATCCCACCGTCGCCGCCAGCTTCACCGGCTTCATCGGCGGGGTCCTGTGCGCGGACGCCGTCCAGCGCGGGCGCTCCCCGTTCGCGGGCCGGTTGGGGGAACGGATCGCCTCCGACGCCTTCGCCCTCACCGACGACGGGCTCGATCCCGAAGGGATGGCCTCGGCCCCCGTGGATGCCGAAGGGCTCGCGAGGACCAGCACGGCCCTGATCGACGAGGGGCGGCTCGAGACCTATCTGCACGACTCCTATACCGCCCGGCGCGAGGGCGGGGGCCAGGCGTCCACCGCGAGCGCGTCGCGCGCCGGCTATCGGAGCGCGCCCTCGGTCTCGACCTCCAACCTCATCATCGCGCCGGGAACGGCCGGCCTCGACGAGCTTTTCGCCCAAGCCGGCGACGGGGTTTACATCACCGACGTCGCGGGCCTGCATTCCGGCGTCAACCCGGTCTCCGGTCAGTTCTCGGTGGGGGCGTCGGGCGTGCTCATCGAGGGCGGCGAGCTGACCGCGGCGGCGACCGAGTTCACGATCGCCTCCGACCTCGTCGCGATGCTCTCCGCGGTCCGGGCCGCCGGATCCGAGGCGCGGTGGGTGCCGTTCGGCGGATCCGTGAAGGCTCCGCCTCTGCTGATCGCCGAGATGACGGTCGGCGGGACCTAGCTGGCTGTCCTTGTCGCAGACGACCCCACGGTCACTCGCGCGAACCCTCACGTCCTAACCTCCCGGACGGTGAGCCTGCGCGCCGGCCCCTACACCTTCTCGCACGTGACCTATGACGGTCCGAGCGACGTCCTCTATGCGGCGATCGACGCTCCGCGCCGGGGCTCGCGTGAGCCCACGCCCGAGGCGCACCAGCTGCGCTTCGACGAGGAGGGGCGCTTCTTCGGGCTCACGCTGGTCAACCCGAGCGAGCAGCTTCGCCGCGAGGGGGCCGTGTACGTCAGCCTGCCCTCCGGGGAGCGGGTCAGGGTCCAGGGCGCGGAAGCCGCCATCCGCGGCGGGAGCTGATGGCCATTCTCACATCGCGCCCGCGCGGGCCGTTCTCCCGGTGAAGCCCCCGATGCCCAAGCCGTTGCCCCCGTTTCAGGCGTTCCTCGACGAGCACCGCGCTCCGGTGCTCGCGCTCCTGCGCTCGATGGTGGGCCCGGTCGACGCCGACGACTGCTTTCAGGAGACCTTCATGTCAGCCATGCGCGCGTACGAGACCCTCGACGGAAGCCACCCCCGGGCTTGGGTGATGACGATCGCGCGGCGCAAGGCGATCGACCACCACCGGGGGCAGGCGCGCCGCCCAGAGCCGAGGGCGGAGCTCCCCGAGCGGCCCGCCCGCGAGGCGTTGCCAGCGGCCCGGGACGGCGCGGGCGAGCTCTGGGCTGAGGTCGCGGAGCTCCCGCCCAAGCAGCGCCAGGCGGTCGCCATGCGCTTCGCCGCCGACCTCGCCTACGCGGACATCGCCCGGGCCCTGGGGTGCTCGGAGGAGGCCGCCCGACGCAGCGTTCATGAGGGCCTCAAGCGCCTGCGGGAGAGCCCCGCCGTCGTACCGGAGGCGGCGTGAGCGGACCAGGGACAGCCGGCCTGGAGCGCAGGCTGCGCCAAGCGGCGCGGGTCTCAGACGAAGATGCCGCCGCGGCGGCGGCGCGGCTCGCGGACCGCGCCGACGCGGATGGCGTCCTCGAGGTGGGCTACGCGACGATCGACACCCCGCTCGGGCCGATGCTCCTGGCCGCCACCGGGCTTGGGCTCGTCCGGGTCGCGCTACCGCGCGAGACGTTCGACGATGTTCTCGGCGAGCTGGCCGAGCGGGTCTCACCGCGGTTGCTCGAGCGCGCCGGCCGCGTGGACGCCGCCCGGCGCGAGCTCGACGAGTACTTCTCCGGGGACCGCACGAGCTTCGACCTTCCCCTGGATCGCCGCCTGATCAGCGGGCCGTTTCGCGCCAGCATCCTCGAGGCGGCGAGCGAGGTCCCGTACGGCGTCGCGATCACCTACGCAGAGGTGGCGGCGCGCGCCGGGAGCCCGCGCGCGCACCGGGCGGCGGGCAGCGCGCTGGGCACGAACCCGATCCCGATCGTGATCCCCTGCCACCGCGTGGTGCGCGCCGGGGGCGCGATCGGCAATTACGGTGGCGGGCCCGAAGTCAAGCGCTTCCTGCTGCGCCACGAGGGGTGGCTGCAGGAGGATTGAGAAGCCGGCTTGACATGTAAAGCTTCACCTTGATAAGGTGCCAAGCTATGTCAAGTGGAACTGAAGGCGTTGGGCAGACCACGGCGGGGCTCGGGCCGGCCGCGGTCGGCCTTACCAAGCGCCAGCGCGAAGTGATGGAGCGGCTCGAGCTCGGCTACTCGGTCAAGCAGATCGCCACGGACACGGGGGTCTCCCGTGCCGCCGTCTACCAGACGATCGAGCGCCTGCGGCGCCAGGGCGCCGTGGCGGAGACCTTCACGCCGTCCGGCGCGCCCGCCAGGGGAGCGTCCGGGGGCCAGCTGCCCGCCGGACCCCTCGCCGCTGCACCGCGGGAGAGCCGTCTGTCGGAGCTCCGAGATCTTGCTGGGGGGGGTGCCGGCGAAGCCGCGCGTGCGGAGGCGATCGAAGGAGCGATCGCCTCTGGCGACGTGGCCGCGCTCGCTTACGAGCTCGGCCGCGCTGATGCCGAGGGCCGCGAAGACATGACCGCGAAGCTGGCCTTCTCGGCGCTGCGGCGGCTGGGCGCGGTGCGAGCCGCTGACACGCAGAGCGCCGAGAACTAGTACAACATCGGCGCTGCCAACTTAATCGAGGAGAGCTAACACATGACCATTGCCCTGATCGTCATCGGGATCGTCCTCTTCCTGGGGCTGATCTTCATCCTGATCCGCAACTCGATGATCGGGTCGCGCAACCGCGTCGACGAGTCGTGGTCGGGAATCGACGTCCAGCTCAAGCGCCGCCACGACCTGGTGCCGAACCTGGTCGAGACCGTCAAGGGCTACGCCACGCATGAGCAGCAGACCTTCGAGAACGTCACGAAGGCCCGCGCCGCCGCGATGGGCGCCCAGGGCCCTCAGCAGGCCAGCCAGGCCGAGGGTGTCCTCGACCGTGCGCTCGCCGACCTGCGCGCGGTGGCCGAGCAGTACCCGGACCTGCGCGCCACCGAGAACTTCCAGCAGCTCTCCAGGAACCTGTCGGAGCTCGAGGACGAGATCCAGGCCTCGCGGCGGATCTACAACTCGAACGTGCAGGCCTACAACACGAAGATCCAGGTTTTCCCGAACTCCGTGGTCGCCGGAATGGGCGGCTTCACGGCCCGGGAGTTCTTCGAGATCGAGGACGCCGCCCAGCGCGAGCCGGTCAACGTCTCGTTCACCCAGCCGCCGGCAGCCGCTCCTCCGGCCCCGCCCGCGCCCCCGGCGGCTCCGTCGTCCTGACCTGAGCGGTCACGGCCAGACCCGACCGGGGCGGCCGCCGGCCGGCCCGCGAACGCGGGTGCCGCGCCCGGGCCCCTAGCAGGGCGTCGTGACGCCGGCCGCGGAGTCCACGGCCTGGAACGCGCGGCTGGGGACGTCCTTGAGGTCACCGATGTCCTCGTCGTCCCATCCGGGGTGGGCAGCGCCCTGGAAGAACCAGTTCGAGCCGTTGTCGGCGACGATCATCCCGTAGCGGCGCAGGGCCTCGAAGATCGGCCGCGCCTGGCTTCCCTCCGCATAGTCGGCGAGGTGCTCGGAGTAGTAGCCGGCCTTCATCCGCAGGCGCAGGCCCATCGGGGGAAGTGAGCGCCCGCAGCGACTGGAGGCATGGTGGACCGCGGGGTGGATGTAGGCCCTCCGCGTGGCATCGAAGGTGACCCGGATCGCGTGCTCGACGCTCCCGGCCGCGACCTCGTCGTAGCGGACGAGGCCCGGGAGGATCGGCAGCCCGGCGGCGTCGGCCGACGTCCAGGTCTCCGGGTGGCGGTCGGCGGCGGCGAGGTCGAACAGCGCCGTCGAGTCAGCCTCCCACCGCTCCTGGCCGGGGCGCGGGAAGGAGCGGTACATCTCCCAGAGGTCGCAGGCCCCCTCGCGCACGGCGATCACATGACGGTCCCCGTCGTCGCCAAAGCCCTCGATCGGGGCATCGAGCGGGATCGGCGCCGAGCCCGGCCCCCCGGTGCCGGCGCCGAACTCGCTCTCGTCCGGGTAGCCGCCCTCGACGATCTCCACGTCTACGAGCGGCTCGGTCTGGGGCACGACGACGTAGGGGATGCCGTACTGGCCGCCTCCACCGAAGTCGGGGTGCAGGGACTGGCCGCCGCTGAGCCTGCGGATTCGCTTCATGTACTCGGCCGATCGTGCGTCCTTCGGGGTCGCCGAGACGTCCTGGTTCCAGGCGGTCTGGTCGGCGGCCGATGGGGCGCCGGCCGGCCCCGTGTACGCCGGGAAGATGGGGCAGCCACCCGGGGTGGGCGGCGTGCCGGCGGACGCCGGGGCGATCGCCACGGCGAGCCCGAGCAGCGCCGCCACCGCCGCGGCTTGCCCTGCCTTCGCAATCGCCATGGGTGGATTATCGACCCTCGGTCGTGGGACTTGACCGAACCGCCCGGCCGTGGACCTAGTATCGGCGCATGATCGTCGACTGCGCTCACTATGTCGACGGGCGCCGCCAGCACGAGGGCCCCCTCGACGTGCAGACCGCGGCCGGGGCCGCGAAGGGCGACGGCGACTTCGTGTGGCTGGGCCTCCACGAGCCCGACGACGCCGAGCTCGACCAGGTGGCGAAGGCGTTCGGCCTGCACGAGCTGGCCGTCGAGGACGCCAAGAACGCCCACCAGCGGCCGAAGCTCGAGGACTACGACGACTCGTTCTTCATCGTCCTGCGCCCCGCCCGCTACGACGACGAGGCGGAGGAGGTGGAGTTCGGGGAGATCCACCTCTTCGCCGGCCCCGGATACGTCATCGCGGTCCGCCACGGCGAGGCGAGCGGCCTGGCGGACGCCCGGCGGCGGATCGAGGAGCACGAGGACCTGCTGCGGGCCGGACCGGCGGCGGTGGTCTGGGCGATTCTGGACAAGGTCGTCGACGACTACGCGCCGGTCGTCGCCGGGATCGAGGACGACATCGAGGAGGTCGAGACCGAGATCTTCCAGGAGCGCATGGACTCGACCCAGCGGATCTATTTCCTCAAGCGCGAGGTGATCGAGTTCCATCGCGCGGTGGCGCCGCTTTTGGCGCCGCTGGAGGCGCTCGAGCGCGGGGCCTACGTGGACGTGGACGAGCAGCTCCGCCGCTACTTCCGCGACGTGGCCGACCATGCCCGGCGCGTGGACGAGCTGGTCCTGGGCCAGCGGGAGCTGTTGACGTCGATCCTGGAGGCCAACCTCGCCCTGCTCGGCGTCAAGCAGAACGAGGTGATCCGGGGGATCTCCGCGTGGGCGGCGATCATCGCTGTGCCGACCTTCCTCGCCAGCATCTGGGGAATGAACTTCGAGCACATGCCCGAGCTGCCCGAGTCCTGGGGTTACCCGGCGGCCCTCGCGCTGATGGCCGTGGCCGTGATCGCGCTGCATCGGTTCTTCCGCCGCATCGAGTGGTTATGAGCCGGATGTGGGGTCAGACCCCTCGACTGGGATCTGACCCCGCGCTCGGTGCACGGCCGGGGATCTGACCCCGCGCTCGGTGCACGGCTGGGGATCTGACCCCGCGCTCGGTGCACGGCCGGGGATCTGACCCCGCGTGTCTACGATCCGTCCATGGCGATCGACGTCCTCGCGCCGCTGGCGCTGGCGCTGGTGGCGCTCGGCTACTACCGGCGCTGCGCCACCCTGGCGCGGCGCGAGCGCCCGGTGGCGGGCTGGCGTCAGCTCGCGTTCGGGGCCTCGGTCCTCGTCCTGATCGCCGCCGACCTGCCTTTGCTCGCCACGCTCGCCGACGATGTGGTCGTAGCCCACATGGCGCAGCACCTGCTGATCGCCGACCTCGCAGCGCTCCTCTTCTGCCTCGGGCTCACCGGCCCCGTGCTCCAGCCGATCCTCGCCGTTCGCTGGCTGGCCTGGCTGCGCTCGTTCGGCAACCCCCTGGTCGCGTTTCCCGTGTGGGCGCTCAGCCTCTACGTCTGGCACCTCGCCTTCCTCTACGAGGGCGTCCTCGACAGCCAGCTCCTGCACCTGGCACAGCACGGCGCATTCTTCGGCTTCGGCCTCGCGATGTGGATGCCGCTGGCCGGCCCGCTGCCGACGCCGGCGTGGTTCTCCGACCTCGCCAAGCTCGCTTACGTGATCGCGGTGCGCTTCGCCGGAGCGGTCCTCGCGAACGTGCTGATCTGGTCCGGCGACGTGCTCTACTCCGCCTACGCCCCCGGTGAGCGCGAGCGCGGTATCGGCGCCCTCGCCGACCAGGGCGCGGCCGGGAACCTGATGATGATCGAGACCGGCGCGGTCACGATCGGCCTGTTCGCATGGCTGTTCTTCCGAGCGGCCAACCGGGGGGCCGAGAAGCAGGAGCTGCTCGACCTGGCCGACCGCCACGGTGTCCCGCTGGATCCCGCGCGGGCGGCGCGGGCCGTGGCGGCGGGGCGGGGCCCGGCGCTGCGCCGGCGCATCCTGGGGGACGGCCGAGCATGAGCTCGAATCGCTTCCTCTACCTGCTGGTCTTCGTGGTCGGCACCGGAAGCCTCGGCGCGGAGATCGCGGCCGTGCGCCTCATGTCACCCTTTTTCGGCGCCTCCACGATCGTCTGGGCCAACACCATCGGGGTCGTCCTGGTGGCGCTCTCGATCGGCTATTGGCTGGGCGGGCGCCTGGGCGACCGCCGCCCGACGGTCGAGGCCCTCTGCAAGATGATCCTGGCGGCGGCGGTGCTGCTGGCCGTCGTGCCGCTGGTGGCCCGCCCGTTCTTCGACATCTCCGTAGACGCCCTCGACCGGATCGAGGCCGGCGCCTTCGTCGGCTCTTTGGTCGGCGTGCTGTTCCTGATCGCGATCCCGATCGTGATGCTCGGCACCTGCTCGCCCTGGGCGATCCGGCTCGCGGTCTCCGACGTCGAGCACGCCGGCACCGTCGCGGGGCGCCTGTACGCGATCTCCACCGTGGGATCGCTCCTCGGCACGCTGCTGGCGGCCCTGGTCCTGATCCCCCTGATCGGGACGCAGCGGACGTTTCTCGTCTTCGCCGCGGTGATCGCCCTGGTGGCGACGGCCGGCCTGGGATGGCGCTTCGCCGCGGTGCCGGTGGCGCTGGCCGCTGCGATCGCGCTCCCCGTCGGCACCGTCAAGGCCGCAAACGATGGCGAGGTCATCTACGAGACCGAGACGGAGAACCAGTACGTGCGCGTGGTGGAGGAGGAGGACGGGGACCGGCTGCTGGAGCTGAACGAAGGCCAGGCGGTCCACTCTCTCTACCGGCCGGGCAGCTACCTGACCGACAACGTCTGGGACGGGTACCTGGTGCTCCCGTTCACCGGCCTGTCCGAGGCGCCGGAGCGCATCGCGATCCTGGGCAACGCGGCCGGGACGACGGCTCGGGCCTACGGCCACTACTTCCCGGCGACCGAGATCGACGGCGTGGAGATCGACCCCGAGCTCGAGGAGGTGGGGACGCGCTTCTTCGACATGGGCTCGGCCGAGAACCTGACCGTCCACAACGAGGATGCGCGGCCGTGGCTGCGACGCTCCGAGGGTGGCTACGACGTGATCATGGTCGACGCCTATCGCCAGCCCTACATCCCGTTCTATTTGGCCACGAAGGAGTTCTTCGAGCTCGTCCGCGACCGGCTGGCCCCCGGCGGGGTCGTCGTCGTCAACGCCGGCCACCCGGAGGGCAACGACGACCTGGAGACGGTGCTGGGCTCGACGATGGCGGCCGCGTTCCCGACGGTCCTGCGCGACCCGATCGAAGACACCAACACGCTGCTCGTCGCGAGCGAGGCGCCGATCTCGGGCCGGCGGCTGCTGGAGCGGGCGAGCGAGCTGCCGCCCGACCTCCAGCGGGTCGCCGCGGTCGAGGGCGGTCAGGTGCAGGAGCGGCTCTCCGGCGACGAGGTCTACACCGACGACCACGCTCCCGTCGAGTGGCTCATCGACCGCTCCATCCTGGGCTACGCCTCGGATGAGTAGGGCCACCGATCGCGCGGCGGCCTGGGTGCTGACCGGGCCCGTCGGGCGTGTCATCGCGTTCGTGGCGGACCTCGGCGGCGCCTGGCTGACCTGGGCCGCCTCGAAGGCGAGCACTAAGCTGCGCGGCTCTTGAAGACCACCGTCACAGAGCTGGCCGATTCGCGGGTGCGCGTGGAGGTCGAGGTACCCGCGGGCGAGCTCGAGAAGCGACTCGACCGCGCAGCCCGCGAGCTCGCGGGCGAGATGAAGCTGCCCGGGTTTCGCAAGGGCAAGGTCCCTGCCCAGCTCGTCGTCCAGCGCCTGGGCCGCGCGCCGGTCGTGGAGCAGGCCCTTCGTGGCGCGCTGCCTGAGTGGTACGACGAGGCGCTTCGCTCCAGCGGCGTCAGGCCCGTAGGCGAGCCCAAGCTCGACGTCGGGGAGCTGCCCGCGGCCGGGGAGGACCTGCTTTTTCAGATCGAGATCGGCGTCCGCCCGCCCGCGAAGCTGGGGGAGTACCTGGGCCTCGAGGTGGGCAGGCCCGAGCCGGAGGTGCCCGACCAGGCGGTGGAGGCCGAGCTCGAGCGCCTGCGCGAGGGCTTCGCCTCGCTGAGCCCGGTGGACCGGCCGGCCGGCGAGGGCGATGTGGTCTCGCTCGACTATCGCGGCACCGTCGAGGGCGAGCCATTCGAGGGCGGCTCGGGAAGCGACCAGCTCATCGAACTGGGATCCGCGACCCTCGTCGAGGGTTTCGAGGAGGCCCTGGTCGGAGCGTCGGCCGGCGAGGAGCGCGAGATCGCCGTCACCTTTCCCGACGACTATCGGGCCGAGGAGCTGGCCGGCAAGGCCGCGAAGTTCGACGTGACGGTCAACGAGGTGCGCGAGAAGTCGCTGCCGGCGCTCGACGACGAGTTCGCCTCCGACGCCTCTGAGTTCGAGACCCTCGCCGACCTGCGCGACGAGATCCGCTCGCGGGCCGGCGAGGCGGCGGAGCGCCAGGCGCAGGAGGGATTCCGCGAGGCCGTCGTCGACGCCGTCGTCGCGGGGGCCACGATCGACGTCCCCGACGAGATCGTGACCGCCCAGGCCTCCGAGTCGCTCGACCGCTTTCTCCACGACCTGAGCCATAGGGGCGTCGACCCCGAGGCGTTCGTGAACGTTCAGGAGGGTGGACGGGAGGCCATGCTCGAGAGCGTGAAGGGCGACGCGGAGCGCTCCCTGCGGCGCGAGGCGGCGCTCAGCGCCGTCGCGGAGGCGGAGGCGATCGAGGTCTCCGACGAGGACCTCCTCGAGGCGCTCGGCCCCGGCGAGGGGAAGAACGACCCCCGCAAGCTGCTCGACAAGCTGCGGCAGTCCGGGCGCGACGAGCTGCTGCGGGAAGAGATCCGCATGCGCCGCGCGGCCGACCTCGTCGTCGAGGCTGCCAAGCCGATTCCCCTCGAGCGGGCCGCTGCCCGCGAGGCGATCTGGACGCCCGAAACCGGGGGCGAGAAGACAGCCGCACAGCCGGGAGGTTCCGAGGGCGAATCGGCGGGCAAGATCTGGACCCCGGGCCGCTGAGCGGGCGGGGTTCGTTGGCGCCGAGCCGAGCGGGAACGCCGAGGCGCTCTTATAGACTGCGCGCCCGATGAGCGAACGCGAGCCGATCCGCAACAGCCCGCTGGTGCCGATGGTGGTCGAGCAGACCTCCCGGGGCGAGCGTGCCTTCGACATCTACTCGCGCCTGCTGAACGAACGGATCGTCTTCCTCGGCACGCCGGTTACCGAGGACATCGCGAACCTGATCGTCGCCCAGCTCATCCACCTCGAGTCGGAGGATCCCGACAAGGACATCTCCATGTACATCAACTCGCCGGGCGGGTCGGTGTACGCGGGGCTCGCGATCTACGACACGATGCAGTACATCAAGCCCGACGTGCAGACCATCTGCGTCGGGGTGGCGATGAGCATGGGCGCGTTGCTGCTCGCGGGGGGCGCGGCGGATAAGCGCATGGCGCTGCCGAACGCCAAGATCCTGATCCACCAGGTTTCGGCCGGCTTCTCCGGCCAGGCGACCGATATCGAGATCCACGCGCGCGAGATCATCGACGTGCGCAAGCGCCTCGACGAGATCATCGCCCACCACACCGGGCAGCCCTTCGACAAGGTCACCCAGGACACCGACCGCGATTACTTCATGAGCGCGCAGGAGGCGAAGGAGTACTCCATCGTCGACCGCGTGATCGAGCGCCACTAGCCTCGTACTGCGTCAGCCCTCCGGGTTCCGGCCCCCTCGGCGCAGCGGGGGCGTCAGTCGAGCGTCACGGACCACTCGAGCCTGCCCGAGGTGCAGCCCTCGTAGCCGGCGTTGGGATAGTCGCCCGTGATCTTCAGGGTTCCCGAGACCCTCTTCTTCGTCGCGAACTCGCCGCGGATGACGGTGGCGCCGTCGAAGTTGTTGCCGTCGTTGGTGAAGACGCGGCCGAAGCGCCACTCGCGGTTGACCAGCATCGGGCCGAAGGGCGCGGTGCTCTTGGTCCTGAACGGGGCGCCCACCACGCAGGTCATGGCGACCCGCCTGAACTTGAACGCCTCGACGACCTTCGGCTTGCCGTTGCGGTAGCGGACGTCGAGGATGACCTCGAAGCCTCCCGTGGCGGGGCCCGCAACCTCGCCGCTCGAGGACTGGGCCTCGGCGGCCGGCGGCCAGAGGAGCGCCGTGGCGGCGGCGCCGATGGCGATGTAGCGATGCAAGCGATCCTTCCCTGCGACCCGGTTGACCCCGCTGACTGTAGCGTCGCCCCGCCGGATGCGGGACGGCGCGCCCGCGGGCCTAGTCGACGCGGAAGGCCTCGTGGACCCGGGCCTTCATCTTCTGCGGATGGGGACCGTCGTCGCCCCGCCGGGCCGTGTAGCCGCGCTTCGCGGTCGTGCAGGTTCCGGCCTCGCCGCCGAAGGTGGAAGGCCCTTCCTTGATCTCGCCCACGAGCTTGCGGCCCTGCCTCCTGAATCTGCCCTTGAAGAAGATCTTGCTGCCCATCCCGTCGCCGCCGTCGATCGTGAACCTGTTGTCGTTCACCGTGGCGGCATTGAAGTCCCACGTGGACCCGATCAGGAAGTTCCCCCCGGTGCAGTTCGCCGGGAAGCCCCTGTACCGCATCGCGTCGACCTGGAACGGCTTGCCGTTGACCCAGGTCACGTCGACGCCGATCTTGCCGCCGCCCTCGATCTTGCCGCCGTAGAACTGCTCCGCGGCTGCGGCGCTCGCCGGGACCGCGAGGGCCGTCGACGCGGCGAGGCAGATGATCAGTCGCTTCATGGTTCGTCTCCCTGGCTTCGGTTGCGATGTCCCTGCGGCGAGCAACCTAGCGCGCCGGGCGGTCGCGCGTCAAGGGCGCAGCGGCGCAAGGCGGCGCTCAGTTGAAGGGACGCGGCCCCCCGCCGAGTAAAGGGCAGGGGTCAAAGCCAGGCCGGGCGTGTCGTAACCTGCGAGGGGACGGTGGCGCCGGGCCGTAGAAGGGAGAGATCCACTGGCACGTCCAACCGACTCGAACGAGCAGCTCCTCTGCTCATTCTGCGGCAAGTCGCAGCGTCAGGTCAAGAAGCTCATCGCGGGGCCGGGCGTGTACATCTGCGACGAGTGCATCGATCTCTGCAACGAGATCATCGACGAGGAGCTCACCGCTCCCACCACCTTCGAGCTGGAGAACCTGCCCAAGCCGCAGGAGATCAGCGACGTCCTCAACGAGTACGTGGTGGGCCAGGAGGGCGCGAAGCGGGCGCTCTCGGTGGCCGTCTACAACCACTACAAGCGTGTCCAGATGAGCCAGGACGCGACCGAGGGCGAGATCGAGCTGCAGAAGTCGAACATCCTTCTGCTCGGGCCCACCGGCTGCGGCAAAACCCTGCTGGCGCAGACCCTGGCCCGGATCCTGAACGTGCCGTTCGCGATCGCCGACGCGACGGCGTTGACCGAGGCCGGCTACGTCGGCGAGGACGTCGAGAACATCCTGTTGAAGCTGATCCAGGCCGCCGACTTCGACGTCAAGAAGGCCGAGACGGGGATCATCTACATCGACGAGATCGACAAGATCGCGCGCAAGGCCGACAACCCGTCGATCACCCGTGACGTCTCCGGCGAGGGCGTGCAGCAGGCGCTGCTGAAGATCCTCGAGGGGACCACCGCGTCGGTCCCCCCGCAGGGCGGGCGCAAGCACCCCCACCAGGAGTTCCTGACGATCGACACCACCAACATCCTGTTCGTCTGCGGCGGCTCGTTCGCCCATCTCGACCAGCTGATCGAACGGCGGATCGGCCACAAGGGCGTGGGCTTCGGCTCCTCGATCCTGACCAAGGCCCAGAAGGACACCGGCGAGTTGTTCGAGCAGGTGCTCCCCGAGGACCTGATCGAGTATGGGCTGATCCCGGAGTTCATCGGCCGCCTACCCGTGGTCGGGGCGATCCACCAGCTATCGCGCGACGACCTGATCACGATCCTGACCGAGCCGCGCAACGCGCTGACGAAGCAGTTCCAGCGCTTCTTCGAGTTCGACGACATCGAGCTGGTCTTCGCCGAGGACTCGCTGGCGGCGATCGCCGACAAGGCGCTCGAGCGCGAGACCGGGGCCCGCGGGCTGCGCTCGATCCTCGAGGAGACGCTGATGGACGTCCAGTTCGAGCTGCCCTCACGCCGCGACGTCTCCAAGTGCGTCGTCACCAAGGACACGATCGAGCGCTCGCAGCCGCCGACGCTGGTCACCCAGGCCGTGCCCGACGAGGACATCGACGCGGGCGAGCTGCACGAAGAATCGGCCTAGCGAGCGTAGTTCGACGGCTTGGACTGTCCTGCTTTGCCCACCCACTGGGGGGGTAGGGCAGGACAGCTGCCACGGGGAAGGCGCTCGCGCGCTCGGTGCCGGTGACCGTGGTCTAGGCCTGCGCGAGGTCCCGCTCCGGCTCGATTCCGTAGCGGCGACCCGCCGCCACCAGTTCCTCGGCGAGGGGCCAGCGGTCGGGCGTGACCTCGTCCTGGTCGGCGCTCGCTCCCTTGAGGCGCATGGAGCCGGTGTTGTCGCCGATCTCGCGGATCAGGGCGACCTGCCCGGGGTCGAGGCGGGCGCCCGGCGGCAGCGCGGCCAGCTCGGCTCGTTTGTCGGCGACCGGTCGGGCGTCCGCGCCCGCCTCCTGGATCAGGGTGGGGACGCAGCAGGCGACCGCGGGGTGGGCCAGGTTCCAGGCGCAGGCGAGCTGGATCGGCGTCAGGCCCGCGCGCTCCGCGATCGGTCGCATCCGCTCGAGCTTTCCGAGCCCGGACTCGATCCAGCCGTCGGGCCGGAAGCGGCGGTGGTCGTGCTCGCCCATGGGCGTGTCGGGCCGCAGGTCGCCCCACAGCAGACCGCCGTAATCCACCACCCGCGTGATCACCTTCACGCCGTGGCGCTCGGCGGCGTCGAGCGCAAGCTCGCCGGGCCAGGGTTCGATCGGGTTCAGGATCAGCATCGCCCAGTCGATCGCGTCGCCGAAGCGCTCGATGCACCGGATGACGTCCAGGGTGAAGCCGTTCGCCGGCCCCGGTGCGACTCCGATCATTCGCGTCAGCCCGGCCTCGCGAAGCTCCGCGATCCCGTTCCAGACGGTCTCGCTCGCGTATCCCGTGCGGTCGGGGTTGTGGAGGAACAGCAGGTCGAATGAGTCCACGCCGAGACGCTCGAGCGAGCGCTCGGTCGCCATTCGCAGGTAGCCGGCGTACCCGCTCGGTCCGCGCAGGCGGGCGTCCGTGAACCGCGGGAAACCGCGCGGGCCGTCGCGCTCTCCTTCGTAGAAGTCGTGGCCCACGGCTCCGACCAGCGAGTACGAGTCCCGGTCGAGCCCGGCCAGCGCCCGTCCCAGCAGCGAATCCGCCTGGCCCTGCCCGTAGGTGTCCGCCGTGATCACCGTGTCGATCCCGTCGCCGGGCCGAAGCAGCTCCGCGAGGGCGCCGTCGGGCAGCGGTTCTCCGAAGTGCATGAACCGCCCGCCGCTCCAGGTTCCCAGCGCGGTTCGGGTGGGGTCGAGCGCCATCCGGGAAACGCTAGCGCGCCGGAGCTCTCTAACTAGACTCGCCGCCATGGACGCGGCGACCCGAACGAGGCTCGAGGGGACGACCCGCTGGGACCCCGCCGCCGCCGAGCGGCGCATCTTCGACGCCTGGCTGGCGGGGGGTCACTTCCATCCACCGGCGGAAGGGGCTGCCGCCGAGAACTTCTCGATCGCGATCCCGCCGCCGAACGTCACGGGCGCCCTGCACATGGGCCATGCGCTCAACGGGACGATGCAGGACGTCCTCGCCCGGATGCGCCGGATGCAGGGGCGCAACACGCTGTGGCTGCTGGGGACCGACCACGCCTCGATCGCGGTCCACGCGGTGCTCGAGAAGGAGCTGAGGGCGGAGGGGACGTCGCGCCACGAGCTGGGTCACGACGCCTTCATGGAGCGAGCGTGGGCCTGGAAGGCCGACTACGGCTCGAGGATCGTGGAGCAGTACAAGCGCCTCGGCGCGTCGTGCGACTACGACCGGGAGCGCTTCACCCTGGACGAGGGCTACGTCAAGGCCGTCTTCCGCGTATTTACGGCCCTCTTCGACAAGGGCTACATCTATCGCGACCACTACATGGTCAACTGGGATGTCGGCTCGCGATCGGTGATCTCCGACCTCGAGGTGGAGAACCGCGAGGTCACCGACACGCTCTATGAGATCGACTACCCGCTGGAGGACGGCGACGGCGTGATCACGGTCGCCACCGTGCGGCCGGAGACGATGCTCGCGGACACCGCGGTCGCGGTCAACCCCGGCGACGAGCGCCACCGTGACCTGGTCGGCAGGCATGCCGTGCTGCCGCTGGTCGGCAGGCGCCTGCCGATCATCGCCGACGATCACGTGGACGCCGAGTTCGGGACCGGGGCGCTCAAGATCACGCCTGGCCACGACGTAAACGACTTCGACATCGGCCGGACGCACGGCCTCGAGGAGATATCCGTGATCGGTGAGGACGGCCGCATGACCGAGGCGGCAGGGGAGTTTGCCGGGCTGCTTGTAGCGGAGGCCCAGGAGGCGGTCGTAGGCGCGCTGCGCGAGCAGGGCCTGGTCCGCTCGGCCGAGCCGTACACGCACTCCGTGCCGTTCTCCCAGCGCTCCGGCGAGCGGATCGAGCCGCTGATCTCGCTGCAGTGGTTCTGCCGGATGGACGAGCTCGCCGGTCCGGCGATCGAGGTCGTCGAGCGCGACGAGGTGCGCATTCGCCCCGTGCAGTGGCAGCGGGTCTACCTCGACTGGATGCGGAACATCCGCCCGTGGTGCATCTCGCGCCAGCTCTGTTGGGGCCACCAGATCCCGTTCTGGTACTGCGACGCCTGCGAGGAGGTGTTCGTCGCGGAGGAGGGCCCGCCCGAGGGCTGCGGCTCCTGCGGGGGCGAGCTGCGGCGCGAGGAGGACGTGCTCGATACCTGGTTCAGCTCCGCCCTCTGGCCGTTTGCCACGCTCGGCTGGCCGGATGCGGACGATCCGCTGCTGGGCGCCTTCTACCCCACCGACTTCCTCACGACCGCGCGCGACATCCTGTTCCTCTGGGTGGCCCGGATGGTGATGATGGGCCTCGAGTTTGCCGGCGAGATCCCCTTCGACGACGTCTACGTCCACTCAGTCATCCAGGCGCCCGACGGCCGGCGGATGTCCAAGTCGCTGGGCACCGGGATCGACCCGCTCGACGAGATCGACGTCCACGGCGCCGACGCGCTGCGCTTCGGGCTGCTGGCGATGTCCTCCAGTCAGGACGTGCGCTACTCCGCCGACCGGGTTCAGCAGGGCCGCGACTTCGCGAACAAGATGTGGAACGCGTCGCGCCTCGTGCTCCTGAACGCCGAGGCCTCCGAGGGGCGCCCGCGGCCGGCGCGGCCCGAGGACCGCTGGATCCTCTCCCGCCTCGAGCGGACGGTCGGGTCGGTCTCGGCGAAGCTCGACGATTACGACTTCGCGCACGCCACGCTTGACCTGTACGAGTTCTTCTGGTCGGAGCTGTGCGACTGGTACCTGGAGATGGTGAAGCCGCGCCTTTACGAGGGCGAGCGGGAGGTGGCGGAGAACCTGCTGTACGTGCTCGAGCGCGTGCTTGCCCTCGCCCACCCGACGACGCCGTTCGTCACCGAGGAGATCTGGAGCTACCTCCCAGGCGCCGAGGCGCGCGGCCCCCTCGTGGTCGCGCCGTTCCCCGAGGCGGACTCCGAGCTGATCGACACGGCGGGCGAGGCGGTCACCGCGCGGGCGATCGAGCTGATCCGCGGCGTCCGGCGCTGGCGCGACCTCGTCGGGGTGGCGCCGCGGACAATCCTTCCCGCGCGGGCGGCCGCGGGCGCCGACCCGGGGTCGCTGGAGCTGGTCGCCAGGCTGGGCCGGCTTTCCCTGGATGGCGCCGATGGCGACGGGCTGGCGACGATCGGCGAGGTGGAGATCCTCGCGTCGGCCGAGGTCGACGCGGGCGAGGTGCGCCGGCGGATCTCCGAACGGCGCGCCGAGCTGGGCTCGGAGGTAAAGCGCGGCGAGCGCAAGCTCGCCAACGAGGGCTTCGTATCCAAGGCACCGCCGGAGGTGGTGGAGTCCGAGCGGGCGAAGCTGGAGGCCTACCGGGCCGAGCTCGCGGAGCTGGGCTCGTCCTGAGGGGCCGCCGCTTCGACGCCGAGGCCTACCTGCGGGGGCTCGACGCCGTCGGTTGGCGCTTCGGCCTGGAGCGCATCCGCGCGCTCACCTCGGTGCTGGGTATGCCCCAGCGCCGATACGCCTCGATCCACGTGGTGGGCACGAACGGGAAGTCCTCGGTGACCACCCTCACGGCCGCGCTCCTTGAGCGCGGGGGGCTGAGGGCGGGCGCCTACCTCTCGCCCCACGCCGAACGCTGGTCGGAGCGGGTGCTGATCGGCGGGGCGGAGATCGGCGAGCGGGATTTCGCCGTGGCGGTGGAGCGGGTGGCCCAGGCGATCCCGGCGGTCGAGCGGGGCCTCAAGGACGGCGACGTGGTGACCCAGTTCGAGGCGGCCACGGCGGCGGCGTTCGTCGCGTTCGCGGCCGCGGGCGTAGAGGTGGCGGTGGTCGAGGCGGGCCTGGGCGGCCGGCTGGACGCCACGAACGTGCTGTCGTCCCGCGTGACCGCCCTCACCTCGATCGGGCTCGAGCACACGCAGTACCTGGGGGAGAGCGCGCTCGAGATCGCCGGCGAGAAGCTCGACGTGCTGAGCGAGCACTCGGCCCTCGTGATCGGGACGCTCCCCGACGAGGTCGAGGCGCTGGCTCGCCGGACCGCCGCCGAGCGCCACGCGCGGGTCGTGGACGCCTCCGGCCCGGTCGTGGTCCCGGCCTTCGCGGGCCGGGGCCCCTACCTGGCCCGCAACCTCGCGGTCGCATTGGCCGCCGCGCAGGAGATCGCCGGCCCCCTGCCCCCCGAGCTGGCCGAGGAGGTCGCTTCGACGGCGCCTCTGCCCGGCCGGGTGGAGGTCAGACACGGCGATCCGGACGTCGTCTTCGACGCCGCGCACAACCCGCACGGCGCGGGGGCGCTCGCCGAGGCGCTGGCGGACATCGCCGCGGACCGGCCGATCGTCGCCTGCATCGCGATCCTCGAGGGCAAGAACGCCGAGGGGATTCTCGCCGCCCTCGCGCCGTGCTTGGCGGGGGCGGTCTTGACCGAGGTCCCGCCGGGCCGGCTGCAGGGCTCGGGGCGCCCCGGTAGCGCCTCCATCGCGGCTGGCGAGTTGCGGAGGCTGGCGCTCGCGGCGGGCATCCCGGAGGCGGAGGCCGTTGGCGAGCCCGGCCCGGCGATCGCCCGGGCGATCGAGCGTGCGCGAGAGCGGTCCGGGGTGGCGCTCGTGGCCGGATCGCATTACCTTCTGCGCTATGGATCGTGAGGCTCGCTCCGAGCTGCTCCACATGATGGGCCTGGTCGCGGCCGTGGTCGCGATCGTGATCCTCGTCTTCTTCGGCCTCGGCTACCTGTTCGGGAGGATGTTCCTGTAAGGATTCCCCGCCCCACCGCCGCGGCACAATCGCTCCGCGGATGGGCGCCCGCCTGCGCGTAGCGCCCGCCGTATTACCTACACTGCCCGCTCGCCCATGCCCGCAGCCCTCTTCGGCATCACGAATGACGGCCTCAACCTGGCCGTCAACCTGATCGTCCTCTTCCTGGTGATGATCTACATCGCGCTGATCGTGTGGACCTTCTTCGACGCACGGCGCCGGCTGGCGGACGACTTCTTGGTGGGTGTTGCGACGGTGGTCTCATTCGCTCCCTTCGTCGGACCGCTGATCTACTCGATCGTGCGCCCACCGGAGTTCCTGGCGGACAAGCGCGAGCGCGAGCTGGAGACCCGCTCCGCCGAGCTGCGCGTGCGTCAGCTCGAGGAGTCCTCGTGCCCCAAGTGCTCCTTCCCGATCGAGCGCACCTACCTGCGCTGCCCCAGCTGCAAGGCCCGCGTCAAGGACCCCTGCGAGGCGTGCGGCAAGCCGATCGACCCGCGCTGGTCGCTGTGTCCGTACTGTGAGACGGCCGTCCGCCGCGCCGCCCCCCCCGCGGGGAAGGCCGCTCCCAAGCGCCGCGCCAAGGCGCCGGCGGGGAGTCGCCCGAAGGCCCCGGCGCCCGCCGGCGGGGAGCGCCGCCGCAAGGCGCCCTCCGAGGCGGCCCGCCGCGTAGCGGCCTCTGGCGAGCAGCGCAAGCCGGCCTCCTCCCGCCAGTCCTCCGAGCGCCAGGCGCGGCCCGCCAAGTCACGCCCCGCCGCGAAGCAGCGCCCCTCCTCCGACGAGGGCGCCGCGCCGAAGCAGCAGGCCCCCGCCGACGGGGGCGACGAGCGGTCGCGCCCCGCGACCACGTGAGCGATCCCGCCCGCACGCTGATCCTGGTCAAGCCCGACGCCTTCGAGCGCGGGCTGACGGGCGAGGTCCTGGCCCGCTTCGAGCGCAAGGGGCTGCGCATCGCCGCGCTCCGCCTGCTCCAGGCCGACGAGGACATCGCCAACCGCCACTACGCCGAACACACGGACAAGCCGTTCTTCGGCGAGTTGGTGGAGTTCATCACCGGGGGCCCGCTGGTGGCCGCGGTTCTCGAGGGGGTCGAGGCGGTGGCCGCCGCGCGCCAGCTCATCGGCGCCACCAACCCGGTCGAGGCCGCCACGGGCTCGATCCGCGGCGACCTCGGACTCGAAGTCACCTTCAACCTCGTGCACGGCTCCGACTCCGACTCCTCGGCCGCGCGCGAGATCGAGATCTGGTTCCCAGACGGCGTCTGATCCTGGCCTCGGCCTCTCCGCGAAGGCGCGAGCTGCTGAGCGGGGCCGGGGTCGAGTATGAGGCGGTCGTCCCCGAGGTGGAGGAGCTGCGGGACGGGCTTCCTCCCGAGGAACTCGTGGTGGAGAACGCGAGGCGCAAGGCGGTCGCTGGATTGGCGCTGGTGAGGGCTGGTGAGGGCGACGTGACGCTGGGGGTGGATACCGATGTGTTCCTGGCGGGTCGGGCGCTGGGGAAGGCCGTAACGGAGCCCGAGGCCCGAAAACGCCTCGAGGCCCTGTCGGGTCGCACCCACGAGGTCCTCTCCGGCGTCGCCCTCGCCCGCCAACCCGCCGAGAAAACCCATACGGGGCATGCAAAACCTCGGCGGGTTGTGGCTCGGGCTCCCTCGCTGACTACCGGCGTCGCGAGGTCATCCGTCACGTTTCGCGCCCTCGACGCGCCCACCCTCGAGCGCTATCTGGCCAGCGGCGAATGGCGCGACCGGGCCGGGGCCTACGCCATCCAGGGCCTCGGGTCTTCGCTCGTCGAACACTTGGAGGGAGATTTCTCCAACGTCGTGGGCCTGCCCTTGCAACTGCTCGAGGACCTTGCTCCGGAGCTGTTTCGCGGGATTTCCAGCGGGTCCGCGGGATAACCGAAAAACTCTATATCTCAGGCTTACCCTTAGATCTGATCCAAGCCCTCAAGTTCGGCTTGCGGCTTCCCCTGCCTTTGCTACATTCGCCCGGCGGTGCGGCCATCGCGACGACCCGGTCAAGGCTCTACCCCGGGGCGCGGAGAACACCTCCGGGCCGGTCGCGCCGCTTCACCGAACCTCGATGAGCACTCCCACACCCACACGCACGCGGATGACCCGCCGTCGGCGCCTTGGCGACGCCGTCGCCTAGGCCGGCGTGTACCGCAAGGAGGTTCGCCGCCGGCGCGCGGTGCTCGTCGCGCTCATCGTCGCTTCGCTGGTGATCCTCTCGATCAGCTTCTCCGAGGGGGGCAGCGGGCCGCTGAGCTCGATCCAGCGGGGGATCTCGGCGGCGCTCGGGCCCGTCGAGGAGGGCGCCTCGCGCGCGCTGAAGCCCGCTCGTGACCTCGTGAACTGGTTCGACGAGACATTCGACGCGCGCGGCGACAACGACGATCTGCGCGCCGAGGTGGCCGAGCTCCGCGAACAGTTCGCCGACGCGCAGGAGGCGACCGCCGAGAACGAGCAGTTCCGCAAGCTCCTCGGGCTGGAGGAGCAGAACGCCGCGCTCGCCGCGTACAAGCGCGTAACCGGCCGCGTAATCGGGCGCTCGCCGACCTTGTGGTACTCCACCGTCACGATCGACGTGGGGTCGGGCGCGGGAGTCGAGGTGGACGACCCCGTGATCAACGGCGACGGTCTGGTGGGCCGGGTGACCCAGACCACCCGTGGCGCAGCGCAGGTCACGCTCATCACCGACCACCGCAGCGCGGTCTCGGCGAGCCTGCTGCCCGAGGGCCCCGACGGCGTGGTCGAGCCCGAGGTGGGCGACCCCGAGGACCTGTTGTTGGACTTCATCGCCAACGACGAGGAGGTTCGCGAGGGTCAGATCCTCGTCACCGCCGGGTGGTCGAGCGGCCGGATCTCCTCCGCCTACCCCTACGGGCTCGAGATCGGCCGCGTCTCCGAGGCCAGCGCGGGCGAGCAGGAGAACTTCCAGCAGGTCCACGTCGAGCCATTCGCCGACATGCGCGAGCTCGACTTCCTGCAGGTCCTGACCGGCGGGCCGGACCGCCCAGTGGTGTTCGAGTGATCGTCACGCCCCGCATCGGCCTGCGGATCGCCCTCATCGTCCTGGCCGGGGTCGTCCTCCAGGTCTCCTTCTTCTCGTACCTGTCGCTGCTGGGGGCCACCCCGGACGCGCTCGCGGTCGTGATCGTCTGCCTCGGCCTGCTGGGCGGAGGGGTGATCGGAGCCGTCTGCGGGTTCGCCGCCGGCATCGTCCTCGACTCGGTGCTCCTCCAGACGCTGGGCGTCTCCTCGCTCGTCCTCCTGGGCGCCGGATATCTGGCGGGTCGCTACCGCGAGGGGTTTGAGATCTCCTCGCCGCTGGTCGCTCCGCTTCTGGCGGGCGCGCTCACCGCGTTCGCCGCCCTGGGCTTCGGCGCGATCCAGCTCATGCTGGGAGTCGAGACCCAGGTCAGCCTGCTGGTGGTACGCGAAGTCGTCGTCAAGGGCCTGCTGGCGTTCCTGTTCGCGCTCGCGATCTACCCGCTGCTGCGGCGCATTCTGCGCCCCGCGCTCGTCGATGTGCCCGTCCCCGCCCGGCGCCGGCTGCTCTCGCGAGCGCGGGTGCGCCGCCGCGAGCGCGGCCGCCGCGGCCAGGCCCGCCTGAGCGGCGTGGCCGCCCGCCGCGTGAGAGGTGGACTCACGTGATGTTCGGTCGCAGCGACTGGCGCGGCGCCCTCAGCCCCGCGCAGTTCAGCCTCCGCGTGGCCATCCTCGGCGCCTTCGCCGTCGTCATCTTCTCCGCGATCTTCTTTCGCCTGTGGTACCTGGAGGTCCTCTCCGGCGACCGCTACCTGGCGGAGGCGAACAACAACCAGGTGCGCGAGATCACCGTGCAGGCGCCGCGGGGCGAGATCCTCGACCGCGAGGGCGAGCCCTTGGTCCGCAACCGCACGGCGCTGGCCCTGCAGGTCCGTACGACCGAGCTGCCGGGCCCCGAGGGGGCCCGCGAAGCGGTGCTGCGGCGCCTGGCCGAGGTGTCCGGGCTGAGCCCCGAGGGCATCACCAAGCAGATCCGCCAGCAGACCAGGGAATCCCCAGCGAGCCCTGTGACCCTGCGCCGCGACGTGCCCTACGACCTCGTCTACTACCTGCGCGAGAACCAGGGCGAGTTCCCGGGCGTGAGCGTCGACCGCGTGTACGTGCGCTCTTATCCGCAGGGGACGCTTGCCGCGCACCTGTTCGGCTACGTCCGCGAGGTGAACGCCGAGCAGCTCGAGGCGCCCGACTACGCGTCTTTGGTCCCCGGCGACGAGGTCGGGCAGGCCGGTGTCGAGTACACGTACGACAACCTGCTGCGGGGGATCAACGGCTCCACTCGCGTGCAGGTGGACGCGAGCGGCTCGCCCACCGGTGGCCGCCTCTCGGCGCAGGAACCGCAGACGGGCAACAACCTGCGGCTGACGCTTGACTCCAGGCTTCAGGCCACCGCCGAGGCCGCCGTCTCGCGCTTCGGCTTGCCGGGCGGTTTCGTCGCCATGGACGTGGACTCGGGTGAGGTCCTCGCGCTTGGCTCGGTGCCCACCTTCGACCCCGAGGTCTTCTCCCGGCCCTACATCCCCCCGGCCGTCGCCGACTCGATCTTCGAGGGCGCCGACGGCACCGAGGCCCCGATCTTCAACCGGGCGATCCAGGGTGGGTATCCCACCGGCTCGACGTTCAAGCTCGTGACCGCGATCGGGGCCCTCCAGGAGGGCCTCGTCACGCCCGGGGAGATCGTCAACGACGGCGGCTCCGTGAGGGTCGGCGGCGTCACCTTCAAGAACGCCGGCGACGCGGTCAACGGGCCGATCGACCTGCACCAGGCCCTCCAGGTCTCCTCGGACGTCTACTTCTATTTGATCGGCCTGGAGGACGGGGCGGAGGGCGACGCGATCCAGAGGTGGGCGAGCGAGCTGGGCATGGGGAGTCCCACCGGCATCGACCTCCCCGCCGAGGCGGAAGGCCTGGTGCCCACGCCCGAGTGGCGCAATCAGCTGTATCGGGACGGCCTCACGGATCGCCCGTGGTCGGTGGGCGACAACATCAACCTGTCGGTCGGGCAGGGGGATCTGCAGGCCAGCCCGCTCCAGCTCGCGGTCTCCTACGCCGCGGTCGCCAACGGCGGGCAGCTCGTGCGCCCCCACGTGGGAATGCGCGTCGAGGATCCCTCGGGGCGGTTGATCCAGGAGGTCGATCCCGCCCCCCGCGCGCAGGTCGACATCGACCCGGCCAACGCGAGGGCCGTGCTCGACGGTCTCCACGCCGCCGCGATGGAGCCGAGCGGCACCTCGTATCCGATTTTCGGAGGCTTCCCGGTCGAGATCGCCGGCAAGACCGGCACCGCCGAGCGCGGCACGACCGTGGAGGACCAGTCGTGGTACGCCGCCCTCGCGCCCTATCCGGATCCCGAGGTCGTCGTCGTCGCGACGATCGAACGCGGGGGGTTCGGCGCCGACGCGGCCGCCCCGGCCGTGGCCGAGATCCTCGCCGAGTACCTAGACATCAAGCCCGGCCAGATCGAGCCGGTGTCCGACCCGGCGACGACGGTGTACGAGTGATCGGCGCCCCGATACCTGCCCCTACGCGGCGCCGCCCGGCCGCGCGCCGAGGCCGTCCCGCCGGCGGCCAGGCCCATCCGCGCCCGTTCCCGAACCGGGACGCGGGAACGCTGGAGAAGGCGATCGGGGGACTGGACTTCGCGCTGGCCGGCGCCGCGATCGCGATCATCGCCTTCAGCGCCTACACACTGGGCCTCACCACCCGCGAGGACATCCCGGGCGATCCCTACTTCTACGTGATCCGCCAGGCGATCTACGCGGTCGTCGGAATCGCGCTGATGCTGACCCTGGCGCGAATCGACTACAGCCGGTTCCGCGAGCTGCGGGTCGGCCTCTACACGGCGATGGTCGCCACCATCGTTTTGGTGCTCGCGCTGGGCGAGGCCACCCGAGGCTCGCGTCGCTGGATCGAGCTTCCGTTCTTCACGTTCCAGCCCTCGGAGCCCGGGAAGCTCCTCCTGATCGTGACGCTGGCCGCGTTCGTCCTCGAGCGCGCGCGCAACCGCTCGGAGGGCAGGCGGACGGCGAAGCTGCTGGCGCTCGGCATCGCCCCCGGCGTCATCGTCTTCCTGGCGCCGGATCTGGGCTCGGGACTCGTCTACGGCGTCATCACGCTGGCCGTGCTGTTCGTCGCGGGCATCCCCTGGAAGCACTTCGCGGTGATGGGCGGGGTGGCAGCCGGGGTGGTCGGAATCGTGCTTGTGGTGGCCCCGGCCCTCGGTACCCCTATCCTTGAGCCCTACCAGGAGGAGCGAATCACCTCCTTTTTGAATCCCAGTGAGGACCCACGAGACTCGAGTTATCAGATCAACCAGGCGCTGATCGCCGTCGGATCCGGAGGAAAGACCGGCCGTGCCGGCGAATCAACGCAATCGCAGGCCGGCTTCTTGCCGGAGCGCCACACGGACTTCATATTCGCCGTGGTTGGAGAGCGCTTCGGGTTCGCCGGGGCTGCGTTTCTATTGTCCCTCTACGCCCTGCTGATCTGGCGGGCGCTGCGAATTGTGACTCTTTCGAAGAACTTGTACGGAGCGATGATCGCCGGCGGAATCGCCGCGATGCTCATGTTCCACCTGTTCGTCAACGTCGGCATGAACGTCGGGATCGCGCCCGTCACGGGTATCCCGTTGCCGCTGATGAGCGCTGGAGGATCGTCCGTGATCGTCACCTTTATGGCGATCGGGATCCTTCAGAGCATCTATGTCCAATCGCAGCTCTCCTCCAGGAACAGGGCTCCCGCCATTTAGATGAGCGCCGGTAGGCGCCAGCGGCGGGCCAACCCTCTCCTGTGAGGTGAGACCCACTTGAAGAAAAGAATCATCGTTTCGGTGGACGCCGGTGAAACCCGCGTCGCCGTGCTCGAATCGAAGGGAGCCGCAAAGGGCGGCTCGAACAAGTCGCGCAGCGGCGGCGCACGCGGCTCGGAGCAGCCGGCGCGCAGTGCCTCCGGCCGCAACGCAGGCTTCGTGGTCGGCGAGCTGTACGTGGAGCGCAAGGGCTCCCGCTCGATCGTCGGCAACATCTACAAGGGCGTCATCGACAACGTGCTCCCCGGCATGGAGGCCGCGTTCGTCGACATCGGGCTGGAGCGAAACGGCTTCCTGCACGTGGACGAGATCGTCCTGCCCGACGGCCAGAAGGTCCCGCGGCGCGGGCACGGCAAGGGCCGGCGCATCGACGAGCTGATCAAGCCCAAGCAGGAGGTGCTCGTCCAGGTGGTGAAGGACCCGCTGAAGACCAAGGGCGCCCGCCTGTCGATGCAGGTCTCGATCGCCGGCCGCTATCTCGTCTACATGCCACAGGGCGGGGGCGTCGGGGCCAGCCGCCGCCTCGCCGAGAAGGAGCGCGACCGCCAGCGCAAGCTGCTGCAGAAGCTGCACAAGGGCGACGGCGGCGTGATCGTTCGCACCGCGGCCCAGGGCGCGACCGAGGACGACTTCGAGCGCGACCTCGCGTACCTGCACAAGCTGCACGAGGTGGTCGACAAGCGCGGGGGAGAGGTGAAGGCTCCGAACCTGGTGTTTCAGGAGGCCGACCTCTCGATCCGCGTCCTGCGCGACGTGCTCACGAAGGAGTTCGACGGGGCCGTCATCGACGACCCCAAGCAGCATCAGCGGGTGACGAGCTTCTTCCAGCGCACGGCGCCGGAGCTGGTCGACCTGGTCGAGCTCTATGACGGCGCCGAGTCGCTGTTCGAGCGCGAGGGCGTTGAGGAGGCCTTCCGCTCGGTGCTCTCGCGGCGGGTGGACCTTCCCTCGGGCGGCTACCTCATGCTCGACTACGCCGAGGCACTGACCGTGATCGACATCAACACGGGCAGCTTCACCGGCCGTGGCAAGGGCCGGCTGGAGGACACGATCACGAAGGTGAACGTCGAGGCGGCGGACGAGGTGGTCCGCCAGCTCAGGCTGCGCGACATCGGCGGCATCATCGTCATCGACTTCATCGACATGGCCCGGGCGGCGAACCGCGACCAGGTCCTGAAGACGCTTAAGAAGGCGCTGGACGAGGACAAGACCAAGACGTACGTCGTCGAGGTCTCGCCGCTGGGGCTGGTGGAGATGACCCGCCAGAACATCACCGACGGGGTCCGCGAGATCCTCACCAAGCGCTGCCCCACCTGCGACGGCGAGGGTGTCGTCGAGTCGGAGGAGACCGTGGCCATCGACGTCCTGCGACACCTGCGGGTCCTCGCGGCCGACAACCCGGAGCCCGAGGCGTTCCTGATCCGCGTCAACCCCAAGGTCGCGCGCAAGCTGCTCGAGGCCGACAGCGGGCTGCGCGAGCTCGAGGAGGCGACGGGCAAGCACTTCCACTTCGAGGGCGGCGAGGCGCTTTCGCTCTCGACGTACCAGGTCTCCGACGAGGGCCCGCGCGACGAGATCGAGCGCCGCGCGCTCCCCTTCGGCGTCGGCGACGAGGTCCTCGTCTCGATCGAGGAGCCGCACATGTACAACGTGGACGACGCCGTGGCGAGGGTCGATTCCTACGTGGTCAGCGTCACCGGCGGCGGCGCCCACGTGGGCGAACGGCGCATGGTGCGCATCGAGGAAGTCGGGCGCTCCGTCGCAACGGCGTCGCTGCTGGACGCGCCGGGCAACGGTGCGCCCTCCGAGAGTGAGGAGCCGCAGCTAGAATCCTCGCCCTCCGGCGGGCGGCCGCGCGGCCGCAGAGGCGGCCAGGGTCGCCCTCGTGCCGCAAGCGGCGAAAAGAACGATGGCTGACACAGACACCTACGCAATCGTCGAAACAGGCGGCAAGCAGTACCGCGCCGAAAAGGGCGCGACCCTGCTGGTCGAGCGCATGGCCGACGACGAGGGCGCCAAGGTCACGCTGCGGCCGGTCATGTACAGCGCCGGGACCGACGTGATCGCCGCGGGCTCCGAGCTCGAGAAGGTGAAGGTCGAGGCCGTCGTCGCCGAGCACGTTCGCGGCGAGAAGATCCGCGTCTTCACCTACAAGGCCAAGAAGGGCTCGCGCAAGCGCTCCGGGCACCGCCAGTCGCTGACCAAGCTCGAGGTGACCGAAATCAAGCTGATGGCCCGCAAGCCCGCCGCGAAGGCCGAGTCGAAGCCGGCGACCAAGGCCGAGGAGGCCGCCAAGCCGAAGGCGCCGCCGAAGAAGCCCGCCACGGCCAAGAAGCCGGCGGCGAAAGCTTCGACGGCCAAGAAGCCCGAGGCGAAAGCTTCGACGGCCAAGAAGCCGGCGGCGAAAGCTTCGACGGCCAAGAAGCCGGCGGCCAAGAAGCCCGCGACGAAGAAGGAGAGCTAGGCGAGATGGCGCACAAGAAGGGGCTCGGCTCCTCCCGCAACGGGCGCGACTCCAACCCGAAGATGCTCGGCGTCAAGGTCTTCGCCGGCCAGCAGGTCGGCGGCGGTGAGATCATCGTCCGCCAGCGCGGCACCCGCTTCTACTCCGGCACCGGCACCGGCATCGGCAAGGACCACACCATCTTCGCCACGCGCGCCGGCGTCGTCGAGTTCAAGCAGGCCCGCAAGGGCCGAGTCGTCTCGGTCGCCGAGGGCGAGTAGTTCCGGCGATCCGGGGCCGCCGGACCGGGCATTGCCCGTCCGGGGCGCGCCCACACCCCAGGTGTGTGGATCTGTATGCGAAATCCGCACCCTAATCGACACACCTGACCGCCACCCGCCCTACCTGGCCCAACCCGCGCTGCGGACGACCGCCCACGCTCGCGCCCTGCACCCGGGCTACCGTTCCTTGCGTGTTTCATGATCGGGCGAGGATCTGGGTCGAGGGCGGACGCGGCGGGAACGGCGTCGTGTCCTTTCGGCGTGAGGCACACGTCCCTCGCGGCGGGCCCGACGGGGGCGACGGTGGGCGCGGGGGGGACGTCGTGCTGGTCTGCGACCCCTCCCGGCGAGACCTCGCGGCCCTTCGCTTCTCGCCGCACTTCCGCGCCGGGCGCGGACGCCACGGCGAGGGCGCGCGCCGGCACGGGGCCAGGGGCTCGGACGAGGTGGTCCCCGTGCCACCCGGTACCACCGTCGAGGGGCTGGAGGGAGAGCGCTACGACCTCGTCGAGCCGGGGCAGCGTGCCGTGGTGGCAACCGGGGGCGGCGGCGGGCACGGCAACAAGCGCTTCACCAGCTCCACGCGCCAGGCCCCCCGCTTCGCCGAGGGGGGCGTGGAGGGCACCTCGGGCTGGATCGAGCTGCAGCTTCGGCTGCTTGCCGACGCCGGCCTCGTGGGGCTGCCGAACGCCGGGAAGTCCTCGCTGCTCGGCCGCCTTACGCGCGCCGCGCCGAAGGTCGCCGACTATCCGTTCACCACGCTCGACCCCGTTCTGGGCACCCTCGAGGTGGGGGATCGCCAGCTCGTCCTGGCCGATGTCCCGGGCTTGATCGCGGGAGCCGCCGAGGGGGCGGGCCTGGGCGACGAGTTCCTCGCCCACGTGGAGCGCTGCCGTGCGCTGGTGCATCTCGTGGAGATCGACCCTCCGCAGGGCGCCCCTGCCCCGGCCCAGGCCTACGAGATCGTCCGCGGCGAGCTGAGCTCGTACGGCGCGGGCCTGGACCGGCTGCCCGAGCTGGTGGTGCTCTCCAAGCGCGACCTGCTCCCCGGGGAGCAGGTCGAGGAGCGGGTCCATGCTTTCCGCGAGCGGCTCGGGGACGCGGTGGCCGGCGTGCTGGCGGTCTCGTCCGCCTCGGGCGAGGGCTTGGACGAGCTCCGGGCGGCCATCCTCGCCGCGGTTCCGGCGAGCTCCGATCACCTGGGTCAGATCCCAGTTGGGGGGTCTGACCCCTCGGCGGCTTTCCAAGCCGAGCACATCACCTACCGGCCGGCCGCGCGCCAGGGCTACGCGGTCGAGCGCGAGCCCGACGGCGCCTTCCGCGTCCACGGGCGCGGGGTCGAGCTGCTCGTCGAGCGTCACGACATGTCCAACCTGGAGGCACTGGGATACCTCGAGCAGCGCCTGACGGATATGGGCGTCATCGCCGCGCTGCGCTCGGCGGGCTTCGAGCCCGGCGACGAGGTGCGCATCGGTCAGGAGACGTTCGACCTGGATCCCGCGGGCTGAGCCCCCGGGAGCGTCCTGCCCGGTTCACCGCGGGCGTGGAGAGGACAGGACGCTTGGGTCCGTGTGACCGGCGCACGGCCCGCCCGGGGCGTCTAGCCTCGTGGGCGATGGGAAGGAGCTTCCGGTGGATCGGGATGGCCGCGGCGGCTTTGACGTGCTCGGCGGCGGTCCCGGGATCGGCATCGGCAGAGGTCCGCGCCGGCGCGACGGCGGTGGACGCGTCGTGGCACGTCGGCGCCTCGGCGGGCCAGTACGCCTCGGACGGCAGCTTCGTCGACCCGGCCGCGGGCAACTACGACCCGACCGTGCACTCCTACCGGCGAGCGGCCTCCTACGGGATCCAGTCCCGCCTGAGCGTAAGGGCCATCGTGATCGAGGGCGATGACGGGACCCGCATCGCGATCCTCAAGAACGACCAGTACATCCCCCAGGACCTGGTGTACCGCCGGGCTGCGCAGCTCCTCGAGACGGAGGGGGAGTGCGGGATCGACGCCGAGCACCTCACGATGGCGAGCACGCACAACCATTCCTCGCCGATGTACTCGTCCTCCTCCTGGGGGGTGTGGGCGTTCCAGGACGTCTTCGACGTGCGGTTCTTCAATTACCTGGCCCGGCGCATGTTCCTGGCGGTGGAGCGAGCCTGCGAGGACCTCGTGCCGGTACGGATCGGCGCCTCGGTGGGGCAGTTCGACAAGACGCACCGCCACTCCTTCGGCGCCGCGATCGCCGACGACGGCACCCCCGCCGGCTACCCGCAGTCCAACGTGGATCACGACCTCACGGTCATCCGCTTCGACGACGTCACCGATCCGCAGGATCCGAGGCCGCTCGCCAACCTCGTCAACTTCAACCTGCACCCCGAGTTCCTCGATGGCAACGATCTGATCTCGGCCGACTACCTCGGCCCGCTCGAGCGAATGACCGACCGCGCGACCGGCGCGGTGACGATTTGGACGCAGGGCGCGGTGGGGACCTCGGAACCGGAGCGCTCGACCTACCACTCGATCCACGAGCGACTCGAGTTCTCCCACAAGGACTACGCCCAGGCCGAGTACGGGGCGCGCCTGATGTCGGACGCGATCGTGGGCGTGTGGGACGACGTCGCAGCGGGCACGCCGGAGGATCCGGCGCGCTTCGTTCCCTTCGGTACCGATCCGGCGGTGGGGATGATCGACCGCTGGTATCCGGGCCCGCTCTCGCACCCCTACCCGGGGGTCTCGAACTGTCGAGCCGACTCCGGCCTCGCGGGCGACCCGCTGATCCCCGTCGTCGGCCTGCCCGACTGCCAGGGCGTGTTGCAGGGGCTGGGCTCGCTGAGCGACGAGCTCGGGCTGCCCGAGCCTCCCGACTCGCCCGTTCCCGGCATCGACCCGGGCCTCAGCACCGACGACTTCCAGGCGCTCGGGATCCCGGTGCCCGAGAACTACTCGGCACCGTCCTATACCGGCCTTCAGGAGGACATCGACGTCCACCTCCAGGGCATCCGGCTGGGGGATATCTTCCTCCCGGTTTGCTCGTGCGAGCAGTGGTTCGACCAGTCGGCCAACATCGAGACACGGACCGACAAGGTGGCCGGCAACGAGCATCTGGGCTACGACTGGGGGGCCGAGTGCGACCCCCTCCCCGCCAACGAGTGGGCGTGCCCGAACCCACACAACCCTTCTACCGACCTGGCGCCCGTGTCCGATCAGGAATACCGGCGCATGCGCGCTCAGGTGAACAACCCGGCGAACGGCTGGAACAACCTGGAGAACGTGCTGAGCGCCGAGTCCGAGCCGACCGACACCACCCAGATCAAGGGCAACTACACGCACGACGACCGCTGCGGGCCGACCCCGCTGCACCCCGGCAACCAGCCCTGCGGCGTCGGGCAGGCCTCTGCCTCCGCGAACCTGGGCTACACGCTCACGGTGCCGATCGCGATGGCGAACGACTACAACGGCTACATCGCCACCTATCGCGAGTACCAGCGTGGCGACCACTACCGCAAGGCCCTGACCGGCTGGGGCCCGCACTCCAGCGACTACATGGCGACCCGGCTCGTCTACCTGGGGCGCGAGCTGCGCAACGCCGGGGTGGCGCTCCCGCCCGACATGCTCACCGAGTCGCTGCTGGAGCCGAAGGTGGTGGCGGACCTGGCGGTGAACGACGCCCGTGCGCAGGCGCTGGGCGACACCGGCGGCGCCGCCATCGCGGCCTACGAGGCGGGCCTCCCCGATGACGGTGAGCCCGGCCCGGTGGCCCAACCGCAGGACATCGAGCGCTTCGGTGCCGCTCTCTTCCGCTGGGACGGCGGCTCGAACTTCACCGACAACCCCGAGGTGCGGGTCGAGCGGGAGGTGGCCCCCGGTTCGTGGGAGCCCTACGCCGACCAGTCCGGCGAGCTGCCGGTTACTCTCAAGTTCCCCGAGGGGGCTGACACCCCCAGCTACCTCGAGGGCGGGCACCGATGGAGGTGGACCGCCCACTTCGAGGCATTCGTATCGCCCTTCGACACCGGCGAGCGCCCACGCGCCACACCGCCCGGCGACTACCGCTTCGTCGTCGATGGAATGCGGCGCTCCGGCGGCCAGCCTGTTCCCTACCACCTGGAGTCCGAGACGTTCGGCGTCAGCCCGTGGAGCGGGATCACCGTTGAGGACTTCCGGCTCGAGCCGGATGGGACCATGAGCTTCCGGGTCGGCCCACGCTCGACCTACACCGTCGGCGGCCCGGACTCCGAGGTGCAGGTCCAGGGAGGCAGGGACCCGGCGGTCGAGGCCAAGATCGGGCCCGTGGACTACCCGGACACCTACGACTCGCCCGCGCGGTTCATCGACTACCGGCGCACGGCCTACCGCGACCCGCAGGCGCCCGCCGACCCCGGGCAGCTCGAGTGGTTCTGCTTCACCTGCACGTTCCGGCCCTGGGTGGACGCCGGCGACGCGGACGATGCCGAGGTGACGATCGTGCGCGAGTCCACCGGCGCCACCGAGCGCGTGCCGGCGACCCTCGAGGGCGGGCGCTGGGTGACCGATCGAGTGCTCGCGCCCGGCGAGTTGGCGGTGGTCGAGCGGGGCTCCGTCACCGACCCCCATGAGAACTTCAACGGGCAGGCCTCGAATGTGCTCAGCGGCGGGCCCGAGCCGCCGCCGCCCGGCAAGTGTGAGGTGCTGCGAACCGGGACGGGGGCGGACGATCTGATCGTGGGCGGCGACGCCTCGGAGCTCCTGCTGGGGCTGGACGGCGCGGATCGGATCAAGGGCCGTGGTGGCGACGACTGCCTTGCCGGCGGGCGCGGAACCGACCTGCTCCAGGGCGGAGCGGGTAACGACGTCCTCGACGGCGGGCTCCAACGCGACGTCCTGCGCGCCGGCGGCGGAAACGACCGCGTGCTCGCCAGCGGCTTCGGCAAGCGCGAGACCGTGCGCTGCGGACCGGGCACAGACCGGGCACGCATCGGCCGCTCGGACGACGCCCGGGGCTGCGAGCGCGTGCGATACGGCCGCGGGTAGGGCGAACGGGCATCCTGGCGGTTGGGCGACCGGCGCCTGACCGGCGCCTCCGGGGTCAGGCCCCTCGCGGGATCTGACCCCGCGTGTGCAAGGGCCTCCCCCGGCGGTTCGTATCTTCTCTGTCATGACAGTGGTGGCAAAGCTGGGCTCCTCGATCGTCGCCGGCGAGGACGGCAAGCTGCGCGCGGACGTGCTCGACGGCGTCTGCGAGCAGGTGGGAGTGCTGCACGCCGCAGGCGAGAACGTGGCGCTCGTCACCTCGGGAGCCGTCGCGTGCGGCATGCGCGTGATGGGGCTGAGCGTCAGGCCCCGGGAGGTGGACGAGCTACAGGCCGCCTCGGCGGTGGGGCAGGGAACCCTCTTCCGCGCCTACGAGGAGCGCCTCGCGGCCCGCGACCTGCATGCCGCGCAGGTGCTCTTGACCTCGTTCGACATGTCGGCGCGGATGCACTATCTGAACGCGCGCCAGACGCTGCGCCGCCTGATGGAGTGGCGCGCCGTCCCGGTGGTGAACGAGAACGACACGACCGCCACCGACGAGATCACCTTCGGCGACAACGACTTCCTCTCCGCTCAGGTCGCGATCCTGCTCGGCGCGCGCCTGCTCGTGCTGCTCACCGACACGGCGGGCCTGCACACGGCCGATCCCGCCCTCGACCCCGGCGCCCAGCTCGTCCCGGAGGTAGACGACTTCGCGACCCTGACCACGTTTCAGATCGGGCAGCGCACCTCGGCCTTCGGATCGGGGGGGATGCGCAGCAAGGTCGCCGCGGCCGAGATGGCCAGCGCGGCCGGGATCCCCGTCGTGATCTGCGACGGGACCGCCCCCGGGACCCTGGCGGCCGCCGCGGCCGGTGAGGCGGTCGGGACGAGCTTTGTTGCGCATCCCGAGCGAACGCCCTCGTTCAAGCTCTGGCTGCGCTACGCGAAGCCCAGCCACGGGAAGGTGGTCGTCGATGCCGGCGCTGCCCGCGTGCTGCGCGAGCGCGGGTCGAGCCTGCTCCCCGTAGGGATCATCAGCGTCGAGGGCGAGTTCGCGGCCGGCGACGCCGTCGAGGTGGTGTCCGGCTCCGAGGTCGTGGGCAAGGGGATCTCCAACTACTCCGCGACCGAGCTCGACCGGATCAAGGGCCTGCGCTCCGAGCGCGTCCTCGAGCAGATGCCCGACGCCGCCGAGGAGGCGGTCCACCGCGACCATTTCGTGCTGACGTAGTCACGCACGTCGTTACCCTTTCGGAGGTGGCGACCACGATCCCCAGCGTCAGCGACGCCTGCGCCGCCGCGAAGCGTGCGGCGGTGGCCCTGGCGCGCTCCGACGCTCCGACCAGGAACGCCGCCCTCGAGCGCATCGCCGAGCTGCTCGGCGAGCGGGTGGACACGGTCCTGGAGGCGAACGCCGGCGATCTCTCCGACGAGCGCGCGGAGAGCCTTACCCCGGCGCTTCGAGACCGGCTCGCGCTGACCGCCGAGCGGGTGGCCGCGATCGCCGACGGCGTCCACGCGGTCGCCGCGCTCGACGACCCGGTGGGCGAGGTGCTCGAGCGCAGGACGCTCGAGAGCGGCCTGGAGCTGAGCAAGCTGCGCGTGCCGCTCGGCGTGGTCGCCGTGGTCTACGAGGCCAGGCCGAACGTCGCCATCGACTGCTCGGTGCTCTGCATCAAGTCGGCGAACGCGATCGTCCTGCGGGGCTCGAGCTACGCCCAGCGCTCCAACGGCGCCCTGGCCGCGATCGTCGCCGAGGGCCTCGAGCACGCCGGCCTGCCCGGCGACGGCGTGCAGCTCATCGGGGGCGGGCGCGAGGACCTCGCCGAGCTCGCGACCCAGGAGGACACCGTTGACCTGGTCATCCCGCGCGGCGGCGAGGGCCTCAAGCAGGCGCTGAAGGCGGTCGCGACCGTGCCCGTGATGTACGCCGCAGCCGGCAACTGCCACGTCTACGTCCACGCCGACGCCGATCTGGAGATGGCGCGCAGCGTCGCCTTCAACGCGAAGGTGGATCGCCCCGGCGTCTGCAACTCGGCCGAGACGCTGCTGGTCAGCTCCGAGGTCGCCGGGGAGCTGCTCCCCGGGCTGCTGGGCGACCTGCGCGCTGCGGGGGTCGAGCTGGTCGGCGACGAGCGGACTCGGGCCGCGGCCGGCGAGACGCCGGTCGGCGCGGCGAGCGAGGCCGACTGGGACACCGAGTACCTCGATCTGAAGATGGTCGTCGGGGTGGTGGACACGCTCGATGAGGCCGTCGAGCACATCAACCGCCACGGCACCGGGCACTCCGAGGCGATCGTGACCTCCTCCGACGCCGCGGCCGACGCGTTCGCCGAGGGGGTCGACGCCGCCGCCGTTTACGTCAACGCCTCGACGCGGTTCACCGACGGGTTCGAGTTCGGCATGGGGGCCGAGATCGGCAACTCGACCCAGAAGCTTCACGCCCGCGGGCCGATCGGGCTGCGCGAGCTGACGACCAGCAAGTACGTGCTGCGCGGCAACGGCCAGGTTCGGTAGCGGGTGGCCGTCGGAGTACTCGGTGGCGCTTTCAACCCACCGCACATCGGACATCTTGTGCTCGCCCAGGAGGCCGCCGCGCAGCTCGGCCTGAATCGCGTCGTCCTGGTGCCGACGGGCCGCGCGCCGCACAAGCGGATCGCCGACGACCCGGGCATCGGCACACGCCTCGAGCTGACCAGGGTGGCTGCGACGGAGAACGGGCTGCTTGAGGTCTCCGACTACGAGTGCGTGCGGGCGGGCGAGGATTCAGAGGCCTCCTACACCGTGCGCACCCTCGAGCACCTCAGCGAGCGCGGCGAGGATCTCTGCCTGCTGATGGGCGCCGACGTCGCCGCCCACCTCGAGGAGTGGCACGAGCCCCAGCGGGTGCTCGAACTGGCGCGGCTGGGGATCGCCTCGCGGCCGGGGACGGCGATCGACGAGGCCGAGGCGACGCTCGACCGGCTCGGCGCCGCCGATCGGGCCGAGATCGTGCGGATGCCCGAGCTGGGCGTCTCGTCGACCCGGATCCGGCGACGGGTCGCCCAGGGGCGGCCCGTCCGCTACCTGGTCACCGAAGGGGTGCTCGCGATGGTCGAGGGGGAGGGGCTTTACCGGTGACGGGCGCCGACGAGCCGGCCCGCCAGGGCGCGGCTGAGGCCGAGCCGATCGCGTCGGAGGAGCTGGCGCGCCTGCTCGTGGGCATCGTCGACGACAAGCTCGGCGAGGACATGGTGGCCCTCGACGTGCGGTCGCTGGTGGGCTACACGGACGTCCTCCTGGTCTGCACCGCGCGCAACGAGCGCCAGGCGAAGGGGATCCACGACGAGGTCCGGGAGCGGATGAAGAAGGATCACGGCCTGCTGCCCGCCGCCGTGGAGGGGGAGGCCGAGGCGCGCTGGGTGCTGATGGACTACCTCGACTGCGTCCTGCACATCTTCGTGGCCGAGCTTCGCGAGCGCTACCGGCTCGAGGTCCTCTGGGGCGAGGCCCCGAAGCTCGAGCTATAGCCTCCGCCGCCGTGGACAGGGTCTGTGTGATCGGGGCGGGCTCGTCGGGGATCGCGTCCTGCCAGGTGCTCGCCGAGCGCGGCATCTCCTTCGACTGCTTCGAGCGGGGCTCCGAGGTGGGCGGCAACTGGCGCTACCTCAACGACAACGGGATGTCCTCGGCGTACTCCTCGCTGCACATCAACACCTCACGGAGGCAGATGGAGTACGCGTCGTACCCGATGCCCGACGACTACCCCGATTACCCGCACCACACCCAGATCGCCGCCTACTTCGATGACTACGTCGACCACTTCTCCTTCCGCGACCGGATCAGCTTCAAGACAACGGTGACGAGCGTGGCGCCTGCCGCGGAAGGCGGTTGGGAGGTCCGTACCGACGACGGCGGGATGCGTCGCTACCGGGCGGTGCTGGTGGCGAACGGGCACCACTGGGAGCCGCGCTGGCCCGAGCCGCCGTTCCCGGGCTCCTTCGACGGCGTGCAGATGCACGCCCACGACTACCGCACGTCCGAGGGTTGCGAGGACCGCAACGTGCTGGTGCTGGGGATCGGCAACTCGGCCTGCGACATCGCGGTTGAGACCTCCCGGGTATCGAGCATGACCTACCTCGCGATGCGCCGGGGCGCGTACGTGATCCCCAAGTACCTGAACGGGCATCCCACCGACGAGCTGGGGGGCGGGCTGGCGAGTCGGCTGCCGCTCTGGGTGACCCGCGGCCTCTACGGGCGCGCGCTGCGGACGGCCGTGGGCGCCCCGACCGACCACGGCCTGCCGGAGCCCGACCACAAGCTCGCGGAGGCGCATCCGACGATCTCCTCGGACCTGCTGCCGCGCATCGGCCACGGGCGGATCACGGTGAAGCCCAACATCGAGCGGCTGGAGGGCTCGAGTGTGCGCTTCGCCGACGGCTCGGTGGAGGGCATCGAGGTGATCGTCTACTGCACGGGCTACAAGATCGTCTTCCCGTTCCTCTCCGACGATCTCGTCAGCGCCGCCGACAACCGGATCTCGCTCTACCGCAGGATGGTCGACCCCGACCACGAGGGCCTCTACTTCATCGGCCTGATCCAGCCGCTCGGGGCGATCATGCCGATCGCGGAGGAGCAGTCGAAGTGGGTCGCCGACCTGCTGCTCGGCGATGCGGTGCTCCCCGACCGCGAGCGGATGCTCGCGGCGATCGAAAAGGACGACCGGCGGATGGCGAAGCGCTACGTGGCCTCCAAGCGCCACACGATCCAGGTCGACTTCCTCCCCTACATGCGGACGATCGAGCGGGAGCGAAAGCGCGGGCGCCGTCGCGCGGGTGGCCGCCGCCCCGAACGATCGCACGAGCTGCGCGTCGGGGTCGGAAGCTGACGGGGATCGGATCCGTCCGGAGCCCGGCCTAGCTTTCGTCCATCGCGAAGGGTCGCTTCAAGAGGTCTCTGCTCGGCTACGCGCGCGCGGAGGTCGACGCCTCCATCGCGGAGCTCGAGGAGCTGGTCACGATCCAGGACGCGGAGATCGCCGCGCGCTCTCTGGAGCTGGCCGGGCGAGAACGCCGGATCGGCGAGCTGGAGCGGGTCGCGACGAGGCTCAGCGAGCGCGTGGTGGAGCGCGAGGGCGAGCTGCGGCGCCTGCGCGCCGAGTTGGCACGGTTCACCGGCGAGGGCGACGCGCAGCTGGCCACGATGGCGGCGCTCCTCGGAGAGCTCGAGGACGTGAGGCGGACCGCACGGGGGCAGGCGACGCGAATCCGGCTGGGCGCCCTGCGTGAGGCGGCCGAGCTGAGCGAGCGAGTCACCGAGCTGACGAAGGGACCCGCGGGTATGTCTGAGCGGATGCTCGAGGCGCTGACGGAGGCGATCGGGCGGATCGGCGGGGAGAACGCGGAGGAGGCCCCCGGCGAGGCCGGCGCCGAAGGTGCGGCCGAGGCGGGCATGAACGGGCACGGCGGCGTGGATCCGGAGGACCTCTTCAACGGCCTGATCGAGGTGGAGATCGGCCCGCTTCGGGACTTCTCGCAGCTCGTCGGCTTCGAGGACGCCGCGAAGTCGATCGGGGCGACGTCGGACATCACGGTCACGCGGTTCTCGGGGGGCCGGGCGACGCTCGAGCTCTCGCTGGCGGAGCCGGTCGCTCTGCTTCGCGAGCTCGAGGAGCGCTGCGACCTCGAGCTCGTGATCCGCGACATGCGCGCGGACCGCCTCGTGCTCGACGTGGGCAACTAGCCGCGCCGCGAAGCGGTCGACGAAACCCACCGAGAGCATGGGTTTCGCCGGTGGGTTCGGCGCGAAGCCCGCCGCTAGACTGAGCCGCCGCCCGGGGCTGTAGCTCAGTTGGGAGAGCGTTCGGCTGGCAGCCGAAAGGTCGGGGGTTCGAATCCCCCCAGCTCCACCTCAGGGAACCCCTGCTCCGGCGGGCGTTTTTTTCATTGGCAGAGTGCCTCGAGACTCGGCCGGAGGGGCGAAGCCGCTCGGGTAGTGCCTACCGTGGACACCAGCCCGGTTCTGATGGCCAAATCGAACCTGATTTCCGCGCGCTGCGCGGCAGCCCGAGGGCCCCCCTGGTCCCTGCTCGATCAGGGTTCCAACGGCGGCCCGTAGCGGCCCGTGTTTCGGGCGTCGTGGCGGAAGCTCGGCCACTGGCTCGCAGATGCCTTTGCCGGCGTGTCCCAGACCAGCAGGTAGCCGTCGCGGGTGACGGCGACGACCTCGTTGCGGTGATCGCCGTCGACATCGCCGACCGCCGGCGAGGCGAGCAGCCAGCCGCCGGTCTGCTTCGGCCAGCCTGGCGGCTCGCTGCCGTCGGGCTTGAAGGCGTGGAGGACGTTGCCGCTGGTGCCGTTGAGGACCTCCGCGCCACCGTCCCCGTCGACATCGGCGAGCGCCGGTGAGGTGAGGATCTCCCAGCCCTCGGTGGGGATCGGAAAGGCGTCGAGCCAGGCGCCGGATCCGGCGTCCCAGCCACCGAGCAGGTGCTCGAAGGCGATCGGGGTCGCGGGCTGGAGCTGGGCCTGGGCGAGGCGGTTGTCGACGATGCCGCCGAAGAAGCGCAGCGGCCCGCCGGGCTGGGTGCGGCCGAAGGCGCCGTTGGCGCCGAGCGCCAGCGCGCCAGGGGCGTCGGCCGGCGACGACACGCCCCGGCCGGCGATCTGGAAGCGGCTCTGGCCGCCGGCACCGCCGAGCCGGGTGCCGTCACCGTCGTAGAGCTCGGGCTGGCCGGTGAAGGCGGCGACGGCCACCTCGTCGTCGCCGTCGCCGTCGGTGTCGGCGAGCGAGGGCGATACCGGGACGCCCTCGCCGGCAAGCGGGATCGAGTCGGCGGCCAGTGCCGGCGGCGCGACCGGCCAGCCGGGCAGGAGCTTGCCGCGGGCGTCGAAGGCGTAGACCCGGCCGCTGGTCGAGGGCGTCAAGCCGTAGGCCTCGGCGGTTCCCTCGACCACCTCCGGCGAGCCGTCGCCGTCGAGGTCGCCGATCGCGGGCGAGGAGAGGATCTTGGTGACATCGCCGCCGCTCGCCTCATCACGGGCCCGCACCGGCCAGCCGCGAACGTTGCGACCACGGCCGTTGACGGCGTAGATCCGCTGATCGGCGGCGCCGAAGACGGCCTCGAGCTTCGGCCCGCCGCGCAGATCTGCAAGCGCCGGGCTGGCGTAGATCGACGAATCGAGCCTGCCGTCGGAGGCGGTCCCGTGGAGCTTGATCCGGAACGGGAAACCGTCGAGAAGACGGCCGCGGCGGCTGTAGGCGTAGAGGCGCCCGTCGAGCCCGGCGGCGACCACCTCGGGCCTCGGGTTGCCGGCGATGTCACCGATCGCCGGCGTCGCGAGAAAGCCGCTGCGGATCGTGCCGATCCGGTCCGAGGCCGGCCCAGAGCCACGGGCGCGCTTCATCCGCTGCGGCCAGCCGCGGAGCTCGTCTCCGCTGCGGCCGGAATAAGCGTGCAGCCTCCCGTCGGAGGTGGCGAGGACGATCTCCTTGCCGGGGCGGCGGTCGAGCCGGGCGAGCTGCGGCGAGGCCTCGCCGGAGGTGCCGAGGCGCTTTGGATAGCCGCGATGCACCCGCTGGGCCGGCGGCAGGATCTCGAAGAAGACTCGTTCCTCGCCGACGTTGCCGTCGGCGTCGGTGGCGGACATCCGCAGCGTGTAGCCGCCTGCGGCGAGCCCGTTCAGCGTTGTGCCGACCCCATCGCCGTTCGGGCCGGCGCTGCCGGAGGAGACCTCCTGCCACGAGTCCGGCTGCTCGCCCTCGCCGATCTCGATCGTCCATTGGGTCGCCGAGCGACCGGCGACCGTCGCCTCGACCCGAATCGCGTCCGCGGCGGCGCCCGCGTAGGGCCGGTACCAGCCGGGGCTGTGGATGTCGGGCACCGGCGGCAGCCGGCTGCGGCGCACCATCCGCACCGCCTCGTAGGCGTTGACGCGGCCCCAGCCAGAGAGCAGATCCCAGCCGGGGGCGTAGCCGTTGGCCGGGTCGTCGAGATCGTCCGCGCTCATGCGGATGATCTCGATCGCCTCGCCGGGGCGCAGGTCGAGCCCGACCTGCTTGGCACGGGAGGCGATCAGGGTCGCCACCGCGGCAACGTGCGGGGTCGCCGCCGAGGTCCCCGACCACGTGAGCTGATCGCCGCCGCCGAAGTTGACGGTGGGAACCTGGGTCGGGGCGACGACGTCGAGGTGCGGACCGTAGTCGGCGTAGGAGGCGTGGACGGTGAAGTCGGTTGCGATCGGGGCCAGGTTGGGGTTCATGGCGCGCAGGTCGGCCGTGTCGGGGTTGATGCCGCCGACCGCGAGCACATGGTCGTGCGATTGCGGGTAGTGGTGGTGGAAGTGGAACTCGTTGCCGGAGGCTACGGCGACCACGGCGCCCTTGCGGTAGGCGTACTCGGCGGCGCGGCGCAGCGCCTTCGGGAAGGAGTCGGCGCCGAGGCTCATGCTGAGCGCGTCGGCGCCCTGATCGACCGCGTAGACCATCGCCTGCGCCAGCCGCGAGCCGCGGTGGAGGATGTTGTCGGCGGTGCGGAGGGCGAGGATGCCGGCGTCCGGCGCGATCCCGGCGACCGAGATGCCGTTGTCGGCCGTCGCGCCGAGCACGCCGGCGACGTTGGTCCCGTGGCCGTTGGCGGTGTCGGAGGTGGCGTCGTTGTCGCCGTCGTAGAAATCCCATCCGCGCCAGTCGTCGACAAAGCCGTTGCCGTCGTCGTCAATGCCGTTGTCGGAGCGCGAGCCGTTCTCGCCGGGGTTCTCATACCAGCGGCCGCTCAGGTCGGGCTGGTCGAAGTCGACGCCGACGTCGATGTCGGCGACCGTCGCCCCCTTGCCCGTGGTCAGGGCCCAGGCGCGATCGACCGAGATCCCGCGGTCGAAGCCTGCCGCCGGGCTGGCCAGGTCCCACTGCTCGTTGGCGTAGTTGGGCAGTGGGCTGGCGTCGTAGAGAGGGTCGTTCGGAGGGTCCTCGGGGAACGCGGCCCGGGCGCCCGCGGCGCCGGCAAGCAGGATCAGCGCTGCCGTGGTCGCGATCCCCCCGCGTCCGGCGATTCTGATGCTCATGGACCAACGGTAGCGGCGGACGATCGCGGTCGCGCCGGTCGAGCGGAGGGTGCCATGCGCCGGTAGTGGCGCGAGCGCGGACCAGCGCCCCTACGCTTGCGCGGTGCCCATCGGCAGCATCCGCATCCAAGCTCCGGTCGTGCTCGCGACGGCGCTGGCGCTTGCCTCGCCGCAACCCGCCGGCGCCGCCCCCGACCCGCTCGCCGGGCTGAAGGCCGGCTGCGAGCGGCGCGAGAGCGCCGAGGCCGACCCCTCGCGCCGGTTCGAGTACCGGATCTGCAGCGGCATGGTCGAGAGCTTCGACGACACCGCGCTGGATACGACGCTGACCCTGCCGGTCGGTGCCGGTGGCCGCCGGCTGCCACTCGTCGTCTTCCTGCACGGCTTCCTCGACTCGAAGACCGAGTACATGAGCGAGACCCGGCGGGGCCGGGGACCCGACCGGGCCGGCGTGGAGTACAAGACGGTGGGCTGGAACAACCTCTGGTTCGCCTCGCGGGGCTACGCGGTGCTCAACTACAGCGCCCGCGGCAACGGGGACTCGGCCGGCCAGATCGGCCTGGCGAGTAAGGACCTCGAGGTCGAGGACACCCGCCACCTCACCGGCCTGCTTGCCGACGACCGCGACAGCTCCAAACCGCTGGCACGGATCAGGCCGCGCCGGATCGCCGCGCTGGGAAGCTCCTACGGCGGCGGGCAGACCTGGCTTCTGCTCACCACCCGCGGCGAGGGGGCCCCTGCATACGGCAGCTGGCTAAGCCCCTCCGGAAGGACGCTGGAGCTCGCCGCGGCGGTGCCGCAGTACACCTGGACCGACCTCCTCTACGCCCTGGCGCCGAGCGGCCACCATCTCTCCTCGGGCGTCGACCGGGCGACGGCCACGGAGCCGTTCGGGGTCGGCAAGCAGACCCTGGTCGACGGCTTTCTCGCCACCGCCGGGACCAAGTTCACCCCGGAGGTCGTCTCCTGGCTTGCGCGCTTCAACGTCGGCGAGCCCTACGACGATCCCAACGACCCGATCACCCCGACCGCAAAGCGCGAGCTGACCGAGCGGCGCTCGGCCTTCTACCAGGACGGATTCTTCCGGGCGCTCGATCGGGGGCGCGTGCGGCGGGTTCCGGTGCTCGCCGCGCAGGGCTGGACGGACCCGATCTTCACCGCGATCGAGCCGCTGCGGATGTACCGCGAGCTGCGCGCCGCCGACCCCCGTTACCCGATCGGCATGTACTTCGGCGACTTTGAGCACCTCACCGCCCAGGTCAAGATCCCCGACCTGCGCCACTTCCACGCGCTCGGCACCCGGATGCTCGACCACTACCTGCTCAGCCGCGGGCCCAGGCCTCGGCTCGACGTCTCCTCGGCGGTCACCCGCTGCGATCCCGAGCGCTTCGGCCCGGTCCTGAAAGCCCGAAGCTGGGGTCGGCTGCACCCGATCGAGCGCCGCTTCGACTTCGGCGGGACCCAGCAGACGATCTCGCCGCTGAACGACCCGCGCGGGCCGCAGCTCGATCCCGTGGCCCTCTCCCAGACGGGGCGCGGGTGCATTCGCACCAGCGCAGCCGCTCCGCCGGGCGTCGCCACCTACACCGTGCCCGTCACGCGGGCGTTCACGACCGCCGGCCTGCCCCGGCTGCGAATCGACTACACGGCGGTGACGCCCGACATCGAGCTCAACAGCCGGCTCTGGGACGTGGCGCCCGACGGCACCTGGACGCTGGTTGACCGCGGCGCCTACCGGGCTGTCTCGCCGGATCCGACCGGAGACGTCGCCGCCTACGAGATGTTCGGCAACTCCTGGCGCTTCCGCCGCGGGCACCAGATCCTGCTCGAGATCGTGCAGGACGACTCGACCTATCTGCGGCGCGACAACTTCGCCTCGACCGCGACGATCAGCCACGTCACGCTGACGCTTCCGGTAGCGCGGCTCTCCCGCGACCGTGCTGGTGCATGAGGACCACGATCTCCTCGCCGCAGTCGATCACCTCTTCAAGCGCGACGCGCAGCTCCTCCCAGGCTTCCAGCCTGCGCTCCACGAACTCGAGGAGCCCACGATGTCCGCGATAGACATCCCGGGGGTCGAAGGCGGCTATCTCACCGTCCAACCCGGCGGTGTGCAATTGCCGTCCGGAAGAGGGTGGTTCCTCGCCAGACGTTCGATCAGGACCGGCCGGAGGGTTCGAGAGTCGTCCCATAAGGTCCATCAAGTGCTCGCTTGATCTCGCAGCTCGAGTTCGCGTGCCACCAGGAACAGGGGGAACATCACGCTCACCGCGATCAGGAGCGACCCGAGGAGATAGACCCAGAGGTGGCGGATCCCCAGCCGCCGTGACTCGACGGCCATGAACACCAAGGCCGCCATCGCGACGAGGAGCAGGTCGTTCGAGATCGAGGCGGCGGCCGCGTTCTCGTACATGCCGTCGATGAAGCCGCCGAGGCCGCCGTTGTCCTCTTCGGCGAGGAACCTGATGTTCTGCGACCACGTTGCAACGAGAGCGCCGAGCGCGATCAGGGCGTAGGCCCAGCACAGGGTCTTGGTTCGCATGCCGCGGAGACTAAGGCTCACCACGGCTTCCCGACCTCCGCGGAACGAACCTCGGATAGGCTCTCGGCGTGAAGCAGCTCGCCGACGGCGTCTGGCATCTGAACACGCTCTTCCTCCCCAACGGGGTGAACGCCTTCCTGGCCGGCGACGTCCTGATCGACGCGGGCACGAGGCGTTCCGGCAAGGGCATCCTGCGCGACCTCGAAGGGCACCCCGTCGCTGCCCACGCCCTCACCCATGCGCATCCCGACCATCAGGGCGCCTCGCATGAGGTCTGCACCGCCCTGGGGATCCCGTATTGGGTGCCCGACGGCGACGTCGAGCCGGCCGAGGACCCCAGCCTGATCGGCGAACGCCAGCCAGACCACTTTCTCGCCCGGTTCTTCGACCGCGTCTTCACGGGCCCCGGGCACAAGGTCGACCGGGTCCTTGTGGAGGGCGATGAGGTCGCGGGCTTCAAGGTCATCTCCGCCCCGGGGCACTCGGCCGGCCACGTCGTTTTCTGGCGTGCGTCGGACGGTGTCCTCATCCTCGGTGACGTGCTCAACAACATGGACGTCGTCACCGGCATCCCCGGCCTGCGCCTCCCCAAGGACTTCCTCACGCCCGACCCCGACCAAAACCGCCGCTCCGCCAAGAAGCTCGCGGCGCTCGAGCCCAAGCTCGTCCTCTTTGGCCACGGTGGCCCGCTGCGCGACACGAAGAAGTTCGTCGACTTCCTGAACGCCCTCCCGGACTGAAGCTCAGGCGACGGAGCGGACAGCCACCGGCACCCCGTGCCTGGGCGCCAGCGTGATGCCGCGGAGGACGACCGGGTCGGGCGCCGCCCCGACGCAGCGCCTACCGGATGGAATCCGGCCCGACTGCCGGGCCGGATTCCTCCCCGTGGCGGCGGGGCGAGGCTTGGGGCGCCGGTTGGGAGCTTGACCCTGCGGCGCTCGCTGCCGACTCGACCGCGCGCGTGGGCGGTCCCGGCTCGATCTAGCCGCCGCCTATCGGACGCCGCAGGACGACCAGATCCGCCTCGGCCGGAAGCTCGCGAACGACCTCGGCGGTGTCGTCGGGGTGGATCAAGGACGCGACCATGCCGCGCTCCAACTCGGCCCTGAAGGCCGCGACCGCCGCCTCGTGGCCGCCGTCGGCCGAGGTCCACTCGCCCAGCGTCGTGTGCCCCGTCCGATCAAGCCGCACCAACCGTGCCATCGCAACCTCCTCCGACGCTCCCGAAGCCAGTCTACGCCTGCAGGCGAGCATGCCCGTGTGGTCGCCGTCACCCGTCCCCGCCCTAAGATCGCGCCGGTGGAGCGCTACGACCCGCACGCGATCGAGCGCCGCTGGCAGGCGGTGTGGGAGTCCGAGAAGACCTGGGAGGTCGCCAACCCAGGCGAGCCCGGGTTCGTGGCCGAGGGGCCCAAGGACTACGTGCTCGAGATGCTTCCCTACCCCTCGGGCGAGCCCCACATCGGGCACCTGAATGTCTACTCCGTGGGCGACGCCATCGCTCACTTCCGCCGCCGCCAGGGGCGCCAGGTGATTCATCCGATGGGCTACGACGCCTTCGGCCTGCCCGCGGAGAACAACGCCATCAAGACCGGCGAGCACCCGCGGGTCGCCACGCAGGCGTCAATCGAGGAATTCCGGCGCCAGTTCCGGACCTGGGGCGTCTCCCTGGACTGGTCGCGCGAGGTGGCAACCTGCGACCCCTCGTATTACCGCTGGACACAGTGGCTCTTCCTGCGCTTCTTCGAGCAGGGCCTGGCCTACCGCGAAGAGGCGCCCGTGCAGTGGTGCCCGGTGGACCAGACCGTCCTCGCCAACGAGCAGGTCATCGACGGCAAGTGCGAGCGCTGCGGCTCGGAGGTCGTCTCCCGCAGGCTCGAGCAGTGGTGGTTCAAGATCACCGACTACGCGGATCGCCTGCTGGCCGACTTCGACCTCCTGGAGAGCTGGCCGGAGTACGTCGTGACGATGCAGCGCAATTGGATCGGCCGCTCGGAGGGCGCGGAGGTCGTGTTCCGCTGCGAAAAGCTCGACCTCGATTTCCCGGTCTTCACCACCCGTCCCGACACGCTGTTCGGCGCGACGTTCTTCGTCCTCGCGCCGGAGCACCCGGCGCTCGAGCGCCTCGTCGCGGAGACCGGGCAGGAGGTTGCCGTTCGCGAGTACATCGACGAGGCCGCACGCGCCTCCGCCGAGGACCGCGGGGCCGAGGACCGGCCGAAGACGGGCGTGCCGCTGGGCCGAACCGTCACCAATCCGGTGAACGGCGAGGAGATCCCGGTGTTCGTGGCCGACTACGTGCTGACGGACTACGGCACCGGCGCTCTGATGGCGGTGCCGGCGCACGACGCCCGCGACCACGCGTTCGCGAAGGCCTTCGACCTCGAGATCCGGGAGGCGGTGGCCGGGGGCGAGGACGTGCAAGCGGCGCCCTACCTCGGCGACGGGCCCCTGGTCAACTCGGGCCGCTTCGACGGCGCCGGCAACCGCGAGGCGTACGGCGACATCGTCGAGTGGCTGGACACCGAGGGCAGGGGATCGACAACCGTCAACTACCGGCTTCGCGACTGGCTGCTCTCCCGCCAGCGCTACTGGGGCTGCCCGATCCCGATCGTCCACTGCCGGGGATGCGGGCTCGTGCCCGTACCCGACGACCAGCTCCCGATCGAGCTGCCCGAGATCGAGGACTACACGCCGAAGGGCAAGAGCCCGCTGGCGTCGGTGCCGGAGTGGGTGGCGACCACCTGCCCCCGGTGCGGGGAGGAGGCCGAGCGCGACACCGACACCATGGACACCTTCGTCGATTCGTCCTGGTACTACCTGCGTTACCTCGACCCGCAGAACGCCGAGGCCCCGTGGAGCCGCACCGCGGTGGACCACTGGATGCCGATCGACCAGTACATCGGCGGGGTCGAGCACGCGATCCTCCACCTGCTCTACTCGCGGTTCTTCTGCAAGGCGCTCACGGACATGGGACACCTGGACGTGGAGGAACCCTTCGTGAACCTCTTCGCCCAGGGGATGATCACCCGCGACGGCGCGAAGATGTCCAAGTCGAAGGGCAACACGGTCAACCCGCGCGAGTACGTGGAGCGCTACGGCGCGGACACCTGTCGCACCTACATCTGCTTCATCGGGCCGCCCGACCGGGAGGCCGACTGGACCGACCAGGGCCTGGAGGGCGTCCAGCGGTTTCTCTCCCGTCTCTGGCGCCTGAAGGAGGAGGTCGTCGAGCGCACGGACCAGGGCGCGGGCAAGCCAGACGCCGAAAGCGCGCGGGGAGACACACGCGAGCTGCTCGCGAAGGCCCACTGGGCCGTCGACAAGGTGACTCGCGACTTCACCGGGGGCTTCCAGCTCCACACGGCGATCGCGGCCGTGATGGAGCTGGTAAACGACGCCTACCGGCTGAAGGACGGCCTCTATGGCTCGCCCGAGGGCGACGCCGCCGTGCGCTTCGCGACCGCCACCGCGGCCTCGCTGGTCTTTCCGTTCGCGCCCCACCTGGGAGCCGAGGTGTACGAGGCGATCGAGGGAACGCGGGTCTGGGAGCAGCCGTGGCCCGAGGCGGAGGCATCGCTTTTGGCCAGCGACACCTTCACCCTCGTCGTCCAGGTCAACGGCAAGCGGCGCGACCAGATCGAGGCGGCCGAGGGCGCCTCGGAGGAGGAGCTGCTGCGCCTCGCGCGCGAGTCCGAGGGAGTCAAGCGCCACCTCGACGGCGGCGAGATCGTGAAGGAGATCGTCGTCCCGGGCAAGCTCGTGAACCTGGTCGTGCGGTAGCGGGAGAGAGGTTTGCCCGCTGCGCCGGGGCCGGAGGCGGGGGCGGCCTGGGCCACACGGATCCGCACCGGTCTGCTAGAAAGCGCGGCGTGCTGGTCAGGCGCTTTGACGAGGCGGCCGTCGCGGACGTGCACCGTCTCCGCTCGCACCTCCTGATGGATGCGGGGGACCTCGGCTCTCGCCATTGCTCGGTGAACTGGCTGGAGGTGCCGGCGGGCGCCTCTGAGGATCTGCGTTCCCACGAGGAGGCGGAGCAGGTCTACGTCGTGGTGAAGGGAACCGGCACGATGTCGGCGACCGGCGACACCCAGAGCCTGGGCGAGGGCGACCTCGTGCTGATCCCCCCGGCTACCGACCACTCCGTAGCCAACGAGGGCGACGCGGTGCTGGCGCTGGTCTCGGTCCAGTCACCGGCGGTCTCGGCCGACGAGCTCTACAGCCGCCGCCTGGCCACCCAGGCCGCCGGTTACGACGACGAGAACTACGAGTAGCCGGCTCCCGTCGCGGTGCCCGCGGCGCGAGCGTCCGAGGGCAGGTGGCGTGCCGGCGCTGATTCGGCGCTGATTCGGCGGGGTCTGCGCGCCATCCGTGCGCCGGGCTCGGCCACGCTCGGGCGATGGCCGGCCTCAGCCGACTTCAGCTCCTCGTGTACGCCGCGGTGGCGGTCGCGGTGCTGCTCATCGGCGCCAGGTGGATTCGCGAGTCCGACCCCGAGGGCGCGGATTCCCGTGGCGTCGCCTACACGGCGGAGGCCGCCGGGGAGGACGGTGAAGAGGAGGAGGAGGAGGGCACGTTCGCCGTCTCCGCGGACGGGGAGGACGTGGTCGTCCACGTCGCGGGGGCGGTTCGCGATCCGGGCGTCTACCGGCTTCCGGAGGGATCGCGGGTAACCGACGCCGTCGAGCGCGCGGGCGGGACTGGCCCGGGCGCCGCCGCCGACTCGGTCAACCTGGCGGCTCGTCTGGCGGATGGCCAGCAGATCGTGATCCCCCAGGCTGGTCCTGGCGGCGCCGCGTCCGCGAGCGCGCCCGCCGATGGTCCCATCAGCCTTGGGACCGCGACGCTCGAGCAGCTCGACACCATCGACGGGATCGGCCCCGTGACGGCGCAGAGCATCCTCGATTATCGCGACGAGCAGGGTGGGCTGGGGTCGGTCGATGAGCTCGACCAGGTGAGCGGGATCGGGCCTGCGACGATGGAGGCGCTGCGCGGCCGCCTGCAGCCGTGAGGGGGGCCGGCCTCGGGCCGCGCCTCGTCGTACTCGGGGGCATCGTGGCGGGGCTCGGTCTCGCCCCGTTCGTCCCCGGCCCACCGCCAGGGATCGCCCTGATCCTCGTCCTCGCGCCGGCGGCCTGCCTGTGGGGTGTGGCTCGCACGGCGGCGCGCGTGGCCGCGCTCACGATCGTCGCGGCGGCGGGTGGGCTGTGGCTCGGGTGCGCCCGCGTCGCGGCCATCGACGCGGGTGCTCTCGCGGTCCCGGACGGCTCACAGATGATGGTGCGCGGCATCGTCGAGGCGGTCCCGCGGCGCGACGACGGCGTCGTGCGCGTCCGGGTCGACAGCGAGGACGGCCGCCTGATGGTGGAAGCCCACGAGCCGGTCGGCGGGTTACCGGTTGGGCACGAGGTCGAGGCGACAGGGACGATCCGGCCGCCCGTCGACTGGGAGGGGGGCTACTTCGAGCGCCTGGGGATCGCGCGCGTGCTCGCGGCCGACCGGATCGAGGTGACGGGCGCGAGGCGGGGCGGCCTGCCGTACCTCACCGACCGCCTCCGCGAGCGGGCCGAGGCCGCGCTGGGCCGCGGGACGCCCGAGGCGCAGGCAGCGCTGCTGCGTGGGTTCGTGCTGGGCCAGGACGACCGCATCGACCCCGCGACGGTCGAGGACTACCAGCGATCGGGCCTCGCCCACCTACTTGCCGTCTCGGGACAGAACGTCATCCTGCTCGCGCTGCTGGCGGCGCCCCTGCTCGCCCTTTTCGGCCTCGCGCTGCGGGCCCGCCTCGCCGGCATCCTCGTTCTGATCGCCCTCTACGTGCCGATGGCGGGCGCCGGCGCCTCGATCCAGAGGGCGGGCGTCATGGGCGCCGCCGGCGTCGTCGCCACTCTCGCGAGCCGGCCGGCCTCGCGTTGGTACGCGCTGCTCCTCGCCGCAGCGGTGACGCTCGGGCTCAACCCCCGCGCCAGCGGCGACGTGGGCTGGCAGCTCAGCTTCGCCGCGGTCATCGGGATCGCGCTGTGGGCGGCTCCGCTGCGGCGGGGGCTCGGCGGCGGGCGGGGGCTGCGCGGGGCGCTGGTGGAGGGCGCCGCGGTGACCATCGCCGCGACGCTCGCCACGGCGCCGCTGATGGCGCACCACTTCGAGCGCCTGTCGGTCGCGGCCCTCGCGGCCAACCTGCTCGCGCTTCCAGCGATCGCCCCGGTGATGTGGCTTGGCATGCTGGCCGCGGCGGCGGGCCAGCTCCCGTGGATGCCGGTCGAGCCGATCACCGCGCTCGCGGGGCTCTTCGCCGCCTACATCAGCCAGGTCGCGGCGTGGATGGCGGCGCCGGGGTGGGCGCAGACCGAGATCTCGGCGCCGGGCGTCCACGAGCTGGCGGGCGTATACGCCGCACTCGCAGTGGCGGGGTGGGCGCTGGCCCGCCGGGGCGGCCGGCTGCGCGCGCTGCGGTTGCGGCTGCCGGTGCGCCCGCGCGCGCTGGCCGCCGCGCTCATCCTCCTCGCTCTGGCGGGCGCCGTGCGGCTCGCCCAGGCCGGCGACCCCGCGCGCGAGCCCGGTCTGGTCGTGCGATTCCTCGATGTCGGGCAGGGTGACGCGATTCTGCTGGCGCCGCGAGGGGCGGAGCCGATTCTCGTGGACGCCGGGCCCCCAGGCCGTCTGGCGGCGGACCGCCTCGTGGAGCTGGGCGTCGAGCGGCTCGCCGCCGTCGTCGTGACGCACCCCGACGCGGACCACGCCGGCGGGCTGGGGCCTGTGCTCGACGTCGCCGACGCCGAAGCCGTCGTCACGGGGATGCCGGACCCGGCCACGGCCGCGCTCGTTCGCGCCGGCGACGCCCGCGTGGTGCGGACGGAGCAGGGCGGCGCGATCGCCTCGGGACCACTACGGCTGCAGGTGCTCTGGCCGCCGTCCGGGCTCACGGACCCGGCGCCGGGGGCGGAGACGAACAGCCTCTCGGTGGTGGTGCTCGCGCGCTGGCGCGATCTCGCGGTGCTGCTCACCGGTGACGCCGAGGCGGAGGCCATCAGCTTGGACCCGGGGCCGGTGGACGTGCTGAAGCTGGCCCACCACGGCTCCGAGGACGCCGGGCTTGGCTCGTTGCTCACGCGCGCTGGGCCGCGACTGGCGGTGGCCTCGGTCGGGGCTGGCAACCCCTTCGGTCACCCCGCTCCCGGGACGCTCGGCGCCCTTCGCGAGCACGACGTCCCCGTGCTTCGCACGGACACGAGCGGCGAGATCGTGATCGAGTCGACGGGCGGAGGCTGGCGCGTCCACTCCGGCGAATAGCACCGGGCTCATGAACGACCAGCCGACCGAGCCGCCACAGCCACCGCCCGCCCAACCGCCACAGCAGCCTGGCGCGGCCCAGCCGCCTGCGCAGCCGGTCGCAGGGCAGCCCGCGCCAGGGCAGGCGCGCCCTCAGCAGGCCGGCGCCCCGATGCGCCTGCTGGTGATCATCCTGTCGGTGCTGCTCGGTTTCGGGGGAGCCGTCATGGTGATCGTCGGCCTGGAGGTGAACGACCTCGCGTCCTGCGACGACCTCGCGGGGGTCGTCGCCAGCGGCGAGTCCGAGTGCTTCGACGGCTCCGGGGGCATCAAGCCCGTCGTCGTCGGCATCTCGATCGCGAGCGGGGTGCTCGCCGCGATCGGCCTCGTCGTCGGGCTGTTCTTCGCCGTGACCGGCACCCGCGGACGGCTCTTTGCACAGGTTGCGGTAGCCGCTGCGGTCCTCGCCGCGGTCGCCCTGATCCTCTAGCCGGAGGCGCCCGGCGGCGCGAATAGACTCGGTCGGCGTGGCCTCAGACCAGCTCAAATCCGCGTACCTCGTCGCGGGCACCGACACCGGGAAGATCGACGAGGTCGTCGCCCGGCTTCGGTCCCGCGCGGGCGCGGAGGGGGGGCTGGAGACGTTCGAAGCGCAGTCCACCGGGGGCCCGGACGCCGCGGCCCTTCTGGCCGCGCTGCCCGCCATGACGCTGATCGCCGGCAGGCGCTTCCTGCTGGCCGACGGCGTCGAGCGCTGGACGGCGAAGCAGGCAACCCCCGTTGCCGAGGCGCTGACCGCGCTCCCGCCTGATGTGACCGTGGTGCTCGTCGCGCGCGAGGAGCCGCCCAAGGTCCGCGCCCCGAAGGCGCTGGCCGCGGGCGTCGAGAAGGCCGGGGGAGACGTCCTCGAGTTCGCGGCGCCGAAGGCGCGCCAGCTCCCTGCCTGGCTCGACGCCGAGGCCAGGCGGCGGGGCATCGCGATCGATCACGATGCCGCGCAGCTCCTCGTCGAGCGGATGGGGGAGAGCACGGTGCGGCTCGGCAGCGAGCTGGACCGGCTGGCTACCTGGGCGGGTGACGGTGGAGTCGTGGAGCGCGAGGACCTCGAGGCGATGATCGCCGATACCTCGGAGGAGGTCGCCTGGGCCCTGACCGACGCCCTGCTGGACCGCAGCGCAGCGGGCGCGGTGGCGGCGGCCGAGCGCCTGACCGGTCAGGGCGAGGCCGTGACCCCGCTGATCTACGCCGCCGCCAAGCGGCTGCGGGAGGCCCACCGGGCGCTGGCTGCGCTCGACGAGGGCCGCTCGCCCAAGGAGGTCGAGTCGTCCCTCGGGATGCACCCGTACGCGGCGAAGATGCTCGTCCAGCGGGTCAGGGGGGGAAACCGCGACGAGATCGCCGCCGCCACGTGCGCCGTGGCCGACCTCGAGTGGTGGACGAGGGGCGGGTCCGACTATCCCGAAGAGGTGGCGCTGACGCTGGCCATGCGCCGCGCGGCCGGTGCCCGGAACTGAGCGCCGCTACGCGCCGGCGCTGAGTCGCGCGGCGCGCGACTTCTTGCGAGCGCCGTTGTTGGCGTGCAGCGCGCCCGACTGCACGGCCTTGTCCACGCGGGAGACGAGCGCGCGGTGCTCGGCCTCGACCGCCGCGGCATCGCCGTCGGCCGCCGCCTGCTCGAGCCGCTTGAAGTGGGTGCGAACGGCGCTGGTCACGCGCCGGTTCTCGACCCGCTCACGCTCGGTGCGCGCGTTCCGCTTCTTCTGGGAGGCGATGTTGGCCATGAATCGACGGCGCAGTGTAGCGGTGGGGCCCGGACCGGCGGGAGGCTGCACCTGATGGAGATGGGCAAGTACGAGGGGGTGGGGGCGAGCCCCGCCGAGGAGGCGCTCGTAGGCGGCACGGACGCCGCGCGCGGGACTGGCGAGGGCGAGAAGCCGCCCCGTCGGTCGGGCCGCCTGGCCCGATCGACCGCCCTGTTCTCGCTCGCGACCGGCCTCTCGCGCATCGCCGGCCTCGTGCGCGAGATCGTCGCCGCCTCCTACTTCGGCGTGAAGGGGCCGATGTCGGCCTTCACGATCGCATTCCAGGCGCCCAATCTTGTACGGAGCCTGTTCGCTGACGCGGCGATCCAGGCCGCGTTCGTGCCCGTGTTCACCGAGCTGCTCGAGAAGGGTCAGCGCCGGGAGGCCTTCCGTTTGGCGTCCACCATGATCTTTTTGGTCGGCCTGATCCTCGGCGGCCTCACGGCGCTGTTCATCCTCGTCGCTCCCACCGTGATGAGCCTCGTCGCGCCGGGCTTCGAGGGCGAGCTGCTCGACCTCACGGTGACGCTCTCGCGCCTGCTGTTCCCGATCCTGGTCTTGTTGGGCCTTACGGGGATGGTCGTGGGGGTGCTGAACAGCTACGACCGCTTCGGCGTGTTCGCGATCTCCCCGTTCTTCTGGAACGTGGCGATCATCGGAGTGCTCGTCGCCGGGGCGCCGCTGTTTCCCGAGGGGGACGAGATCTACGCCTACGCCATCGGGGTGCTCGTCGGGACCGTCGTGCAGCTCCTGCTCCCCCTCGGCGACCTGCGCAATACGCCCTTCGGCATCCGCCGCGCGCTGATCGACCCCTTCCGCACCCGTCTTCGACCGGCCCTGCGCAGTCCTGAGGTCAGGCGGGTGCTGCTCCTGATGCTGCCGGTGACGATCAGCCTCGGCCTGATCAACTTCAACCTGGTCATCAACAGCCTCGTTGGCACCCTGATCGACGATCCGCTCGTCGCCGAGCGGGCGCCGGCGGCGATCGATAAGGCGTTTCGCATCTACATGCTCCCGCAGGGGATCTTCTCCGTCGCCGTCGCCACGGTCATGTTCCCCACGCTCGCGCGCTACGCCGCACGCGGCGCGTTCGACGACCTCCGCTCGACCATGGCGAATGGGATGCGGCAGATCGTCCTGCTCCTGGCGCCGGCGACCGCCGCGATTCTGGTCCTGTCCGAGCCAATGACCCGCCTGGTCTACGAGCGCGGCGAGTTCGGCGCCTCCCAGACCGACCTCGTGGCGACCGCCCTGTTCTGGTTCGCCTTCTCGCTGCCCTTCAACGGGTTGTTCCTGCTGCTCACCCGCACGTTCTTCAGCCTGCAGCGGCCCTGGCTGCCGACCGCGATCTCCGCCGGCAACCTGGTCATCACGGCGGTGGCCGCGCTCGCCCTCTACGAGGAGTTCGAGGTGGCGGGAATCGTGGCCGCAACCGGAATCGCCACCGCGGCGAGCGTGGCCGCGCAGATGGCCCTGCTGCGCCGCCACCTCGGCCGGCTCGAGCTCGGCCGCTTCGTCTGGACCTCGGTGCGCGTGGCGGCCGCCTCCGCCGGCCTCGCGGCCGCCGCGTACTTCACGTGGGACGCGCTCGACGCCGCGCTGGGTCGCGGGCTCGGCGCCCAGATCGCCTCGCTCGGGGCGGCGCTCGCGGCGGGCGCCGCCGTCTACGGGGTGGCCGTCATGGCGCTTCGTATCCCCGAGGCGCGCCAGATCACCGCGCTCGCACGCAGGCGCACCGGCTGAGGGTCGCCCCGCCTCACCGGGAGGAATCTTGAGCAGTCCCCAATATTTTCCGGGTGCGATCTTGCGGCTCTCGGCCTGGCGCAGGCACGGATTTGCTCAGAACCGCACAAGTTTGTAAGGAAATGATGTGTGATATCGGTCACACATCTGTTCCCTGGGCCCTGCCGCGTGTAACTCTGCACACGGTCCTCGCCTGACGCCTCGGACGCGACGCGCGTTCGCCGCGAGGGCCGGCCGGCGCCAGGCGCGCCGAGACGCGGTTCGCCGCGTCGGATCCGAATCCCCACCGGGGTGACTCAGTGGCCGGCGGAAGTCGGTCGCAGATGAGCGCCTCCGGGCGTCTCAAGGAGCTACAGATGACGAAGCCCAACCGCCGAACCCTCGCGATCACGCTCGCCGCCATGGGCGCGCTCGCCGTGCCCGCGCTGACCGGGCCCGGAGGGTCCACCGCAGACGCGAGCACCGTCGTCTTCCCAAAGCCGCAGAAGGCCGCGGCCACGGTTGCTGCCACCAGCCGGGAAGCCAGGCGTGTGCAGCGCCGCAGGCGCGCGCTCGCACGCGGCCCCGTCCATCCGCTGGCCGCCCAGCCCGACTACGGGACCGTCGAGAACGGCTTCGGCGCCGCGCGCTCGGGCCACACCCATGCCGGCCAGGACATCTTCGCTCCGGCTGGTACACCGCTCGTGGCCGTGAGCGGGGGCGTGGTCGCCGAGGCGGGAAGCGACGGCGCGCAGGGGAACTACGTCTACCTCTACGACGAGGCCAACCGGCGCACCTACGTCTACATGCACCTGATCGCGCCCGCGAAGGTGAGGACGGGCGACCTGGTGAAGGCCGGCCAGCCGCTGGGCGGCGTCGGGTGCACTGGCTCGTGCTGGGGCGATCACCTGCACTTCGAGGTCCGGGCCGGCAGGGGAATCGCCGGCGCGGCGCAGGACCCGCTGCCGCTGCTGGAAAGCTGGGACCGCGTCTCCCGCTGACCGCCCGCCGCGGCGGTAGGGTCCGTCCATGGTCGAGGGGGAGCCCGGAGAGGGTCGAGATCGTCCGTGTGCTCCTGGACATGTTCGCCTACAGATGCGCGCGTGAGCCGCCCGCGGCCCGCTCGCCATACTCATGCCGCCCATGGAGCGAATCCGCAACTTCTCGATCATCGCCCACATCGACCACGGCAAGTCGACGCTGGCCGATCGCATTCTCGAGCTGACCGGCGCGGTCGACGCGCGCAAGCACATGCCGCAGCTCCTCGACTCGATGGACCTGGAGCGTGAGCGCGGGATCACGATCAAGGCGCAGGCGGTACGCGTGCCGTTCACCTCGGCGGACGGCACGCTCTACAACCTCCACCTGATCGATACCCCGGGCCACGTCGACTTCTCCTATGAGGTCTCGCGCTCGCTGGCCGCGTGCGAGGGGGCCGTGCTCGTCGTCGACGCGGCGCAGGGTGTCGAGGCGCAGACCGTGGCCAACACCTACGCGGCGATCGAGGCGGGGCTCGAGATCGTCCCGGTCCTGAACAAGGTCGACCTGCCCAGCGCCGATCCCGATCGGGTCACGGGCGAGGTCGTCGACTTGATCGGGTGCGAGGCGCAGGACATCCTGCGGATCTCGGCCAAGACGGGGGAGGGTGTGGCAGGCGTGCTCGAAGCGATCGTCGCGCGCATCCCCGCGCCGCAGGGCGAGCCCGCCGCGCAGCCGCGAGCCCTCATCTTCGACTCGGAGTTCGACCAGTACCGCGGCGTCGTGGCCTTCGTGCGGATGGTCGACGGCTCCTTTCGCATGGGGGAGCCCATCCGCGCCATGCAGGCCGGCACCCAAGCCGACATCGACGAGATCGGCTGCTTCGCGCCGGAGATGACGGCCACGGACCGCATGGACGCCGGCGAGGTCGGATACGTGATCACCGGCCTGAAGGATGTCGCCAAGCTGCGCGTGGGCGACACGCTGACGTCGCGGCCTGGCGGCGCCTCGGACGCCCTGCCCGGGTATCGCGAGGTCAAGCCCGTCGTGTTCTGCGGCCTGTTCCCGATCGACACAGACCGCTACGAGGACTTGCGCGAGGCGCTCGAGCGTCTGGCGCTGAACGACGCCGCGCTCTCGTACGAGCCCGAGACGTCCGACGCGCTGGGCTTCGGCTTCCGCTGCGGCTTCCTGGGCCTGCTGCATATGGACATCGTTCGCGAGCGCCTCGAGCGCGAGTACGACCTCGAGCTGCTCGCCACCACGCCGAACGTGAGCTACGAGGTCGCGCTGATCCACGGCGACGATCCGCTCGAGGTTCACAGTCCCACCGACATGCCCGAGGCCGGCGAGATCGAGGCCGTCGCCGAGCCCTTCATCCGCGCCTCCGTGATCACCCCGACCGATTACGTGGGCGCGGTCATGGAGCTCTGTCAGAAGCGCCGTGGCGAGCATGTCGACATGCACTACCTGTCGCCGGAGCGGGTGCAGATCCGCTACGACCTGCCCCTGGCCGAGATCGTGCTCGACTTCTACGACCAGCTCAAGTCGCGCACCTCCGGCTACGCGTCACTCGACTACGAGCCGATCGGCAACCGCGTCTCCGACCTCGTGAGGCTGGATGTCCTGCTGGCCGGCGACCGCGTGGATGCCCTGTCGATGATCGTCCACCGCGACGCGGCACCGATCGCCGGTCGCCAGCTTGTGGAGCGGCTCCGCAAGACGATCCCACGCCAGCTTTTCGACGTGCCCGTTCAGGCCGCCGTCGGCTCGCGCGTCCTCGCCCGCGAGACGGTGAAGGCCCTGCGGAAGGATGTGACCGCGAAGCTCTACGGCGGCGACGTGACCCGTAAGCGCAAGCTCCTGGAGAAGCAGAAGAAGGGCAAGAAGCGGATGAAGCAGGTCGGGCAGGTGGAGGTGCCCCAGGAGGCCTTCATGGCCGTGCTGGAGCTCGAGCGATGAGCGGTTCCGAGACCGAGCGGGAGCGCAACCTCGCCCTGCTGGGGGAGGGGATCGAGGCGTACAACCGCGGCGACCTCGGCTTCGTGGTGGAGCACGCCGCCGACGACATCGACGTCTTCGTCCATGGCGAGCTGATCAACACCGGCCGGTACCGCGGCCGCGAGGACTTCGAGCGCTGGATGGGCCAGTGGCAGGAGGCGTGGAGCGAGATTACGATCGAGGTCCGCGACATCGACACGATCGGGGACAACCACCTGTTGGTCGGCGTCGGCCAGAAGGCGATCGGGGCGGCGAGCGGGGTTCCGGTGGAGATGGACATCTTCCAGGTGATCGAGGTGCGCGACGGGAAGATCAGCCGCTTCCACCTCTACCCGGACCGCGAAAAAGCCGAGGCCGCGCTGAAGGACCTGGGCGCCCAACCACCCGCGGGCTAACCGCACCCGGGGGCGAACCCCGCACCGCCTTGCCCTCTAGCGGGGTGATGACCCGGTTTCAGGGAGAGGCGGCGCTTATCTGGGCGCTCGTCGATGCGCAGCATGGTGTGGTGGCGCGGTGGCAGCTCGCGGAGCTTGGGCTTTCGCTCGAGGCCGTTCGGCATCGTGTTCACAAGGGTCGCCTGCATCGGGTCTATCCGGGCGTGTACGCGGTTGGCCGGCCGCAGCTGGCGAGGGAGGGCCGATGGTTCGCCGCGGTACTCGCCTGTGGGCGTGGCGCGCTTCTCAGCCACGCCAGCGCCGGGGCGCTGTGGAGGCTGACCGAGCGGGGGAGCGGGCTCCTCCACGTGTCGGTGGGGATGGGCGACCGCCACCGTCCGGCCGGGGTGGTCGTCCACCAGCGTCGCGAGTCGGTCTTCGCCGACGCCACTCACTGCCAGGGGATCCCGGTGACCAGTCCGCTCAGGACGCTGCTGGATTGTGGCCTGGGAGCGGGACCGGTCGAGCTCGAGCGGATGGTGAACCGCGCCGACGAGCGCGAGCTTCTCGACCCGGACGCGATCCGTGCCGGTATCGAGAGAATGGCCGGCGAGCGCGGCGTGCGGAGGCTGCGGGCACTGATGGACCGCCAGACGTTCGCGCTCACGGACTCCGAGCTCGAGGGCAGGTTTCGCGCCCTGCTGCGCAGGCACTCCCTCCCGCAGCCGCTCACCAGGCAGCGGGTCAACGGCTTTCGCGTGGACTTTCACTGGCCCGAGCTCGGCCTCGTGGTCGAGACGGACGGATTGCGCTATCACCGCACACCGGCCCAGCAGCTTCGTGACCGCAGACGCGACCAGGCGCATGCCGCTGCCGGGATCGAGCGCCTTCGCTTCACGCACGCTCAGGTTCGCTTCGAGTCCGGCGCGGTGGCGTCGACCATGTCGGCGGTGATCGAGCGGCTCAGGAGGCCCCCCACGTGACACCGCCTTGCCCGGGAGTGGGGTGAGGGCCCCGCTTGCGGGAAAGGCGGGGAGGCGGGCGCGACCTAGAATCATCGGGATGCTCTCCGAGCGCCAGCAGGACATCCTTCGGGCGGTGGTGGCCTCGTACCTCGAGTCCGGGCACCCGGTCTCCTCGAAGGCGATCGCGGGCGCCGAGGGCCTCGAGTGGAGCGCCTCTACGGTTCGCAACGAGCTTTCCGCGCTCGAGGCCGGGGGCTACCTGACCCACCCGCACACCTCCGCGGGCAGGGTCCCGACCGACGCCGGCTACCGCCTCTACGCCGACACGCTGCTCGCGGCTCCGCCCTCGCCGGTACGCTCGGATGCGGCCCTCGACCTCTCGCGGATGCGGCGGGAGGTCGACGAGGCCATGCGGGTCACGACCGCCGCGCTCTCCCAGGTCACCGATCTCGTCGCCCTGGCCACCGCGCCGCCCGCCTCGAGCTCGCACGTGCACCGGGTGGAGGTGCTCGCGCTCCAGCCCCGGGTCGTGATGGTGATGGTGATCGCCTCCAACGGCGCCGTTACCAAGCGCGTCTACACGTTCTCGGACGCGGTCGACCCGGGTGTGGTCGAGTGGGCCTCGAGCTATCTCAACGAGCGGCTCGCCGGCCTGGCCCTGGGGGCTCGGATGACTGGCTCCGTGCTGGCCGACCCGGGGCTCTCCGTCACCGAGCGGGCGTTCCTCGATCAGATCACCTCGGCCTTCACGGACCTGGAGCAGCGCGCCGGGGAGGACCTCTACGTGGAGGGGGCCACCCGCCTGCTCTCCGAGGAGCACGCTCCCGACCTCCCGCAGGCCGACAGCGTGATGCGCACGCTCGAAGGCCGCGCCGGGCTGCTTCGCGTGCTTCGCGCCGCACTGGACGAGCGGTCGGCCTTCGTCTGGGTGGGCGAGGAGGATCGCGCGCCCGAGCTTCGGTTCGTCAGCATCGTCGGCGCGAACTACGGGCTCGGGTACCGCAACCTCGGGACCGTCGGCGTTGTCGGCCCGATGCGGATGGACTACGCGACCGCGATCAGCTCCGTTCGCGAGGCCGCAACCGAGCTTTCGCGCTTCTTCGAGACGGTCTACGAGGGCTAGCCGGTGCCCCGCGACCTCTACGACGTCCTCGGCGTCGCCCGGGATTCCGGCGACGCCGAGATCAAGAAGGCGTTTCGGGCGCTGGCCCGCGAGCTTCACCCTGACGTGAACCGCCACGACCCAGAGGCGGAGGAGAAGTTCAAGGAGGCCGCCGAGGCCTACGAGGTCCTCTCCGACGCCGAGCGCCGGCGCACCTACGACGCCTATGGCCACGATGGGCTGCGCCGCGGCGGCTGGTCGCCTCACGCGGCTGACGGCGGCGGCTTCGAGGACATCCTCTCCTCGCTCTTCGGGCGGGGCGATCCGCTCTTCGCCGACCTCTTCGGCGGCGGCCGCCGGGGGCCGGCGCCGGGCGGCGACATCGGCGCGTCCGTGGAGATCACCCTGGCGGAGGTCCTGGCCGGGGCGACGCGTGAGGTCTCCTTCGACGCGGTGGCCGCCTGCGAGGCCTGCCGGGGCAACGGCGCCGAGCCGGGCACCCCGATCCACGCCTGCGAGACCTGCGGCGGCGCCGGGCAGATCCAGCAGGTCACCCGCACGCCCTTCGGCCAGATGATGCGCACCGCCCCGTGCCGCGACTGCGGCGGCGAGGGAAAGACACCCGAGACGCCGTGCGCGGAGTGCTCGGGCAGGGGCAGGACGGTCAAGCGACGGACGTTCGAGGTCGATATCCCCGCCGGGATCGAGGGGGGGCAGCGGATACGTGTTGCCGGCGGCGGGCACGCGGGCGAGGCCGGCGCGCCCGACGGGAACCTCTACGTCGAGGTCGCGGTGGCCGCGGACGAGCGCTTCGAGCGCCACGGTGATCACCTCGTCGCGGTTGCACGGGTTCCGGCGACCCGGGCGATGCTGGGCGGGGAGATCTCGGTGCCCACGCTGGACGGGGATCGCACAGTCGAGGTCCCTGCCGGCGCGCAGCCGGGGGAGACCATCCTCATCGCGGGCGCCGGGCTGCCGGGTTTGCGCGGCTCGCGGCGCGGCGACCAGCACGTCGTCCTGGACGTGGTCATCCCGAGCGACCTCGACCGCTCCCAGCAGGAGCTGGCGTCGCAGCTCGACGACTCGATCACGCCTGAGCAGCTCGTGGGCGCCCCCGATCAAGACGCCGGGCGCCGGTGGGGCCGGCGGCGGCGCCGCGCGAAACGTTGATCCGGCTGGAAGTCCGGTGCTCGCCGGGCGTGTCCGAGCACGTCCTGGCCGAGCTTTTGGTCCTCGCCCCCGGCGGCGTGGAGGAGGAGCAGGGCCCCGGCTGGGTCTCGTACGCGATCTACGGCGCGCCCGGCGAGCTACCCGAGCTCGGCTCGATCGAGGCGATCGCAGGGGGCGAGCGGATTGACGTCTCCTCGGAGGAGATACCCGACGACTGGGCCGACCGCTGGCGCGACTTCCACGAGCCGGTCCTGATCGCCGGGCGGGTGCTGGTTCGCCCATCTTGGCTCGGCACTCAAGACGGCGACGCGGAGTTGTGCGTGGTGGTGATCGATCCCGGGCAGGCCTTCGGCACCGGCGCCCACCCGACGACAGCGATGTCGATCGAGCTGCTGGTGGAGCTGGCCGGGGCGGGCAAGGCGCGGGCTGGCGCGGTCGACCTGGGCACGGGCTCGGGGGTGCTGGCGATCGCCGCCGCCAAGCTCGGCTGGGACTCGGTCCTCGCCGTCGACAACGAGGCGGCCGCGGTCGACGCAGCGCAAGAGAACGCGAGGCTGAACGGCGTCGAGGTCGAGTGCCTGAGGGCCAACCTGCGCGAGGGCCTCCCGCCGCTGGGCGAGACGCTCATAGCCAATCTCACGGCGCCGCTTTTGCAAGACGTGGCCGAGCGGATCGGCGGGCGCGAGGACCACCTCCCGCGCCGGCTCGTCTGTTCGGGGATGCTGGGAAGCCAGGTCGGCGGCGTCGCCTCGGCCTTCGAGCGGGCCGGCCTCACCGTCACCTCGCGGCTGGAATCCGGAGACTGGGCGGCGATGGCGTTGGAGCGACGGTGAGCGCGGCCCGGGATCTGCCGATCGCCGTCTTCGACTCCGGCGTGGGCGGGCTCACCGTCCTCCATGAGTTCCTGGTCTCCCTGCCCGAGGAGCACTACGTCTACCTGGGCGACTCGGCTCGCTTTCCCTACGGGACCCGCAGCGAGGCGGACCTGCGCGACTGCGTCGAGCGCAACACCGCTTTCCTGCTCGACCGCGGCGCCAAGCTGCTCGTGATCGCCTGCAACTCCGCGGCCGCCGCGGGGCTCGGCGCCGCTCAGAGGGTGGCGGCGCAGCACGGCGTCGAAGTGATCGCCGTGATCGAGCCGGAGGCCGAGATCGCGGCGGCCATCACCGCATCCGGGCGGGTCGGGGTGCTGGCCACGCCGGCCACCATCGAGCGCGGCGCCTACCGGGCGGCGCTCGAGCGCCAAGACCCCGGTCTCGAGGTCACCGAGGTCGCCTCGGCGGACCTCGCTCCGATCATCCAGAGCGGGTTCCCATTCGACGAAGGCGTGATGCAGACGGCGCGGGCCGCCTGCGCCCCGCTGAAGGAGGCCGAAGTGGACACCGTCATCCTCGGCTGCACCCACTATCCGTTGGTCGCGCCGATGCTCCAGCGCTTCCTCGGCCGCGACGTGAGGCTGGTCACCGCGGGCCACGCGCTCGCCGCCACCGCCCAGCGAACGCTGGAGGCGGCCGGCGCCGACGCCCACGAGCAGGCCGAGGGCGCCTATCGCTTCCTCTGCTCGGGCGACGTGGCGTCGTTCCGCGAGCTCGGCACCCGGTTCCTTCAGATGCCGCTGGGCGAAGTGGAGCATGTGGAGCTGTAGGCCACCCCGGCCGGCGCGGAGTCATTCGCCCCGACCCCGCGGCTACGCTTAGGCAATGCCCATCCTCGAGCAGGTTCAGGCGGACACCCGTGAGGCGATGAAGGCCGGTGAGCGTGACCGGGTCGCTGCTTTGCGCCTGGTTGTCGACGCGCTCCAAAAAGACCTCAAGGAAGGCGGCGGCGACGAGATCGAAGTCTTGCGACGCGAGCGCAAGCGTCGTCTCGAGGCGGCCGAGGCATACACCGACGGCGGCTCGCAGGAGCGCGCGGACGCCGAGCGGTTCGAGGCCCGACTGATCGAGGGGTACATGCCCGCCGAGCTCTCCGACGACGAGCTGGGGGAGCTGGTGGACGCGGCGATTTCCGAGTCGGGCGCCTCGGGGCCCCAGGACATGGGCAAGGCCATGGGCGCCGTGATGGGCAAGGTCGCGGGCCGGGCCGACGGTGGGCGCGTGAGCGCCCTCGTGAAGCAGCGCCTTGCCGCGTAGGGACCGTTGGCGCGCCGGCAGCTAACGCTCGACAACGACACAGCCGCCGAGCTGGCGGGCTCCGAGGATTCCGTGCTGCGCGAGCTCGAAGGCCGCCTGGGCTGCGACGTCTTCCTGCGGGGCAACGTCCTCACCCTGGACGGCGACGACGACGACGTGCGCGACGCCGCCACGATCGTGGACGAGCTGGTCGGCCTGGTCGAGCGCGGCCACGAGCTGGCCCCCGCCACCGTGGACGTGGTGAGCGGCGTGGCCGAGCAGCCGGTGCGCGCCGCGGAGATCCTCGAGGACACGATCTGGAGCCACCGGGCCACGAAGGTCGTGCCGCAGACGGTCAACCAGAAGCGCTACGTGGACTCGATTCGCAGCAACACGATCACCTTCGGGATCGGGCCCGCCGGCACCGGCAAGACGTTTCTCGCGGTCGCGGCGGCGGTCGCGGCGCTCGAGAATCGCGACGTCAGCCGCATCATCCTCACCCGGCCCGCCGTCGAGGCCGGGGAGCGCCTGGGTTTCCTGCCGGGTGACATCCAGGCGAAGGTGGATCCGTACCTGCGCCCGCTATTCGACGCGCTCTACGACATGCTCGATCCCGAGAAGGTGGCGGCGTACCTGGAGCGCGACGTGATCGAGGTCGCCCCGCTGGCGTTCATGAGGGGCCGTTCCATCAACGATGCATTCGTCATCCTCGACGAGGCCCAGAACACCAGCCCGGAGCAGATGAAGATGTTCCTCACCCGCCTGGGGTTCGGCTCGCGGATGGTGGTCACCGGCGACATCACGCAGATCGACCTGCCGCGCGACCAGCGGTCCGGCCTGATCGTGGTCGGTGAGATTCTCGCCACGGTTCCCGACATCAGCTTCGTGCGGTTCGGCTCCGACGACGTGGTGCGCCACCAGCTCGTCCAGCGCATCGTCGCCGCCTACGGCGAGTTCGCGGAGCGCGACGCGGGCAGCCCCGGCGCTTGATCGATCTTCGCGACGTCCCGCCCGAGCTGCGCGATCCGGTGCGGGCGGCGCTCACCGCGGCGGGGGTCTCCGACGGGCACCTCGCGGTCGAGCTGGTCGGCTCGGAACGGATCCAGGAGCTCAACCGCGAACACCGCGGCCGCGACGAGCCGACCGACGTCCTCTCGTTCCCAATCGACGGTGCCGATGAGGTGGCGGGACCACGCGAGCTCGGCGACGTCGTGATCTGCCCGCAGCACACCGTTGCCATGCCCGAGGCCGTGGTCCACGGGATCCTGCACCTCTGCGGCTACGACCACGAGTCCGACTCGGGCGAGATGCTGGCGCTTGCGGCCTCGGTACTGGACGGGATGAGGTGAGCCGGGCCGGCTTCGTGGGGCTCGCCGGGAGGCCCAACGTCGGCAAGTCGACCCTGGTGAACGCCATCGTCGGCACCAAGGTCGCGATCGTCTCCGACCGCCCCCAGACGACCCGCCGCGCGGTCCGCGGCATCGCCACCGACACCGCCGCCGGCTGGCAGATGGTGCTCGTGGACCTCCCCGGCGTTCAGCGCCCCCGGGACCGCCTCACCCAGCGGATGCAGCGTCGCGTCGAGCACGAGCTGGGCGACGCCGACGCCGTCCTGATCGTCATCAACGCCGAGCAGGGCGTCGGCCCCGGCGACCGCTTCATAGCTCGGGCGATGCTGAGCGCCGACGCCGAGGCTCGCCCGCCCGTGGTCTGCGCCGTGAACAAGATCGACCGCGTCGGGCCGGGCGCGACGGCCGCGGTGCTGGCCGGCGCGGCCGAGCTCGAGCCGGTGGACGAGATCTTCCCGGTGAGCGCTCGTACCGGCCGCGGCCTCGACGAGCTGACGGCGCGGCTGGCCGAGCTCCTCCCCGAGGGCCCGTTGCTCTACCCGGCCGAGGATCGGACCGACCGGCCCAGCGAGGTCCATCTCGCCGAGCTGATCCGCGAGCAGGTCCTGCACCGCACCCGCCAGGAGGTCCCGCACGCCGTCGAGGTCGTGATCACCGAGGTGAGCGAGCGTTCCGACGGCCTGCGCGACGTGCGCGCCCAGGTCTGGGTGGAGACCGAGTCCCAGAAGGGAATCCTGATCGGCAAGGGCGGGCAGATGATCCGTGAGGTCGGCACGCGGGCCCGCGGCGAGCTCGAGGAAGAGCTGGGCGGCCGGATCTTCCTCGACCTCGAGGTGCGCGTGCGCGAACGCTGGCGCCGCGACGACGGCCTGCTCGACCGGCTCGGGATCGAGTAACGCCTACGGGTCCTGGAACAGGGTCGGCGCGCGGAAGTCGCCGAAGCCGCCGAACCGGGAGTCCGGCCACGGGCCGCCGATGAAGCAGGGCGCGTAGCGGACGTCGGGCGGGTTGCCCATGTTGATGCCCGGCTTGCTCTCGCCCTTCACGATCTCGTCCTCATCGGGGTTCTGCACGGCCGTGTTGTAGTCCGTGTTCTTGCAGTCGAAGTTGGGGAAGATCCCCTTCGTGGCGGCGCTGAACCCGTTCAGCACCCCGTCGGCGACGTAGCCGTGGCCTCGGTTCGTGGCGAGTCGTACGGGATGGATCGAGGTGGTCTCCGAGCCCAGCACCGACAGCTGGCGCAGGAAGTGTCGCGGCGCCGGGTCGCTGGGCAATCCGTCGGCGGCGCCGGAGAGGCCTACCGATGGTCCCGCCAGGAAGTCCGTCACGGTGGACTTCTGGGAGGCGAGGTAGCGAAGGAGCGGGTTGATGTTCGCCAGGAACGGGTCGAGCTCCGCCAGGACCGGCCGGAGGCCGTCGAGGACGTCGCGCAGGGCCGGGAGGCCGCGGCGGGATACCCGGTAGAGCACGTCGAGGTCGGCGAAGAGCTCCTTCAGCTCGGGCGCCAGGATGCGGACGTGGCGCAGGGTCGGGCTCAGCTCCCGGGCGACCGGGATCAGGTCGCGGATCAACGGGTCCGCGTCCATCCGGAAATCGTCCACCCGCTCCAGCGTCGCCCTGGTCTCGCGATGGAACGTGGGCAAAATCTGGAAGACCTCCGCGAGCGCCTCGTCCTCGGCGGCGAGCCCCTCGAACGTGTTCCTCTGGCCCCTGATTGCCATCGTCAGCTCGTCGCGGCGCTCCGAGAGCGCCTCGAACGTGATCCCGGTGTCGCGGACGAGGCCCCGGAGCGCCTCCCCCTGGCCGGCGAGGATCTCGAGCGTGTCGCTCGCGTCGGTGATGAACGGCGCCAGGTTCCCCAGCGCGTCGTTGAGATCCAGGCCCCGGTCGCGGATCGCCACGGCCGAGCTCTGTTGCCACCGCTGGAACGCCTCGCGCGTCTCCTCGTCGAGCGCGTTGAAGATCTCGTCGATCTGCGTCGCCTCCTGCGTGCGCTGTACGCCCAGGCTCCCGCCCTCCTCCAGCGCCTCGCCGATCGGCTCCGCGCCCTCCGGCAGGTCGACCGCCTCGCCGTGGGAGACGGCGGCCAGCACGGGCCCCTCAGTCCCGGGCTCGGTGCCCGCCGTGAGCTCCACGTAGGTCTCCCCGACGACCGTCTTCTGGCGCAGGATCGCCCGTGCGTCCTGCGAGATCGGGGCGAACTCGGGCTTCACCTCGATCTGCACGGCAGCGACATCCTTGCCGTCCAGCCGCTCGTCCGTAGGGGCGAGGCCGATCTCCTTCACCTTGCCGACGGTGACGCCGCCGATCCTTACGTCCGCCTCCTTGGCGAGCTGCGTCGCCTCCGGGAAGTATGCGGTGAAGCGGTAGCTCTCCGGCGCCAGTGGCAGCGGGCCGCCGAACGCGATCCACAGGAACAGGATCAGGCCGAAGCACGACAGCGTGAAGCCCGCTGCGATCAGGATCCGGGTTATCGAGGGCGCCTGCTTCTCCATCGCTTCCTCAGCAGACCTCGTCGATCACGGGGTCGGTAAAGCCCGATACGAGCTGGGTGAACTGCGTCACCGCCGGGTTGGGATTGTCGATCAGAGACTGCACCTGGTCGCAGCCCATCGTCAGGTAGACGCGGCGATAGAAGCCGTTGCCGTCGCCCGAGGAGAACAGGTGCGACGTGTTGTGGGCCAGCCAGCTCACCCAGTACAGGTAGCCCTCGTCGCGGCCGGGGGTACCTGACGACTCGGCGTCATTGGGGTTGTAGGCCGCCATGTTCACGAGCCGGTTGAGCTTCCCGAACGCGGTTGCCAGGCGCGGGGTCGCGCTGGCGAATCGCGTCGCCCCGCGGCGGATTGTGGGCACACGCTCGCGGGCCTCGCGCACGAAGGGCCGGATCTCGTCGCGAATGACCGGGGTGACGGTCTCGGCGAACTGGCGGTTCGAGTCGTTCAGGCCCTCGAGGTTTCGCGCGAACGGGCGCAGCTCCTCGAACGCGGGCCCCATGATGGTCGCCAGCTGGCGCATCGAGATGAGCGCCCGCCGTCCCTCCTCCAGCGTCCCGGGCAGCAGGCTGATCACACGCTGGAGGTCCGGGTCCTCCGCCGCGATCTCGCCGAGGTACTGCGAGGCCGAGCCCACGAGGTTGGTCAGCTCCTGCTCGGCCTTGCCGACCCGCGTCGTCAGGACGTTCATGTTGTGGGTGAAGCGGGCCAACTCGCCCTTGCGGGTGGCAACCGTCTTGTTCAGCTTCGCCAGGTTGCGGTTGATCGGCCCGAGCTTGCCCAGCAGGCGCGCCAGCTCCTTGTCGCGGCCGTCCAGCCCCTTGCCGGCGCCGACCAGGAGCAGGCGCAGGTAGGAACGGGTCTCACCGTCAAGCGCCGAGAGGATCTCGTGGAAGTTGACGTCGGGCGCCGTGTTCGTCATCGGCACCACGTCCCCCTCCTCGTATTCACCGGCCTGTCGGCTTCCGGGGTCGAGCTGGAAGAACATGTCCTTGAGCCCGGTGTAGGGGCGCATCAGGAGCGTCGCGTCGCGGTAGATCGGCGTGTACTCCCGGTCGATTGCGAACGTGACGATGCCGGCTCCATCGACCAGCTCGACCTGGGTTACGTCGCCGACGCGCACGCCCGCGATCCGAACGGTCTGTCCCTGCCCGGGGACGACCGCCTGGGCCGTCTCGAACTCGGCCTTCAGCTCGAAGGGCTTCTCCTCGAGGATCGGGATCCGTAGCCGCTGCTCCTGGAGGATGTAGTAGCCGATCGCGACGGCGACAGTGAACATCCCGACCACCGCGACGATGTCCTTGACTCGGACGAGGCGCATCAGCCGGCCTCCTCCACGAGGGCGGCGACGTTGATCTCGGTGAAGCCGAGTGTGTCCACGAGGCGCTGGGCCCGTTCGATGTCCCGCTCGGTGGAGCTGCGCTCCTCGGCGCTGTCGAGCCCGGCGGCCAGGCCGTCGAGGTCGTCGAGCGTCGAGACGAGCCAGCGGAGCTGCCCGGTGCCGGGACCGGTGGCCAGGTCCAGGTCCGCCATGCCGGACCTGGGAGCGGGCTCCTGTTCGGGCGGCGAGCCGATCCCGGCCTCCAGGTTGGGCGGCTCCTGGCGCTCACACGGGCGGTTGGGCCGGTACTTCGTCTTCTGGGAGTCGTTCAGCCGCGGGATGGTGCCGAGCACCTCGGAGGGGACGACGCCGAAGACCTCGTCGCGGCCGGGCGCCGGCGGGTACTTGATGATGTTGGTGCCGCCCCCGCCGAGCACGCGCAGGTGCTGACCCATGGCGTCGCCGGAGCGACTCTCCGACGCGCTCCCGGTGAACCCGTAGCCAGCCTCCTCGTAGGTGCGCCCGCCCACGTCGAGCGGGTAGGCGCCGCGGGGTTCCACCGTGGAGTTCGACCACGGGATGATCACCTCGTTGAAGCAGGACGAGAACGCCCGCTGCTGCGTGAACAGCTTGATGTTCCCCCGCGCGAGGCGCACGAGCTCAGGGACGGTGGGCCGCAGCCGGGCGACCAGTCCGCGCAGCTCCCGGCGCGAGACCAGGGCCTGGAGCTGCCTGAGCATCGGCAACTGGGCGCGCAGCGCGGGGGCGCTCTTGCGTACTCCGGGCAGCGCCTCGCGAGCGAACGCGCGCAGCGACGGCAGCGCCTCGTTCAGCTTGGCGAAAGTCGGCTCCCCCTGCTCGAGGAAGTCGGGGAGGAGCTCGATCGTCCGGCCGAGCGCCCGGTCCTCGGCGGCGAACGAGCCGGTCACGACGCGCAGGTTGGTGACCAGGTCGCGCAGCGCTTGCTCGTCGCGGCTGAGGCCGCCCAGGACCTTCCCGAGGCCCTTGATCACGCCGCTCAGGTCGTGGGCCTCGGTCCCAAGCTGCGCCTCGCTCACCTCGGCGGTGTAGCGGTATGCGGTGGGCGAGCTGCGGAACAGCTTTCGCAGGCCCTTGGACCCGTCGTAGCGGGTCAGCGCGTTGCCGAACTGGTCGAAGAGCGTGCGCAGGTCGGCGCGGACGTCGCTCTCCAGAACCCCGAGAACCTGGTCGAGCTGGACCGAATGCGAGGTCTGTTCGAGCCCGAACGTGTGCCCGTCGTCCACCTCCGCGGCACTCGGGCTGCCGGGGAAGAGGTCGACGAAGTAGTTGCCGTCGAGGAAGAGGCGCGGCCTGACCTTGAAGACCGAGTCCTCGGCGAGGGGCAGCGCCTCCTCGTTGAGCGCCATCGTCACCAGCACGCCGGGGCGCTCGTCGCCGTCGGGGTGGGTGACCGGCTCGCCGACGAGCTCGACCTCCGTCACCTCGCCGATGTTGACGCCGGCGATACGCACGGGCGAGCCGAGTCGCATGTTCTGCGGGGAGGTGAAGACCGCGCTCACCTCGAAGCGGTCGGCCCACGGCAGCTCCTTCGTGTACGCGACGTAGGACCCGTAGCCCAGCACGAGCACGAGCACCAGGCCCAGCAGCCAGTTGGGCAGGCGCTGGGTGGGGGACCCGGCCCTCATGGGCCCACCCCGTCCCAGGTCTGGGGCTGGCGCGAGGCGACACGGCTGTCGAACAGGATCCGGTTCTGGTCGGCGTCCCAGAAGGATGTCGTGGGGCCGCGGCTCCCCGGGATGTCGGAGACCCGGTCGGCGGGGTCGTCGGCCGCCTGGCCGGGCACCCGCAGGCGGCCCAGCGGATACCCGGCCTGCCCGGCCTGGCAATCGGCGTTCTTCTGGCCGGTTGGGCCGTAGGGATGCGTATTGACGATCGGGAACTCGTAGGGGCGGAACTGGTTGCTCGGCGGCCCCGCCCGGCCGCGGGCCCCGATTCCGGCGTAGGCGCCCACCCCGACCTCCGCGGCCGGCGCGCTCGGGAAGCGGACCAGCGCCTGGCGCAGTGAGTACCCGATGTGGCTGGGCTCGCTGAGGCCGCCCGGGAGGTTGGTGAACCAGTAGTTCCAGTAATTGCACACGGTCTGCGCCGGGGCCACGTGGCGCACGAGCGGCTTCGCCGTGCGGAACGTCTCGCCGAGGCGCTGCAGCGTGAGCCGCGTGGTCGAGGCGCTAACGAGCTGGTTCAGCTCGCGAAACACGGCCCGCAGCTTGCGGTTGATCGGCGGCGCCTTGCGCAGGACCGGCGTGCCGAACTCGATCGCGTCGTTCAGCACGGGCAGCGTCGCGGCCAGGTCCTGCGTCGCCGGGGTCATCAGGCGCGCGAACCGCTCGACGTTGCCGAGGAACTCCCGCTGGGCGGGCAGCAGCCTGATCCCGGTCTCGTACGTGATCGGGGCCTCGTAGATCGCCTCCTTCAGCTTCTCCTCGTCCGAGGTGATGGCCTCGAAGGCCGTGGCTGCGTACGCGAACGAGAGCGCGTAATCGAGGGCGGCCGGGGCCTGGTAGCGCGCCGTCCGCTCCAGCCCCCTGATGAAGCGGCGGAGGTTGGTGTCCGGATCGGAGAGGATCCGCCCGACCGGCTTCAGGTTCTCGAAGAGACGCGGCAGCTCCGAGATCGTCTCGTTCAGGGAGACGCCGCGACCGGTCAGCCCGTTGCCGAACCCGACGAGGTTCTCGCGCTGCGCCTTGCGCGTGCGGTTGTCGAAGGTGTCGTTGATCTCGTCGAACTCCGTCTGGTCCTGGAAGCAGCCGTTGCGGGAGGCCGCCGGCGACGTGCTCTCGAAGCCCTCGATGTCGGTGGGCAGCTCGCACAGCTCCCCGTCGTCCGTGCCCGTGAAGACGTGGCCCTCAGGCGCCGGGGGCCCGGTCCCGCGCACCACCTCCACGTACTTCAGGCCGAACACCGAGCGGTAGCGGATGCGGAAGATCGAGTCCTGGGGCAGCGGGTGCGCCGAGCCCTTGTCGAGCTTCAGGTTGAGCTTGGCCGCGGTCACCGGCAGCTCCTGCGCCTCGGGCGGGACGTCGGTGGGATCGGCGGCCGCCGTGAGCGAGTCGCCCTCGACCGCGACCGGCTCGATCGACTCGACCACGCCGATCCGCACGCCTCCCATCCGCACCTCGTTGTTGTCCGTCAGCCGTGCCGCGCTTGGGACTTCGACCGAGACCCGGTAGGCGGGGACGAACGGCAAGCCGTTGTTGGCGTTGTAGGCGAGGAAGACGGCGACGATCGCGATCAGCGTCGTGACCGCCCCGACCATGGTCGGGGATGCCGCGAGCGTGGCTGTGGCGCTGCGTCTCATGGCCGAAGCAGGTAGTCGAGGAGGTCCTCGGTGGCGCCGCCGCCGCGAGGCCGATCGCCGCCGCCCCCGCCGCCCTGTCCCAGCGTGTCCAGCCCACGGCCCCCGAGGTTGTCGAGGAGGTCCTCCAGTCGCGGCGGGAGGTCGCTGGGGTCGGGCAGCGGCAGACCGCCCCCGGGCGGGCCTTGACCGTCCGGCGCCCGCGGATCGGTCTCCGCGCGGTCGCTACGCGGCTCGGCGCCCGCCCCGCCGCCGGCCTGCGCGCGCCGGGAGTCCTTCGGGTCGTTCGGGTCGCACAGCGTGGTGCGGGCGTGCTCGGGCGCCGTGCCGCTGGGGCAGACGCCGGGGTCGTACTTGGCCAGGCCGAGGTCCTCGTTGATCCCGGGCTGGTTGGGGCCGAGCCAGGTGGAGCAGGGGGCGATGTCGGCGAAGTCCGTCGTGGTGCCGCCCGCCTCCGCGGGGATGCCCGGGGCTCCCGTGTTCAGGTCGCGACCGCTCGAGAAGGAGCCGCACGGCCCCGAGAACGCTTCGTAGAGGTTGATGTGAAGCGCGTGCCCGCCGCGATCGAACTGATTCAGCGCCAGGGCCTGGTAGTACGGGTAGTTGAGGAGACCCTCGAAGCCGGTGTAGCCCATCGTCTGGCGGGTCCCGGGCCGCTCTCCGGTGCGCCCGGTGGCCGGGCCGGCCAGGTCGTTGATCTCGACGGCTCGCCGCGGGTCGTCGAGGTCGCTGAGGAAGTCGGCGAGGATCTCCGCCGTCTCCGGGGCCGGACGTCCGGCGCGGGCGAGCAGCTCCAGCTCGTCCTCACCGTGGCGGAGCGCCCGCTCGCCAACCACGGCGGCGTCGCCCAAGCTGACGAGGGAGTCCTCGGAGGCGCGCTGGAACGGCGGCAGGCTCTGCGTCAGGCGGTAGAGCTCGGGCGCGGCCTCGCGGAGCGCCGCGAGGAAGGGCGCCTGCTCGGTCGCGGTGTCGTTGAGCTGGGCGAGCGTCGGGCGCAGCTCGGCGATGTAGTCGTCGAAGAGGTCGAAGCCCCGCGAGACATCCTCGCGCCGCTCGAGCGCTGTGGATGCGAGATCCTCGGCCTCGTCGACGAAGTCCACCACCTGCTCCCGGTAGCGCGCCAACTCCCCGGAGACGCGCTCGGAGTTGACGTTCAGGTCCCGGATCGACTTCGTCTGTTCGGCGAGAATCGCGGTCACTTCCTCGAGCTCGGTGAGCGCCGGTGCTCCCAGGCGGATCGCCTCCCGCAGGTTCTCGGGGTTCCCGGCGAGCGCGGTTCCGAACTCGTTCACCAGCAGGGTCAGGCGCTCGCGGTAGGGCTCGCGGAAGGTGTTTGCCACCAGGTCGGGCTGAATCGCGATCTGCACCCGGCTCGCCGGGATCAGCCCGCCCTCGGGGAGCGGCTCGCCGGCCGGCTGGCAATCGAGGTAGTACTCGGCCAGCAGCGACTGGGGGGAGGACTCGCACTCGGTCTCATCGCCCAGCCGGGCGAGGTCTCCGGTCAGCTCGACGGTGACCACCGCCCGCTTGGCGTCGTTGACGGACAGGTCTGCGACCCGGCCGACCGTGACGCCGGCGACCCGCACGTTCGAGTCCACGACCAGCCCGAAGGCGTTGTACATCTCGATCCGGTAGGTGTGGACGTCGTCCGCGCCCGCGACGGCGCCCAGGCTGCCGGCGCCGCTCAGGATCACGGCCACGATGAGCGCCAGCCGCCTCATGGCCCGGGCTGCACCATGGTGGGGTCGCACTCGCCGGGCACGCCGTCGGTGAGCGCGCCCGAGTCGGTGAACGGCACCGAGTCATCCGGCGGGAACCCCGGGCCCAGCGGCCGCTCGTTGCTGCCGGGGCAGCGTCGCGACTGGCCCGTCGTGAGCGCGTCGAACTGCTCGATCGGCGAGTCGGGATCGGTGAGGTCCGGCAGCCCGGAGATCGTCGGGGAGAAGGTGTTGAAGGTAGTCCCGACGCGCCCGATGCCGCCGATCGCGTCGCTGTAGCCGGAGTGGCTGAAGCCGTCGAACCAGCTCACCAGCTCCGTGCCGTAGGCGCGGAAGTAGGAGAGGTTCTGATTCCCGTTCGACAGCGAGCAGAGCGCCTCTCCGAAGCTTCCCTGCCTGTAGTTGTCGTCGGCGGGGATCTGCAGGTCGGCGGGGTTCGCGGGGCCTGGGCCGCAGTCGGGATTGCTCACCCCCCTCGCTCCTACGGCGATCCGCCGCAGCGCGGGCTGGATCCGCTGCAGCTCCACGAGGTCGTTGTCGGGGCCGCCGCGGCGGATGATCGCCGAGAGGTCGCGCACGGTCGGGACCGCGTTGCGGGCGGTCGCCCGCAGCGAGACAAGGTAGGGCCGCAGGAGCTTGGCCGACGGCCGGGCGGCGATCACGAGCGGCTGCACGTCGTCCAGCGCCGCGCGAAGGTTGGCGAAGGTGGTGTTGGCCGCGCGCAGGAACCCCGGGAGCAGGCCGATCGCGCGGGCCAGCTCGAGCTTGCGATCGCCGATCGCGGTCATCATCAAGTACAGGTTTCCGACGAGCTGGGAGACGTCGTCGGCGCGGTCCGCCAGCGCCCCGGCGAAGCGCGACCCGTCGATCAGCAGACGCTCGAGGGCGACCTGGTCGTAGCTCAGCTCGGCGAAGACCCGACGCCCGTTGTAGAGCAGCGGGTTCAGGTACTTATAGCCCTCGTTCGCGTTCTCGGCGACCCCGTCGTAGGAGTTCGCGAACCCCTTGACGATGCGCTTGTAGTCCTTGACGGTCTTCTCGTCGAGGAGGTTGAAGAATTGGTCGACGTCGATCGCGCCTACCGTCTCGTCCTGGCTGAGGAAGCCCCCGTCCTCGATCTCCTCGCCCGCGACGCCCTCAGGCGGGACCGTGAGATCGATCTGGCGGTTGGCGACGCTGGAGAGCGCGGTCCAGCGAACGGTGGCGACCGTCCCGCGCTTCAGCGGGGCGTACTCCTCATCGACGGTGAAGGTCACGTTCGCCTGCCCGTCGGGGGCAAGCCTGATCTCCTTGACCGTGCCGACCGGCTTGGTGCCGACCACCACCTGGTTGTCCTTGATCAGCGCGCTGGCGTTGGAGAACTGCGCCGTGACCTCGTACTCGTCCTCGCCGCCGAGCGCGAACCAGCCCACCACCAGCACGACCGCGCCCAGCGCGACGCCTACTGCCGCCCGGGGTGCCCATGACCGTTCCTCCGCCTCCATAGAACCGCCCCGAAGCTACCAATGGAGGCGGTCCCCCGCGCCGATTGAATTGGCCGCGCAGCCAGCCCACCCCACCGCCGAACCTCCCGCGTCCCCCTCTGGCGGGGCAAAAGGCCGAGCATGCGGTCATGGTTGCGAGTCGCCGCGGCAGGCGGTAGGTTGGGTGCATGGGACGGGGGTACGTCTTTTTTGTCTCGGGGGTCGGCGTGCTGGGCGCCTGGCTGGCGCTCGCGCCGGGCCCTGCCGCCGCCAGCCACCTGTCCGGTTTCCCGGAGTGCTCCGACGGCCACGACAACGACGGCGACCTCGTCGCCGACTGGCCGGGGGATTCGAACTGCACCGGCCTCACCGACGACAGCGAGGGAGCCACCAGCGGCGGCGGGGGCTCCGATCTGTTCGTGACCTTCCTTACGCAGTGGGACAACGGTTCGGGCGGCGCCCCCGACGTGGTTTGCGAGCACACGGCAGTGGCTCAGCCCGGAACCCCGCTCGACGCCCTCACCCTGCAGCCCGTGGACGTCAACCAGGGCTGTGAGAGCGGGACCGCCGACGTCTCGGTGGGCGTGCGCGTGCCGCTCAACCTCGACACCAAACGCCCGTCGATCAAGGTCAACAAGATCAGCGGCGGGTCGTTGCCGCTTCGGGTGGAGGTCGTCCAGGTGGATTCCCAGGCGCCCGCCCGGCGCGAGACCGTCGGCTACGACGCCCTCGACTCGAGCGCGCCGGGGACGTTCACGGCGGCACTCGACCTCAACGACCAGGACGGCTCGGCCGCGACGGACGACATCCTGGTGGACCTCACCGTCGGCTTCCCCTCGAACCAGCTCGCCCTCGTCACCGACAACTATCACCCCGGCGAGACCTTGAACACGCGCAACTCGCTCCACCGCAACCGGGTCAACTTTCGCGATCCGGACGGAAGCGACGGCTCGACCAAGGTCCCGGGCGCCGCTCACATCGACATCTCGTCGGCGACGAACCACCAGCGGATAGACCTCGCCCGCAATCCCGGCGAGCCCGGCGGCGGGATCCCGGCCGTCATGGACTTCCTGATCTCGAAGCCGAAAGACGATCCAAAGGTCTCGGGCACCCTCGACCTGCTGCCGCCGAACGCCTCGATCGACGTCCTCGACGAAGACACCGCGGCCGACACCGACGCGACGCCCGACCGCAAGACGATCATCTACGACGCCGACGCCACGGTCGACGTCGCGACCGTCGACGTCGAGACGGTGCGGCGCCTGCCCCGCAAGCGGCCTGTGGTCTCCTCCGGCAAGCGGCCCGGTCTCACGTGCGAGGTCATCCTGTGCGGTCCGCCGAAGCGGCTGAAGATCCACTCCCGCGTCGAGGACCTGCCGGGCGACCCGGCCGATGACGAGGACGTGAAGCTCGTCTACTCCGGGGCCGAGGACAGGCTGAGCTACGACGCCAGCGCCGACGTGCCGTTCGCGCGGGTGATCGCCGACGATGAGGCCCCGCTCTTTAACCGCGCCCACTGGCTCAAGGTCGAGCTGACGCGCGCGCCCAAGCACCTCGACGCCGAGCTGGGCTCGGGGCGGTTCGAGTTCGGTACCCCCGACCAGCGAGGGATCGGGTACGTGAAGTTCGACGCCCTGCAGGCCGCGCCCACTTTCCCGACCTTCTGCATCCACCCCTGCGAGGACGGCGTCGGAATGGCCGACACGCAGACCTATTACGGCATCAGCGGCGGGATCAGCCGGCTGAAGACGGCCGATATCACCTTCGCGCCCGACCTCGACGTGAGGGTCGACACGGCGCCCGAGTTCGTCGATCCCAACCCCTGCACCAAGGCGAAGGGAACCATCATCTGCAAGGGCGCAGAGCAGGTCCCGATCTGGCGCACGCCGATCAACGTCAGCCTCAACCTCCCCAAGGACCCGAAGGACTACTCCAAGGGCCAGCAGCAGATCAGCGGGCGGATCAGCACGTTGCAGCCGAACACTCGCCTCCAGATGGGCAAGGCGTCGGCGACGCGCAGCCAGATCGTCTACGGCGACGCATCGGCGCGCGGCCCCAACTCGGGGCCGGACGTGCGGCTTGACGGCATCAACATGCCGGACCTGCCCAAGGGGACCAACGGCGTCCGCGCGAAGGACCTCCACGTGCGGCTGAAGAACATGCCGCGCAGACTGCACTTCAGCTACCAGCGCAACCGGCCGGGCGAGGAAGGCGGGGGCTTCCCGCTCAAGCTCGAGGCCTCGGGCACGGACAACATCCTCGACGAGCTCGACCTGCAGATGACCAGTGGGCCTGACGAGCGCCTGCCGCAGACGGAGTGCATCGACCAAGGCTCGACACCGTGCGCGATCTACCGTCGCCTCGACGGGCTCTACTCGCGCGACACCGACTCGAAATACGTCCTTCACGCCCGCCTGACGGCCGTGAAGGAGCTGTTCCTCCACAAGTTCGGCGACGGGCGGTCCGACTTCCTGATCGGCGACGTCAAGGCCAACGCCTTCAACGACATCGAGCGCGTGCTGCGAATCGACACGCACAGGCAACTCAAGACCCGCTTCGGCCAGGACAATCCCCAGACGGGGACCGAGACCCTGAAGGCCACGCTCGACAAGCTGCCGCAGCGGGTCGAGCTGACGGCGATCTCGGGCCCCGTGCGGACCTCCATCGACTACAGGGGCCGAAACAGCTCCGGGCAGCCGCAGCCCGTCGAGCTCTTCGAGTACGACAAGGACACGACCTGGCCGGGCTACTCGGTGGCGAACAGCGGCGAGGCGCTCAGTGCCCGGCCGATGCCGGCCTCGCTCGAGATCTGCAAGATGGAGAGCCAGCCAAACTGCGCGAAGGGCGTCTTCGACGACAACCTGCGGCGCGTCAAGCAGGGGATCGGGCTGGGCGGCATCAACGTCAGCCCCGACCAGGCCAACCAGGGCTCGATCGGCATCCACGCCGACCCGCCCACCCACCTCGGCTACTTCGCGACGCCCAACCAGTCGGTCGCCTTCACGCAGCTCTCACTCGACGTGGACGACTTCGCGCTCCAAGCCCACCAGCGCAAGTTCGACTACGGGGCCACCGACGTCGGCGCGCCGGACGGCAAGCGCGGCTTCCTGGCGATGGATACGGACTGGGACCCCGCGACGGAGGCCGCGGGCGACTCGGATGTCGTCGGCACGATCAAGGTCGTCAAGAACACAAACGACATCACCGAGTTCGACTATCCCGAGGGCTGGGCGTCCGACCAGCACGTCTTCGCGTTCGAGCGCACCGGGCTCGTGACCGGCAAGGTGATCGGCATCGGCAAGGTCAACTGTCCCGAGGGGACTTACCTGAGGGCCGGCGACGAGATCACCGACCGCTTCTGCAAGAGCCGCCTCACCGAGCTCGGTTTCAAGACCTCGGAGTAGGCGCGCTGCGGCCCTAGACTGCCCGCAAGCATGGGTGATGCGGGCGAGACCGAGATTCGCTTCGATGACGCGGGCCTCGTCCCGTGCGTCGTTCAGGACTACGCCACCGGCGAGGTGCTGACGCTCGCCTACATGAACGCCGAGGCGCTCGCGCGCACCCGGGAGACGGGCGAGACCCACTTCTACAGCCGCTCCCGCGACGCCCTCTGGCACAAGGGGGAGACCTCCGGCAACACGCAGCGGGTGCGAGCGCTTCGCTTCGACTGCGACGCCGACGCGGTCGTCGCGCTCGTGGACCCGGCGGGCCCGGCCTGCCACACGGGCGAGCGCTCGTGCTTTCACCGCGATCTCGATTCCGGCCTGGCGCCCGCGCCCGCGGCCCACGAGGCCCTCGGGGCGCTCGAGCGGACCCTGGCCGACCGCGCCCGCGAGCGTCCCGAGGGCTCCTACACGGCTGAGCTGCTCGCCGATCCGGACCTGATCGGGGCCAAGGTGCGCGAGGAGGCCGAGGAGGCCGCGCGCGCCGCGGCGGGCGAGTCGGACGAGCGCGTGGCCGAGGAGGCCGCCGACGTCCTCTACCACCTCCAGGTGCTGCTGCGCTCCCGGGACGTCCCGCTGAGCGCCGTCCTGGAGACTCTCAATGGCCGTCGTGGCTGAGACGGCCCGCGTCGTCCCCGTCGCCGACCGGGTCATCGACGACTGCGAGACCCCGGTCTCCGCGTTCCTGAAGCTCCGCGAGGCCTTCGAGGGGCCGGCTTACCTGCTCGAGTCCGCCGAGCAGGGCGGGCGCCTGGGCCGCTACTCGTTCCTCGGCTTCCGCCCGCACCGGGAGCTGCGCTGGTCGCTGGGCGACTCCGGCGACCCCTATGCGCTGGCGGCCGAGCTTGTCGCCGGCTGCGGCGTCGCCGTGCCGGAGGACATGCCGCCGTTCCCCGGCGGCGCGGTCGGCTTCTTCGGCTACGACCTCGTCCGCACCGTCGAGCGCCTCCCGGAGCCCAACCCCGACCCGCTCGGCCTGCCCGACCTGGCGCTCATGGTCTGCGAGCTGATGCTGGTCTTCGACCACCTCAAGCACGAGCTGGGCGTCTTCGCCTTCCCCTTCGAGGAAGCCGACGCTCAGGCGCTGATCGCCGAGGCGCGCTCCGCGCTGCGCGGCCCGGTGCCCGTCGCCGCGCCAGCCGCGCCGCGGCGCGTCGAGCCGTACGAGTCGAACCTGACGAGGGAGGAGTTCGAGGCCAACGTCGCCCGGATCGTCGAGTACGTCCACGCCGGCGACGCCTTCCAGGTGGTCCCTTCGCAGCGGTTCTCCGCGCCGGCCCCCGTGGAGGCGTTCTCGATCTACCGCGGCCTGCGCACCGTCAACCCCTCCCCGTACATGTACTTTCTCGACTTCGGGGACTTCCAGCTCGCCGGGGCTTCGCCGGAGCCGCTGATCAAGGTCACGGGGCGGACCGTCGAGACGCGGCCGATCGCCGGCACCTACCCCCGGGGCGCGAGCCCGGAGGAGGACCGTCGCAACGCCGAGGCGCTGCTCGCCGACCCCAAGGAGCGCGCGGAGCACGTGATGCTGGTGGACCTGGGGCGCAACGACCTCGGCCGGGTGTGCGAGTACGGCAGCGTGACCGTGGACGAGATGATGGCCGTCGAGACCTACTCCCACGTCCTTCACATCGTGAGCCAGGTCTCGGGGACGCTGCGCGAGGACGTGAGCGCGGTCGACGCGCTGCGAGCGACGCTGCCCGCGGGGACGCTCTCGGGCGCGCCCAAGGTGCGCGCGATGGAGATCATCGACGAGCTCGAACCGCACAAGCGCTGCTCCTACGGCGGCGCGATCGGCTACGTGGGCTTCGACGGCGACCTCGACACCGCGATCCACATCCGCACCGTCGTCGTCAAGGACGGGCGTGTCCACGTGCAGGCTGGGGGCGGCACCGTGGCCGACGCGAAGCCCGCTTACGAGTACCAGGAGAGCGTCAACAAGGCGGCCGCCGTGTTCAAGGCGATCGAGCTCGCGGCGGCGCAGCCGGATTGGCCATGAACGTCCTCGTCATCGACAACTACGACTCGTTCACCTACAACCTCGTCCAGTACCTCGGCGAGCTGGGGGCCGACGTGGACGTTGCCCGCAACGACGCCGCCACGGTCGAGGAGCTGCTGGCGCGCGGGGCCGAGCGGCTGGTCATCTCCCCGGGCCCTTGCACCCCGGCCGACGCCGGCACCTCGATCGCGGCCGCCCGCGCCTTCCCCGAGGCCGGCGTGCCCACGCTCGGCGTCTGCCTCGGCCACCAGGCCATGGTGGAGGCGTTCGGGGGCCGCACGATCCGGGGCGAGCCGATCCACGGCAAGGATGCGGAGATCGCACACGACGGCTCGGGCGTCTTCCGGGGCCTTCCGACTCCGCTGCGCGCCGGGCGCTACCATTCGCTCGTCGCCGATCCCAAGCTGCCGGTCGACCTGGAGGCGACCGCGTCGCTGGAGGGCGTGGTGATGGCGGTGCGCCACCGCTCGCTGCCCGCACAGGGAGTCCAGTTCCACCCGGAGTCCGTGCTCACCCCGCTCGGCAAGGACATGCTGGGTAACTTCCTGGGCGAGAACGGCCGCTAGATGCCGAACGAGATCGTCACCCGCGCAATCGACGCCGTCGCGAGCGGCGAGAGCCTCACCGCCGACCACGCGTCAGCGGTCCTGGACGAGATCATGGAGGGTCGCTCCAGCGAGGTGCAGACCGCCGCGTTCCTGATCGCGCTGCGGGCGAAGGGAGAGACGGTCGCCGAGCTGGTCGGGCTGGCACGCAGCATGCGCCGCCTGGCCGCCGCCGTCGAGACCGGCCGCGAGGACCTCCTCGATACGGCCGGCACCGGTGGCGGGCCGTCCACCTTCAACATCTCGACCGCCGCCGCCCTCGTGGCCGCGGGCGCCGGGTGCGCCGTCGCCAAGCACGGCAACCGCTCCAACACCAGCCGCTCCGGTTCCGCCGACCTGCTGGAGGCCCTCGGCGTGAGAATCGAGCTCGCTCCCGCGGCCGTGGCGCGCTGCATCGACGAGGTCGGCTTCGGGTTCATGTTCGCGCCCGCCCATCACGCCGCCATGAAGCATGTGGTCCCCGTGCGAAAGGAGCTGGCCGTTAGGACCATCTTCAACTTCCTGGGTCCGCTCACCAACCCGGCGGGCGCGCGGCGCCAACTCCTCGGCGTCTCCGACCGCCGCTACCAGGAGACGATCGCCGAGGCGCTCGTGGGCCTGGGCTGCGAGCGCGCGCTGGTCGTGAGCGGCGAGGACGGCCTCGACGAGCTGTCGATCGCGGGCCGCACCCGCGTGATCGAGGTCAGCGACGGGGCCACTCGCGAGTGGTTCGCCGATCCCGCGGACGCTGGTTTGGAGGGGGGCTCGCTGGACGCCATCGCGGGCGGCAGCCCAGAGGAGAACGCGGCCGTGGTGAAGGCGGTGCTGGAGGGCGACACGGGCCCGGCCCGCGACGTCGTGGCGCTGAACGCGGGCGCGGCGATTTTGACGGCCGGCGCCTGCGGGGACCTGGCGGGTGGCGTGGCGAAGGCCCGCGAATCCCTGGACACCGGGCAGGCGGCCGGCGTCCTTCGGCGGCTGATCGACACCACCGCTAGCCTCTCCGCCGGATGAGCACCCTCGAAGAGCTCGTCGCCGCAGCGAGACAGGACGTCGAGCACCGCCGCGCAGCGGTGCCGATCTCGGAGCTACACGCTCAGATCGGGACCACGGGCGGCGCCGGGCGCCCCTTCAACGAGGCCCTGGTCCGTCCCGGCCTTTCGCTGATCGCCGAGTTCAAGCGCCGCTCCCCGAGCGCGGGCGAGATCGGGGGCGCCGCCGGGGTGACCGAGATCGTGCGCGCCTATGAGCGTGGCGGTGCGGCCGCCGTGTCGGTCCTCACCGACGAGCCGAACTTCGGTGGCAACCTCGCCGACCTGCGCCAGGCCCGCGCGGCGTCCGGCCTGCCGATCCTGCGCAAGGACTTCGTGGTCGATCCCTACCAGCTCGCCGAGGCGGCCGTCAACGGCGCCGACGCCGTTCTGTTGATCGCCGCCGCCCTCGGCGACGACGACCTGGCGCTGCTCCACGACGAGGCGCGAGCGCTCGACCTCGACTGCCTCGTCGCGGTCCACGACGAGCGCGAGCTCGGGCGCGCGCTCGAGGTCGGCACCGACGTCCTCGGGATCAACAACCGCGCCCTGCGGGACTTCTCCGTCGCCGTCCACCGCACC